>JAYSYW010000212.1:0-9372 GCA_043727255.1 Rhizobacter sp. | reverse complement strand
GCACCCTCAACCGGCGTTCGCCTCGCATGGTCAAGCGCCGAAACACGCAGTACGCCCCTCATGACCGCAATGCCGCCACACACGTTCCGATGGATTGCTCGCCCCAGCCGCTGGATGCGCCGCCAGGCACACCCATGCCAAGGGCCGCCCACGCACGCAAAGCAACGCACCGATGGTCACCAACCAATCCATCGGGTGGGTTTTTTATCTAAACGAACAGTATTTGGTCAGGGGTGGACGCAGGAATGGCGGGGAAGTGTGCAAGGAATTTCACCCGCTTCCGAGCTTGGCCCACCGGAAGGGTGCAAGCGGGCGGATTCAATGCCTCAAGTTTTCGGCGATCGAGCCGAAAGCACGGAGTGCAGCCGCGCGCCCGGGCCCCCTGCCGGCACCCGGAACGTTTGCCCCATGGCTGCAGCCAACACAACGTGGAAAAAAAATCACCCTCCGCCACACAGCCCGACGAACCCCAAACAGATGCGGACAAGCCGGTGCGTACCGCCGTCGTCAAGCCGTCGTTCCAGGTCGCACAGTGGGACAAGACGCCCATCTACCGGGTGATCGAAGTCACCCGTGACGTCAACGGCCGGCTGCGCAAGGAAGGCCGGGTGTGGCACACCGACCTCGACCGCATGCGCAAGTTCGGCCGGGCGGTGGCCGCCAATTCGGCGTCGCACAAGGTGTTGATCGCCGACGCCGCTGGCGACGTGCTGGAAGAGTTGCCCGTGGCCACGGCCGAAAGCCGCGGGCCTTGCTGGTCGAGCTGGCAAGACATCACGCTGCCACCCCGCCCCGCCGTCAAGGCCCGCCGCAAGCCACCGCGCCCGCCCACTGTGCCTTCGGGCACCAATCCCTTCGATTCGTTGGACATGGAGGCGCTGTCGAACGCGCTGTCTGAAGCCGCGGAGAGAAAGCCGGCCCCACCCGCAGACGGCGAAACCTCGGCCATCAATGGAGAGGGGGCTCCCGAAGCCGCCCCGGCAGCAGGCGAACCCGCAGGTGATGAGGCCGACGATGTGGAAGTCCTGCTGCCTTGATCGCTGATCAGCCCCAGTGACGCTGGCGGACGCACGACACAGCCGGCTGAGGCCTCTTCAAAATCGAGGTTTCCGCTTCAGGTTTCGCCATGTCCGCCTGGTCCGCCGAAGAGCTGCGTGTTTTTCGCCACCGCGATTTTTCGCTCTACCTCGCCGTCAAATTGCTTGGCGCGCTGGCCGTGCAGATGCAAAGCGTGGTCATCGGTTGGCAGGTCTATGCACTGACCGGCAGCGTGGTCGATCTGGGGCTGGTGGGGCTGTTCCAGTTCCTGCCCTTCTTCGCGCTGATCCTGCCTTCGGGCCAAGCCGCTGACCGCTTCGACCGCCGCCGCATCCTGCGGGTATGCATCGGCGTGAACCTGCTGTGCTCGCTGCTGTTGCTGGGCTTCACCGAATCGGGCCTGCAAGCGGTGTGGCCCGTGTTCGCGGTGCTCACACTGTTTGGCGCGGCACGCGCGTTTTCAATGCCGGCCAGCCAAGCCATCCTGATCAACCTGGTGCCGCCCGCCAGCTTTGGCCGAGCGGTGGCGATCAGCTCGTCGGCCTTTCACATCGCCGTGATCGTCGGGCCGGTGCTGGGCGGGCTGTTGTACTTGGTGGTGCCTCGCGTGGTGTACGGCGTGGCCGGGTCGTTGTTTGCGCTTTCGCTGGTGTTCATGGTGATGGTGCGCGGCCGAGAGCAGGTGTTGAGCCGCGAACCCGCCACGCTGCGCTCGGTGCTGGAAGGGCTGCGCTTCGTGTGGTCTAAGCCGGTGATGCTCGGCGCCATCTCACTCGACCTGTTCGCGGTGCTGTTCGGCGGCGCGACCGCGCTGCTGCCCGCAGTCGCCCGCGACATGCTTCATGTGGACGCCGCCGGCCTCGGCCTGCTGCGCAGCGCGCCCGCCATGGGCGCCGCGTTGGTCACGCTGGCATTGGCGTTCAAGCCGATTCACCGCCGGGTGGGCCGTTGGATGTTCGGCGGCGTGGCGGCATTCGGCGTGGCAACGATCGTGTTCGGGCTGTCGTCGAGCCTGTGGTTGTCGATGGCGGCAGTGTGCATGATGGGTGCGGGCGACATGGTCAGCGTCTACATCCGGCACATCCTCGTGCAGTCGCAAACGCCCGACGCGATTCGCGGCCGGGTGAGCGCGGTCAGCGCCGTGTTCATCGGCGCCTCGAACGAGCTGGGCGAGTTTGAATCGGGCATCACCGCCGGCTGGTTCGGTCTGGTGCCCGCCATCGTGTTTGGCGGGCTGACCACGCTGGGCCTCACGGCGCTGTGGATTTGGCGCTTCACTTCGCTGCGAACGATGGACCGTTTCCCCGATGCCCTGGCGGCTGAGTCGCCGGTGGCTCCAAGACCATCAGCCAAGTCCTCGAATCAGCCATCAGGCTGAACTTTGCGCGCATGGGTCCATGGATCGATGAACGCCGCATGGCCCGATGCGCGGTGGCGGCCGCTAAAAGACAAAAAGCCCAGCAGTTGTTGAAACTGCTGGGCTTTGTCTTTTCTTTGGTCGGGGTGGCGGGATTCGAACTCGCGACCCCTTGCACCCCATGCAAGTGCGCTACCAGGCTGCGCTACACCCCGACGTAAGCCAAAGAGTATAGCGTGAAAAGTCGCAATTCAGACGGTCAATAGGCCACGTATCGAGATGAGTTCCTGGCGCATCTGGCCGAGTGAAACCTCGGAGGTCTCTACCGGCTCAACGGGCATCAGCACATCCATGTCGATCACCTCAACGCTGCCCTCATCCACGGGCGGTTCAGCGGGAAGTTCGTGCAAGTCAACGGGCGCTTCGCTGCGGGCGTGCACCAGTTCGGAAAGCCGGTTGCGCGCCCCACTGATGGTGAAGCCCTGTTCGTACAGCAACTCGCGGATCCGCCTGATCAGCAGCACTTCGTGGTGCTGGTAGTAGCGCCGATTGCCCCGCCGCTTCATCGGCTTGAGCTGGGTGAATTCTTGTTCCCAATAGCGCAGCACATACGGCTTCACGCCGCACAAATCGCTCACTTCTCCAATGGTGAAGTAGCGTTTGGCAGGAATGGCAGGAAGCGCTTTCTCCATTGAAATCAATGAGATCGGAAGAGAAAGCTAGACTTTACTCGAACTCGTCTCCGGCGGGGATGTCACCTTGCACAACCCCCTTGAGTTTGTGGCTGGCGTGAAACGTAACAACATTCCGCGCTTTGATCGGGATCGATTCACCGGTGCGTGGGTTGCGCCCTGGGCGCGGGGCTTTGCGGCGAATATTGAAGTTGCCGAAGCCCGACATCTTCACGTCGTCACCCGTCACCAAGGTGGCGTGAATGATGTCGAAGAAGGCTTCGACCATGTCTTTGGACTCTCGTTTGTTGAGACCCAAACGCTCGAACAACAACTCGGCCAGCTCGGCTTTGGTGAGTGTGGGCGTCTCCAGCGTAGGCAACAAAACGCCGGATGTCGCCTGCTTGTCGGGTGAGTTCATGAGGGTGTTGGTTGGTTCAGCCGCGCAGGCGCACGCCCAGGCGTGCTTTCAAAGCATCAAGCACGCCAGCAACCGCCGCCTCGGTGCGCTCGTCGGTCAAGGGCGTGGTCTCGTCCAGCATTTCGAGCCGCACGGCCAGGCTGCGTTCACCCACCGCCAAATCACCACCCGGGTTCGCGGGCTTGTACACGTCGAAGAGCCTTGCCGACCGCACGAGTTCGGGGTTGGCCGAGGTGATGGTGTCGATCAAGGCATCGTGGCTGACCTGCTCACCAGCAATCACCGCGATGTCACGCCAGACCGACTGCTGACGTTGCAACGGCTTGAACACCGGCACTGGTCGCTGGCGCAGCGCATCGGCGTCCAGCTCAAACAGCATGGGTGCTTGCGGCAACTCATAGCTTTGGCGCCACCGGGGATGCAGTTCGCCCACAAAGCCGATGACCTTCCCACCGAGTTCGATGCACGCCGAGCGACCAGGGTGCAAAGCGGGGTGTTCGTGGGGCACAAAGCGAGCAGTGCCGGGTGAGAGCAGCGCTTCGATGTCGCCCTTCACGTCAAAGAAATCAACGGCGCGTTCTTTCGCGCCCCACTGGGCGCCTTCGGCACCGCCATACGCCAGCCCGCCCAAGCGCATGGGCTGGGAGATGCCGGCGACCGTGGCAAGGCTGTCGGTCACCGAAGCATCGCGCAGGAAGACTCGGCCGATCTCGAACAGGCGCACACGCGGCGCCTTGCGCGCCAGGTTGAAGCGCAGCACCGAAATCAGGCTGCCCAGCAAGCTAGACCGCATCACCGACAAGGGGCTGGCGATCGGGTTCAGCACCCGAATGGGCTGCGTGTTGCCCGCCAGCTCTTGCTCCCAACGCTCTTCGACGAAGCTGAAGTTGATGGTTTCCTGATAGTCACGCCCGGCCATCAAATGCCGCAACGCATACGCGCCGCGCTGTGACTCGGGCCGCACGCGCGCAGTCACCGGCGCCAGCGGTGGCGTGTCGGGCAAGCGGTGAAAACCGAGCACGCGGACGATTTCCTCAATCAGGTCTTCTTCGATCTGCAAGTCGAAACGCCAGGTGGGCGGAGTGACCGTCAACACACCCGGTGCTTGCGACACCTCAAGCCCGAGGCGCTGCAAAACCTGCAGACATTCATCTTGTGTGACCGGCATGCCGATCACCTTGGAAGCGCGCTCGATGCGCAGGCTCACGGGCTTGCTCTGCGGGAGGCGGAGCGTCTGGTCGTCGATGGGTGCGGGCTCGCCGCCGCAGACGTCGAGGATGAGCTGTGTGATGCGCTCGATGTGCTCAACCGTCAGGGCCGGGTCCACGCCTCGCTCGAAACGGTGGCTGGCGTCGGTGCTGAAGTTGTAGCGGCGGGCTCGGCCGGCGATGGATTCCGGCCACCAGAAAGCTGCCTCGACATACACGTGGCGGGTGTCGTCAGACACCGCCGTGGCCTCACCGCCCATGATGCCCGCCAACGATTCCACCGCCTCATCGTCGGAGATGACGCCGACCTTGTCGTCCAACTCGACGGTGTTGCCATTGAGCAGCTTGAGTTTGTCGCCGAGGCGGCCCCAGCGCACGGTCAGCCCGCCATGGATTTTGTCGAGATCGAAGATGTGCGAGGGCCGGCCGAACTCGAACATCACGTAGTTCGAGATGTCCACCAAGGCGGTCACCGATCGCTGGCCACAGCGCGCAAGGCGATCGACCATCCAGGCTGGCGTCTGGGCTTTCGTGTTGACGTGACGAACGATGCGGCCCGAAAAACGCCCGCACAGATCGGCGTCTTGCACCTTCACAGGCAGACGGTCTTGATGAACCACTGCAGCCGCTGGGAACGAGGTTGCGCGCAGCGGCGAACCGGTCAAGGCCGACAGTTCACGGGCAATGCCGTACACGCTGAGGCAATGGCCCAGGTTGGGCGTGAGTTTCAGTGTGAACAGCGTGTCGTCGAGCTTCAAATGTTCGCGGATAGACGTGCCGACGGGGGCGTCGTGGGCCAACACCAACAAGCCCCCTTGGTCGTCCGACAGCTTCAACTCGCGCGCCGAACACAACATGCCCTGGCTTTCAACGCCACGCAGCTTGCCTAGCTTGATCAGGAACGGCGAACCGCCTTCTTCCGCCGAGGGCAATTCGGCGCCCACCAGCGCGCAAGGCACCTTGATCCCAACGCTGACGTTCGGCGCACCGCACACGATGCTCAACACCTTGTCACCGCCCACATGCACGCGGCACACGTTCAATCGATCGGCGTCGGGGTGGCGCTCAACTTCAAGCACTTCGGCCACCACCACATGGCTGAAAGCTGGTGCCACCGGACGCAACTCTTCAACTTCCATGCCCGCCATGGTCAGCGTATCGGCCAATTGTTGGGTGGTCAGCGGCGGGTTGCAGAACTCACGCAACCAGGACTCGGGGAATTGCATCTCGTCGGTTCCTTGGGTTCGTGTCGTCTTTACTTGAACTGCGAGAGAAAGCGCAGATCGCCGTCAAAGAACTGGCGCAGATCGCTGACGCCATAGCGCAGCATGGTTAGGCGATCGGGGCCCATGCCGAAGGCAAAGCCGATGCAGTGTTCTGGGTCGAGCCCAAAGTTGCGCACGACGTTGGGGTGCACCTGCCCGGATCCGGCCACTTCGAGCCAACGGCCTTTCAGCGGGCCGCTGGAGAAGGCGATGTCCACTTCAGCGGAAGGCTCGGTGAATGGGAAGAACGATGGCCGAAACCGCAGTTGCAGATCGTCGGTTTCAAAGAAGGTTCTGAAGAAGTCCGTGAAGACGGCTTTCAGGTCTTTGAAGCTGACGTTCTCGCCGATCCACAGGCCTTCGCACTGGTGAAACATCGGTGAGTGTGTGGCGTCGCTGTCCACACGGTAGGTGCGGCCCGGCGCGATCACGCGGATCTCGGGCATGGGGCTGACGCCCTTGTTCTTCTCGGCATGTGCTCGGGCGTATCGCACCTGCATCGGCGAGGTATGAGGGCGCAGGTTGAACCAGCGACCCTCCGCGTCCTTCATGTCCACGTAGAACGTGTCTTGCATCGAACGGGCCGGATGGTTCTCGGGGTTGTTCAAGGCCGTGAAGCTGAACCAATCGGTTTCGATTTCTGGGCCATCGGCCACATCGAAACCCATCGAACCGAAGATCGCCTCGATGCGCTCCATCGTGCGGGACACCGGATGCAGACCACCCATGCCACGCTGGCGCCCCGGCAGGGTGACGTCAAGCGCCTCGGCCTTGAGCTGCACGTCGAGTTCAGCATCGGCCAGAGCCTGCCGGCGCCCATTGAGCGCAGCTTCGACTTGCTGCTTGGCAGCATTGATCAACGCGCCGCGCGACTTTTTCTCTTCCGGCCCCAAAGCGCCCAACGCCTTCAGCTGTTCGGTCAGGCGGCCAGACTTGCCTAAGTACTTTGCCTTGGCGTTTTCCAGATCGGCAGGCGCGGCGGACTGCGCGAAGTCGGCCTGTGCATCCAGCACCAGTTGATCGAGGTCGTTCATCCGTTCAATGCCCAAATCCGAGGCCAAAAAATGAAAAAAGGCCGCACACGAGGTCGGCCTTGAGGGCTTGCCCTTGCAGCGTTGCCGCAACAAGGGTCTCGCCGTGCCACCGCTGGTTTTAACCAGCGGCAGTGCACGACATCAAGCGAGCTGGGCCTTCACCTTCTCGACGATGCTGCCGAAAGCGGCAGGATCACGAACAGCCATGTCAGCCAGAACCTTGCGGTCGATCTCGATCGACGCTTTCTTCAGACCAGCCATGAACTTGCTGTAGGTGAGCCCGAGGCCACGGCTTGCCGCGTTGATACGGGCAATCCAGAGCTGACGGAACACACGCTTTTTGGTGCGGCGGTCGCGATAGGCGTATTGCCCAGCGCGCATGACCGCCTGCTTGGCGATGCGGAATACGTTCTTGCGGCGGCCACGGTAACCCTTGGCGAGCGCGAGAATCTTCTTGTGACGAGCACGGGCGGTTACACCACGTTTAACGCGAGGCATGTCTTTTCCCTTCTAGAAGTGACTGGGCGACGGCGGGTCAAAGACCAGCGAAGGGCAACATCTTGGTGACGCTGCCCATGTCTGTCTTGTGAACGGAGGTGACACCACGCAAGTGGCGCTTAGTCTTCGTCGACTTCTTCGTCAGGATGTGGCGCTTGAACGCTTGACCGCGTTTGACAGTGCCACCTGGACGCACGCGAAAGCGTTTTTTGGCGCTGCTCTTGGTCTTCATTTTGGGCATGAACTGCTCCTATTAATTGCCGCTGCAGGCGCCCGCAAAACAACTTGCGTTCTTGTCAGCCTGCAGAGGCTTCTTGCAACACCCTGGCGACCAAACCAGGGCATTGAATCTTCAATCTTGGGCGCTTGAACACGGCGCCTTTTTTCATCACCGCTTCTTGGGGCCCAGCACCATGATCATTTGGCGGCCTTCGAGCTTCGGCATGTTCTCAACCACCGCGCAATCAGCCAGTTCATCGCGAATGCGCTCCAGCAGGCGCATGCCGATGTCCTGGTGGGTAATTTCACGGCCGCGATACCGCAGCGTGACCTTGCCCTTGTCGCCGTCTTCTTCGATGAAGCGGCGCAGGTTGCGCATTTTGATCTGGTAGTCGCCTTCGTCCGTACCCGGACGGAACTTGACTTCCTTGATCTCGATGACTTTCTGCTTCGACTTCGCTTCCGCAGCCCGCTTCTGCTCTTGGTACTTGAACTTGCCGTAGTCCATCAGGCGGCAGACCGGGGGGTCGGCCGTGGCGGCAATTTCAACAAGATCGACGTCCAGTTCACCGGCCATGCGCAGGGCTTCCTGCGTCGGCACGATCCCCAGCGGCTCGTTCTCTACACCGTTGAGTCGCACCTCGGTAGCCATGATTTCACGGTTGAGGCGGTGCTTGCGCTCGACATTCGGCGTGCGGCGGTCAGCAAAAGTAGCGATGGTCAGACCCTTCAACGGACTTCAAGGCAACGAAGTCCAAAAACAAACGAAGCGCGCGGGTTGGTCAGGCCCTCAGGGAGATGTCGCCGGCGATCTTCGCGCTGAAGTCTGCCAGGGGCATCACACCGAGGTCTTGATTGCCCCTGGCGCGCACCGCAACGGCCCCGCTTGCCTTTTCCTTGTCGCCTACGACGAGGATGAACGGGACCTTCTGCAAAGAGTGATTGCGGATTTTATAGTTAATTTTTTCGTTGCGCAAATCGCACTCCACCCTAACTCCTTGTTTTTGAAGCGTTTTCGCTATTTCCTGGGCGTAGTCCGCTTGCGCGTCAGTGATATTCATGACGATCACCTGGGTTGGTGCCAGCCAAACCGGCAGCGCGCCCGCGTGCTGCTCGATCAGGATGCCGATGAATCGCTCCATGGAACCGACGATCGCCCGGTGCAGCAACACCGGCGATTGGCGCTCGCCGCTTTCCGCCACGTACTCAGCGCCCAAACGTTCGGGCAGCGAAAAATCGACCTGCATCGTGCCGCACTGCCACTGCCTGCCGAGCGCGTCTTTCAGTGTGTATTCGATCTTCGGGCCGTAGAAGGCGCCGTCACCGGGGGCGATGCTGAAGTCGCAGCCGGACGCACGCAGACTCTCCATCAGGGCCGACTCGGCCTTGTCCCAAGACTCATCCGACCCAATGCGCTGGGCCGGCCGCGTGGCCACCTTGTAGATGATCTCGGTGAAGCCGAAGTCCTTGTAGACCTTCTGCAGCAGCGTCGTGAAGGCCACGCATTCGGGAAGAACGTGGTCTTCGGTGCAGAAGATGTGCCCGTCATCCTGCGTGAAGCCGCGCACCCGCATGATCCCGTGCAGGCCGCCCGTGGGTTCGTTGCGGTGGCACTGACCGAACTCGCCGTAGCGCAGCGGCAGGTCGCGGTAGCTCTTGAT
>JAYSYW010000211.1:0-9390 GCA_043727255.1 Rhizobacter sp. | reverse complement strand
GCAGCGAGCCGCGTTTGAACAGCGAATCGGAAATGCCGCGCAGATAGAACAGCGCGAAGCCAAAGGGCGGGTGCATGAACGAGGTCTGCATGTTCACGCACAGCAGCACGCCGAACCACACCATGTCGATGCCGAGCTTGGCGGCCACCGGCCCCAGCAGCGGCAAGATGATGAAAGCGATCTCGAAGAAGTCGAGGAAGAACGCGAGGAAGAAGATGAAGACGTTGACGGCGATGAGGAACCCGATCTGCCCGCCGGGCAAGTCGCTCAGCATGTGCTCGATCCAGATGGCGCCATCGACACCCTGAAACACCAGCGAGAACACCCGTGAGCCGATCAGGATGAACACCACCATGGCGGTGATGCGCATCGTGCCGGTGGCGGCTTCTTTGATGAGCTCCCAGTTCAGCCGCTTGTGAATCGCCGCCAGGATGAACGCACCCACCGCGCCCATTGCGCCGGCTTCGGTGGGGGTGGCGATCGCGTGGTCCATCCAGGGCAAGCCGCCCATGCTGCCCAGCACGGCGAAGATCAGAC
The DNA here is from genome assembly GCA_043727255.1 of Rhizobacter sp. Classification (GTDB taxonomy): domain Bacteria; phylum Pseudomonadota; class Gammaproteobacteria; order Burkholderiales; family Burkholderiaceae_C; genus Rhizobacter. Next base: position 8,853 of record JAYSYW010000211.1, on the reverse strand, counting down.
AAGCCGACGGGATGATGCCGCGCAAACACTTGCGCCACAGCGCCCAGCCGTCCAGCGTGCGCGCGTCTTTGGGCAGGCCCGGCACGTGGCTCGGGAAGATGCGCGAGATGAAGAAGGTGTAGATAGCGAAGATCAGCACCTGCAGGATCGACGGCCCCCAGGCGCCCTTGTACATGTCGCCGACCGAGCGGCCGAGCTGATCGGCCATGACCACCAGCACCAGCGAGGGCGGCACCAACTGCGTGATCGTCCCTGATGCGGCCAGCACGCCAGTGGCATAACGCATGTTGTAGCCGTAACGCATCATCACTGGCAGCGAGATCATCGCCATGGCGATCACTTGCCCGGCCACCGTGCCGGTGATGGCGCCGAGGATGAATCCGACGATGATCACCGAATAGCCCAGGCCGCCCCGCACGGGGCCGAAGAGCTGGCCCATCGAGTCGAGCATGTCTTCCGCGAGGCCGCACTTCTCGAGCACGGCGCCCATCAGCGTGAAGAACGGGATCGCCAGCAGCAGCTCGTTTGACAAGATGCCGAACACGTTGAGCGGCAGGGCCGACATGAACTCGGCCGGGAACCACCCCATCTCGACCGCGATGAAGCCGCAGAGCAGGCCCAGCGCCGACAGCGAGAACGCCACTGGAAAGCCGAGCAGCATGATCACCACCAGCCCCGCAAACATCAGCGGGGCGAATTGCTGCATCGTCATGGGTGCGATCCGACCGCTGTCATTGCAGCGGTTTTTCGTAGTGGAAGTCGAGGTCGATCTTGTGCAGCAGCCAGGCCGCGCGTTTGATGATCTCGGACAGCCCCTGCAGCATCAGCAGCGCGAAGCCCAGCGGCAGCATCAGCATGGCGGGCCAGCGGATCAGGCCGCCCGCGTTGCCCGACATCTCGCCCGAGGTGTAGGTGCGCACGAACAGCGGCCACGCGTAGTAAAGCATCGCCGCCATTACCGGCATCAGGAAGAAGACGAGGCCGAACAGGTCGATCCAGGCCTGCGTGCGCCCGCTGAAGCGGCCATACAGCACGTCCACCCGCACATGCTCGTTCACGCGCAGCACCTGCGCCGCGCCGAGCATCACGCAGGCCGCAAACAGATACCACTGAATCTCGAGGTAGGCGTTTGAGCTGTAGTTGGCGGCGTAGCGCACCACGGCGTTGGTGGCGCTGATGAGGCACGACGCGACCACTGCCCATTTGGCAACGGTGCCGAACCGATCGTTCAGGGTATCGATCAGTCGGGACAGGGTCAGCAAGGCATTCATGGCGGGCTGCTGTTGTGCTTGCTCGTCAGCCTTGGGTGGCCGCCTGGTACAGCTTGCCGGAGCGCGCGCCGCTGCGGCAGAACGCGAGGATGGGTTTGGGCAGCAGCGCCAGCAGTTCGCCGAAACGGGCGATTTCTTCCGGTGACTGGTAGGCGCCACTCACCGGCAGGAAGGCGTACTGCAGGCCGGCAGCCTGAGCGGCTTCTTCCATCTGCGCGCTGGTGGGTTGGTCGGGGCCGCCTTCGAAGTCGGGGCGGTTGTTGATGACGCTCATGAAGCCGTTTTGCGCTGCCCAGGCCATGGCTGAAGGTTCGAGTTGAGGCGCCACACAGACGTCGGGGCTGATCTGCTGAACTTGCGGGGTGGTGCTCATCATCTCGCTCCTGTCGACTCAGCGCGCCAGCGCTTGCTTGACGGCCGCTGACACCAGGCCCATGTCGGCCTTGCCTGCCAATTGCACCTTCACGGCAGCCATCACCTTGCCCATGTCGCCCGGGCCCGAGGCGCCAAGGTCTGCCACGATCTTCTGCACGGCGGCGTTGACTTCATCGGCGCCCATGCGCTGTGGCAAATAACCTTCCAGCACTGCGAGTTCAGCGGTCTCTTTGTCCACCAGGTCGGTGCGGCCAGCTGCGCCGAACTGCGAGATCGAATCTTTGCGCTGCTTGATCAGCTTGTCGATGATGGCGATCACCATGGCGTCGTCGAGCGTGATGCGCTCATCGACTTCTTTTTGCTTCAGCGCTGCGAGCAAGCCGCGAATCGTCAGCAAGCGCGCCGAATCTTTGGCGCGCATCGCGGTTTTCATGTCTTCGGTGATCTGGTCTTTGAGGCTCATCGGCGGCTCCGGATCGTGGGAGGGCAGGGCGGAAACCCAGGGCAAAAACGACAAAGCCCGCGTGGGCGGGCTTCGATGCGTGAGCGGTGTGGGCTCAGAACAGACGCTTGGGCAGCTGCATGCTGCGAATGCGCTTGAAGTGGCGCTTCACCGCGGCGGCCTTCTTGCGCTTGCGCTCGGCGGTGGGTTTTTCGTAGAACTCACGGGCGCGCAAGTCGGTCAGCAAGCCCAGTTTTTCAATCGTGCGCTTGAAGCGGCGCAGGGCCACGTCGAAAGGCTCGTTCTCTTTTACGCGAATCGAAGTCATAGATACAGAGGTTGTTGCGCTCGGTGTTCGCCCGGTGTCCGAAGTGGAGGTTCCGGATTCCAGCCTGGGGCCTGGGTGAATCGACGCGCGGGTTTTTGCAGCAAAGACGGCGATTATAGCCAGCGAATTTCGTCGCGCAAGAGTGATGTGGGCGGGTGCTTTCGAGAGGGCCTGCCCCTGCTCAACCCGCCATTGCCCGGGCGCAGGCGGCGGCGCTCGCCCAGGCCCATTGGAAGTTGTAGCCGCCCAGCCAGCCGGTCACATCGACCACCTCACCGATGAAGTGCAGGCCGGGCGTTTTCTGGCTTTCCAGCGTCTGTGAGCTGAGTTCGCGGGTGTCCACACCGCCAGCGGTGACTTCGGCCTTTTTGTAGCCCTCGGTGCCGCTCGGGGTGAGCGCCCAACTTTGCAGGCTGGTGGCCAGATCGAGCAGGTCGCGATCGCGCAGGTCGGCCAGCGGGCGGGCGGCCAGCTCGGGGCGAGACGCCAGCCAGGCGTCGGCCAGCCGGCTGGGCAGCAGGCTGGCCAGCACGTTGCCGAGTTGCCGGCGGTTGCCGGCTTTGGCTTCAACCAATTGCGAGGCCAAGTCGCTGCCGGGCATCAAATCGACCTGCAGCGGCGTGCCGGGCTTCCAGTAGCTGGATATCTGCAGGATGGCCGGGCCGCTCAAGCCCCGGTGGGTGAACAGCAGGTCTTCCTGGAACGCCATGCTGCGCTTGGCCGCGCCGGTTTGAATCTCCACCGGCAGCGACAGCCCCGACAGCGGCACGAAGGGCGCCCACTGCGCGGTGTCGAAGGTCAGCGGCACCAGTGCCGGGCGGGTTTCGATGACGCGGTGGCCGAACTGCCGCGCCACGCGGTAGCCAAAGTCAGTGGCGCCGATTTTCGGGATCGACAGGCCCCCGGTGGCGATGACGACGCGGCGGGTTTGCACCACGCCGCGTGCGGTGTCGAGCTCGAAGCCGGCCGGGCTGGGGCGGACTGCTTCGACCGCGCAAGGTTGCCAGCGGGTCACGCCGCCTTGGTCGCACTCGCGCAGCAGCATCGAAATGATGTCTTCGGCCGACTCATCGCAGAACAACTGCCCCTTGTGCTTCTCGTGCCAGGGAATGCGGTTCTTCTGTATCAGCGTCAGAAAGTCTTGCGGGGTGTAGCGCACCAGCGCCGAGCGGCAGAAGTGCGGGTTCTCGGACAGGAAGTTCGCCGGCCCCGCGTCGCGGTTGGTGAAGTTGCATCGCCCCCCGCCCGAGATGCGGATCTTTTCGGCGATCTTTGCCGAGTGGTCGATCAGCAGCACCTTCAGCCCCAGCTGCCCGGCCATGCCGGCGCAGAACAACCCTGCGGCGCCGGCACCGATGACGACAGCATCAAATTTTTGCATTGGTTCAGCGGGTGATGAAGGGAGGGATCAAGCAACGCCCAAGGATCCGGCTCTGCCGGGCCGATGGGTGGCGCCCCTTGGGGGCAGGAGCGAAGCGACTGGGGGGGGCTCGTTCCTCCCCTCAGCCTTTCCAGCGAAACGGGAACTGCAACTGCTTCCAGAAGCCCTCGGGCACGTAGTCCCCCACCACGCCGTACTGGGCCGGCCATTTGCGGTCGGACTTCACTGCGGTGCCGAACGCATAGTCCAGGAAGGCAAAGTGCGCCGCATAATTTTTGTCGATCGCCTCGTTGTCTTGCGAGTGGTGCCAATGATGGAAGTTGGGCGTGACGATCACGTAGCGCAGCGGCCCAAGCCGAGCACTCACGTTCGCATGGTTGAACACCGCCTGGAAGCCGACGATCAAGATGTAGGCGTCGATCACTTCCTTGCTGAAGCCCAGCACGTAAATTGGCGCCAGCACCAACGTGCGTGTGATCAGCAGTTCAAGGATGTGCTGCCGTGAGCCGGCCAGCCAGTCCATGCTCTTCACGCTGTGGTGCACCGCATGCAGCCGCCACAGCAGCGGCACCTCGTGATACGCGCGGTGCGTCCAGTACTGCACCAGGTCGGCCACCAGCACGATCAGGAACAACGCGACCCAGAAGTTCAAGCCCGCCACCCAACCCCGGATGCCGTCGTTCGCGGCCCAGCCGAAGAGCTTGTGCACCAGCAGGTTGGTGGCCAGCAGCACGAAGCCCACCACCATGTGGTTGACGATGAAGTGATGGAAGTCGGTCTGCCACTCGGGGCGAAACACCGGTTGGTCTTTGCGCAGCGCCCAGAGCTTTTCGATGAAGATGAAGATCAGCGTCGAGCCCAGCAGGTCGAGGATGAACCAGTCGAGGCCGATGTAGGGTGTGTTGTCCGGGAAGTCGTTCACCGGCACCTTGTGCCCGCCGAGCACCAGCGTCATGGCGATGAACACGAAGGCGGCGGCCGACAGCCAGCGGGCCCGCCCCCGGATGATGTTGAACAGCGACAGGCTGCCGGCAAGCACCAATGCAACCAGCATCAGCGTGCGGATCACATCGACGTTGTACGAGCGGCGCAACTGCGGCGTCGTCAGGTACTCGGGGAAGTGAAATGCCAGCACGCCGAGGAAGCAAAGAACGGCCAACGTCAGCGCGATCACGCCGGAGACCATGCCCTTGCCCGGCCGCAGCGCACCGTGCGACGCCGACAGTTGGTTGAGTTTTTCAAGTTCGATCATCGCGCGGCCCTCCCTGGCCGGCGCCGATTATCGGTTTGCACGCTGCTTGAGGCTGCTGCCTCAGGCGGTCTTTTCTTGAGGCTGCGGCTGCGGGTGCTGGTGCGTCAGCGCGCCCAGTGCCTTTATCAGCGCCTGCACCTGCAGCATCAGTGGCGTGGGTGCGGGCTTTTCGCCGCTGAGGATCGACTGGATGTACAGCGCTGTGGTGGCGGCGTCGCAGGTGCGTGGCAACACCGGCAGCTCGCGCAGAACGCCGTCGTGCGCGGATGCCGACAGGTCGGGCCGAGGTTGCCCGTCGATGAACACATCGAGCCGGGGCAACCGGCGCGGGTCGGCCACAGGCTCGCCTTCGGTGCCGCGCATCAGCATGGCATTGGCTTGGGTGAGCTTCAGAAACTCGGTGAGCATCAGGCCGTATTCGGGATGCGTGTGGTTCACGACCTTGACGGCCGAGGCGCTGGGGCAGGGGTCGAGCAGCTTGGCCACCGTGTGGCCTGAATTGCGCAGCCCGATGACCCAGCGTGCATTGAGCAGGCGGGCCAGCGGTGGGCACAACACATCGGTGCGGATGAACACCGGCTCGCGTCGCACCCAGGCCTGCGTCACATCTTCAGCGTCGCCTGCGATCGGCAGGCCGAGCTCTTTGAAGATGTCGGCGGTGGTCACGCGGCCGGGGTCGTCGGGCATGCCGTGCACCACCACCGGCACACCTTCTTGCGCCAACAGCAAGGCCAGCAACGGGGTCAGGTTGGGCAGCTTGCGCGCGCCGTTGTACGAAGGCAGCACCACCACCGGGCGGGGGCAGGGGATTCGCAGGCAACGTTCACTCGTGGCCTGCAGAAAGCCGGCCAGTTCTTCGGTGCTTTCACCCTTGATGCGCATGCCGATGGCGAAGGCGCCGAGTTCAAGGTCGGTCACCTTGCCGTCGAGCACCTGGCTCATCAGGTCGTGCGCCTGATCGCGCTTGAGCGAACGCGCGCCGTCTTTGCCCCGGCCAATTTCCTTGATGTACGCGCTGATGCTCACGGCTGCGGGGGCCCCACTTGCGGTGGCGTCGTGTTGGGCACCCAGTCCCACCATTCATGCTGGCCCTCGGCCGTGTTTTCCTGGGTGCGGTGGATGTCCCAGGTGACCACGAAATCGGGGTTCTCGATGTCCACCCCGGTCGGCGCGTGGCGGTAATGGCCCGGGGGTGCATTGAACCAGCCGTCAAGATTGGGCGGCAAGATGAACTCGGCCTTCTCGACGCTGGCATCGGCATGTTGCAAGCGCACCGAAATGCCATTCTCGGCATCGACCTTCACCACTGAGCCGGCGTACTGCGCCTGCTTCATCAGCTCGCCGTTCAAGTCGAAGTACGACAGGCCGATGACGCAGGTTTTCCCTATCAATTCTTCAAGACGCATGGCTCAAGGATAGTGCCGCAGCGGGGCCACACCCACTTGCGGCATGTTGGCCAGGCCGATGTCGCGGGCATGGTCCTCGAAGCCCTTGTTCTTCCAGAAGAACGCGCCGGGCATGGTGGTCGGGATGACCAGCACGTAGAAGAGCGCGCGGCCCACCACGCTGGTGGCCATGGCGGTGGCGCCGACCACGGCCCAGCCCAGCAGCGTGAACAGACCAGAGCCCATGAACACCATGGACGCCAGCAGCGCGCAGGCCAACAGCAGGTTCAGGCCGAGCAAGGCGTTGCGCAGCAAGAAGGTTTTGCCGAAGGTGGTGGACTGGATGTAGTACGACGCGCCGCCTTCATGTTCAGCCCGGCCCATGTCGCGTGCATGCCCCACATGGCCCACGCTTTCGACCAGGAGGCCCAGCGCCAACATGCCACCAAACACCAGCGCAGCGCTTTGCACGCTTTGGCCACTCAAGGCCAGCGTGGCGATCGTCACCGCACCGGCCAACAGCGCGCCCAGCGACAACGCACTGCCAACGAAGGCTGTGCCCACTTGCCAGTGGTTCCAGAACGGACGGGCCTTGATGCGGTAGCAACGGTTCATGTAGTACATGCCCGCCACGCTGCCCAGAATGGCCAGCGTGCCAAAGCCCTTGGCAAGGCCTGCGGCAGGTGCGGCGAACGGGCTCACATCGACCCCGAACAAGCTGCCTGCCAGCGACTGCACCAGCGCGTTCGCCGGCAGGCTGAACAAGATGTGCATTCCGAGTGCGCCGATGAAAATTGCAATGCCCAGGCCTTCACGCGAGACGGGCGAATGGCGCAGGTTGTTGAAGCCACGGTAGAAGCGCTTGGGCTTGCCCAAGTGCATGGTGGACATGAACAAACCAAACGCCACCAGCACGAAGTTGAGGATGGCCAGTGGCGCATAAGCGGCCGACTGGGCGAATTCGACGAAGCCGCTCAAGCCCAGTTGCGCACCCAAAAACTGCAAGGCAAACGCCCCCACCGACGCTTGCGCGGTGAGCGTGAACAGCACCAGCGGGTTCTCGCGCGAGCTCAGGCGTTCGATGTTCCAGTGCTTGGTCTGGCCCTTCTTCTGGTCGATGGCGGGGCGGTAGCGGCCCTTCTCGTCCTTGTGGTACTTCAAGGGCATTGAGTCGGTGCGCTTCATCTCGTCGGGCAGCTCTTTGAGCTGCTGGAAACGGATGTTGGGCTTGGTGATCTCGGGCGACGGGAAGCCGGGGATTTCGACCCGGGCCTGTTCGCGGCCTTCAGGGATCTTTTCAATCACACCGAAGTCGAGCGCGTTGCCCACGCAGGCCGACACGCACGCGGGCTTCAAGCCCACTTCAAGCCGGTCCACGCACATGTTGCACTTCGAGACCTGGCCCTTCACCGGGTCGAGTTGGGGCGCGTTGTACGGGCACACCCAGGTGCAGTAGCCGCAGCCGAAGCAGGTTTCGGGGTCTTGCAGCACGGCGCCGTATTCGGTGTGCTTGGTGTAGGCGCGCGTCGGGCAGCCCTTCAGGCACACCGGGTCGTCGCAATGGTTGCAAGCCATCGAGATGTTCATGCGCTTGTAGTCGGGGAAGCTGCCGCCTTCCACGTAACCCACCGAGCGGAACGCCAAGTGCGCTGGTGTTTCGTTCTTTTCAGCGCAAGCGGCTTCGCAGGCGTGGCAGCCAATGCAGTTGTCGGCCGTGAAGAAGAAGCCGTGCTGCTTGTTGCGGTTGGGGTTGGTGCCAACCGCCGGGTTCTCGTTGATGAACATCGAGCGGCCCACCGGAAACTTGTTCGCGGTGTGCTCGATCAGGTCGATCTTTTGCCCGTAGCGGTTGGTGTCGGCGATGTCTTTGTCTTTGAGGAACGCGTAGTGCTGTTCCTCGGTGCGGATTTCCCAGATCCTTCGGGCGTTGACAGAGGCCGGCGCGGCGCTTGCAACAGCGTCGCTGACCAGTTTTTGAATGGGCAGAAGGTTTTGTTTCATGCGGGCATCAGTCAAGTTAGAACGCACGGCGCTCGAGGTTCAAACGCGCAGCCTCTTGCTGATCGACGTGTTCGACCCGCACGGCGTTCTGCTTGAACGCGGGTTGGCGTGAATACGGGTCGAGCAAGCCCAGCGTGAGGCGGTTGACACAGTCGTGAAAGTGGAACGGGATGAACAGCATGTCGCGGCCCACGCGCTGCGTGAGCTGCACCATCACCACCGCATCGCCACGGCGGCTCACCAGGCGCACATAGCTCTGGTGTTCGATGCCCAGCTCGGCTGCGGCATCGGGGTTCATCTCCATGTAGGGCGTGGGGCTGAACTTGTTGCAGTTGCCGATTTTTCCGGTGCGCGTGCGGGTGTGGAAGTGTTCGACCACGCGCCCCGAATTCAGCCAGAACGGGTACTCGGCGTCGGG
>JAYSYW010000210.1:0-9399 GCA_043727255.1 Rhizobacter sp. | reverse complement strand
ATGTCACCCTGCTTGACCATCTGCGCGAGCACGAGGTTGCGGCGCTTTTGCGCCCGCTCGGGGTAACGCACGGGGTTGTACGAATGCGTGCCCTTCAGCATGCCCACCAGCGTGGCGGCCTGCAACGCGTCGAGTTCAGCCGCCGTGGTGTCGTAGTAGGTGCGCGCCGCCATCTCGATGCCCACCACGTTGTAGAGAAACGGCACGGTGTTGAGGTAGCTCTCAATAATCTGCTGCTTGCTGTAGGCCTCTTCGATGCGCAGCGCGGTGAACAACTCTTTGAGCTTGCGGTGGATGGTCGGCGCGCGGCCGATCTCTTCGGGGAACAGGTTGCGCGCCAGTTGCTGGGTGAGGGTCGATCCGCCCTGCGTGTCGCCAGAGAGCGTGTTGAACACCGCCACCGTGGTGCGCCGCAGGTCAATGCCGCCGTGCTCAAAGAAGCGGTGGTCTTCGGTGGCGATCAAGGCTTGCACCACACGCGGCGAAATGCGGTCGAGTGGCACGCGCTCTTGGCGCTCTCGGCGGAAGGTGGTGAGCGTCACTCCATCGGCCGACATCAACACACTGGGTTTGGCGGTCTGCACCTCTTGCAGTGCAAGCAGGCTGGGCGTTTGCCAATAGACCGTCATCACATAGCCGCCGAAAACCAGTGCGGCCAGCGTGAACAGCGCCAGTGACACGATGGCGGCCAGGCGCCAATAGCCAGATGGGGGGTACGAAAAAACGCGTCGTGGGTCAGGAATCATGCAGTGGGCCGAGCATCAGCCACCAAAGCCATCGGTGCGCCGAAGAGCCCATTCGTTGCCCACTTCGGCCTGTATTTCGCGCGTGAGGTCTTCAATGACATCGGCCGGCACACACGCCTCGAAGCGTTCGCGCAGCAGGCGATCGGCCAGGTACGGGCCGCCGTCATTGAACACGTAGTGGCCGTCTGGATCGTGCGGCATCAGCTCTTCAGGGTCGGCGTAGCGGGTGGCGAACCATTGCCACATCACGCGTTTTTGCATCGGCGCTGACGCCGTGCGCAGCCAACGTTCGTTGGGCTCGAAACGTGGCGCGTTGATGTCGCCGGCCTCCGGGGGCAGTGGCACCAACTTTCCATCGGTGATTCGGTCAGCAACGGTCATTGCAACTCCTTTTGTGGCTGACAGGGTATTGGCAATCGGTATGCCGTGAGTTCAGCAGGGCAAGTTCAACCTGCCGGCCCCGTTTGTTGCGGCAAAAACTACACCGCCAACAGGGCTTTGCTGATTGACGGCCGCGGGCACGCGCTTTGCCCAATCCCTGCAGCGGGAAGGGAGTCAGCACGCATGACCAGCATCAGAACAAATCGGGGACCGAAGTGAGCGCAGCGAATGGCACGGGTGCGGTGAATGCCGTCACCTGGGAAGCAGTGGCTGTGGCCGACCCACATCGGGTGATCGACGCCGAGACCGGCGTCACCCGGGGGGACTTGCCGCATTTCGCCGCCTGGGTGGCCCCGCGCCTGTTGCGCGAACTGGACGGCCGGACGCTCACTTTGCTGTGCGCCCCTCATGGCACCAGCCAATCACCCGAGACCAAGCGCCATGCAGGCCCCACGGAATTGCTGGGGCTGCGGCGCATCCCCTCACCGCACTTGTCCACTCCCGACTCGTGCGCCCCCGATCTACCCACGCCCGATTTACCAGCAAGGCTGGGCATCACCTGCGAAGAAGGGCTGTTGCACGCCTTGCTCAGCGGGTGCCTCGAATTCCAGACGTCCAATGTGCGCCACCCGCAGGTCGATCGCCCCGACCGCCTGGTGTTCGACCTCGACCCTGGGCCAGGCACCCAGTGGGCTCACGTGCTGCAAGCCACGGCGCTGCTGCGTGCGGTGCTCGAAGAGGTCGGCCTCAAGAGCTTCTTGAAGACCAGCGGCGGGCGCGGGCTGCACGTGCTGGTGCCGATCTCGCCCACCTTGTGCTGGCAAGCGGTACAGGGCGTGGCCGAAGCCTTTGGCGCGCACCTGCGGCAGCGTTTCCCTGAGCGCATTGCGCTGAGTGCCAGCGATGCGGCGGGCCGGGTGTGCATCGACCCCCGCCGCAATGGGCTTGATGGCACGCTGGTGGCCGCTTATTCGCCGCGCGCCCGGCCGGGGCTGGGTGTGTCGGTGCCGGTGCGCTGGAACGAACTCACCACGCTCACAGGCGGCGCCCACTGGACGCTGCAGTCCCTGCCACAGCGGCTGGCCTCGCTGTCTTCGGCCGACCCGTGGGCCGGCTACCACGGGTTGAACCAGCCGCTCGATGGTGCTTTGCGCGCCTTGGGCTTCCCGCCCATTCCTGAGCGCTGAGTCGCCTGGCCGCTTCAGAGCGGCTCACACCATGTTTTCGGGCCGCACCCAGCGGTCGAAGTCTTCGGCGCTGGCGTGGCCCAGCGCCAATGCGGCTTCACGCAGCGAAATGCCGTCGGCATGCGCCTTGAGGGCGATCTTGGCGGCGCGGTCGTAACCGATGTGCGGCGCCAGCGCAGTCACCAGCATGAGTGATCGCTCCACCAGCTCGCCCATGCGGGCCGGGTTGGCTGTCATGCCCTGTGCGCAGTGCGCGTCGAAGCTCAGGCTCGCGTCGGTCAGCAGCCGCAGGCTCTGCAGCAGGTTGTGCGCGATCAGTGGCTTGAATGTGTTCAGCTCGAAGTGGCCCTGTGCGGCACCGAAGGTCAGGGCCGTGTCGTTGCCAATCACCTGGCAGCACACCATCGCCAGCGCCTCACACTGCGTGGGGTTCACCTTGCCCGGCATGATCGAACTGCCTGGTTCGTTGGCCGGCAAGGTCAACTCGCCCAGCCCCGAACGTGGGCCCGACGCCAGCCAGCGGATGTCGTTGGCGATCTTCATCAGCCCGACGGCGGCCGATTTCATGGCGCCGTGCAGCGTCACCAGCACGTCGTGCGACGCCAGCGCGGCGAACTTGTTGGCAGCGCTGTTGAAGGGCAGGCCCAGGTCGCTCGCCAGCCTCGCCGCCACGCGGGTGCCGAATTCAGGGTGCGTGTTCAGCCCAGTGCCCACCGCCGTGCCCCCTACGGCCAATTCAAGCACCGGCCCCCGCGCGGCCTGCAACGCATCTTCAGCCTGCGCCAGTTGCGCCACGTAGCCCGACAACTCCTGGCCCAGCGTGAGCGGCGTGGCATCTTGCAGGTGGGTGCGGCCGATCTTCACCAAGCTGCGGTAGGTGTCGGCCTTGGCGGCGAGCGTGCCGCGCAGGGCCACCAGCGCTGGCAGCAGCCCGTTCGCCACGCCCAGGCTGGCCGCCACATGCATGGCCGTCGGGAAGATGTCGTTCGACGACTGGCCGAGGTTGACCTGGTCGTTCGGGTGTACCAGGCGCTGCATGCCACGCGCCCCACCCAGCCGCTCAGACGCCAGGTTGGCCAGCACCTCGTTCATGTTCATGTTCGTCTGGGTGCCCGAGCCGGTTTGCCACACGGCCAGCGGGAATTCATCGGCGAATTCGCCCTCGGCCACCCGCGTGGCCGCCCAGGTGATCGCTTCGCCCAGCTCGACCGGCAGCAAGCCCAGTTCGACATTCACCTGCGCACAAGCCTGCTTCACCTGGGCCAGCGCGCGGATCAATTCCGGCGGCATGCGCTCGGTGGAGATGCGGAAGTGGCCAATGGCGCGCTGCGTCTGCGCGCCCCATAGCCGCTGTTCGTCGACCTCGACAGACCCCATCGAGTCTCGTTCTTCGCGTGTGGACACAGCGTCCTCCTTCTGGCTCGGTGTTTGTTTGGTGCTTGTTCGGTGTTCAGTCTGTACAGAGTCGGCAAGTGCTGCCGCCCCGCCGAAAGATGCAGGTAAAGATTGCCGCGCGGCGCGTGGTGATCGTTCGCAGCCCCTGGGTATGTGTTTTGCTCAAGAGGCACAACACCCCAGGGAAGCAACTCATGACACTCCACCCGTTTCCTCGTACTAGCAACGATGCAACCCGCCCCACGGTGTTGTACGTCGAAGACCAGGAAATCAACATTTTGTTGATGCAAGCCATGTTGGCCATGAGGCCTCAGGTGCGCCTGCTCATCGCCACCAACGGGGAAGACGGTTGCCGGCTTGCCGCCTGTGAACCCCTCAACCTGCTGCTGCTTGATCTGCGCCTGCCCGATTGCCATGGCACCGACCTGTTGCTGCGCCTTCGCGAGTTTCCGTCGTTGGCGCGGGTGCCCGCAGTGGCCGTGACGGCCGACGTGGCGACCGACATCGACGGCTCTGGCTTTGTCGAACTCTGGCCAAAACCACTGCACGTGCCGAATACGCTGAGCGCAATCGACCGGTTGCTCAACCTGCCGCCTCCGCAGCGGCGGGTCGGCCTTGGGTCGGGTGCAGGACCCCTGACAGACGCAGACGGCAGCGCCTCGCTGCAGTTGCAACACTCGCTCGACTGGGGAATGGCGCCCATGACAGCCGGCTGGGCCTGAGCGGGAGTCGCCGGCATGCCGGTTCTTTTTGACATCACCCACACCACGCACTACCGCTACGCCCAGCCGGTGCAACTGGGCGAACACCAGTTGTTGTTTCGCCCACGCGGCAGCCACGATTTGCGCGTGCTCGCCAGCGACCTCCAGGTGTTTCCGCCAGCGCAAGACATCCGGCTCATCCTCGACGTCTATTCCAACTCGGTGGCCATCGTGCAACCGCAAAGTGAAGCGAACGAGTTGCGCTTCGTCGCCACGTTCACCGTCGAACACACCGGCACACGCGCCCTCGACCTGCCACTGGACGCCCGCGCCAAAACCCACCCCTTCCACTACACGGAGGAAGAGCGCATCGCTCTGTACCCCTACCTGCAACCGTTCTATACCGACCCCGGCGGCAGGCTGGCGCAATGGGCCAGCCAGTTCACCGCCGGGCCTGGCCAGAAGGGCAGCCGCGACCTGCTGGTCGAGATGAACAGCTTCATCCGCGGCAGCATGGCCTACGAAGTGCGCGAGCAAGAGGGCGTTCAGACGCCCTTTGAGACGCTCGACCGGCAATGCGGCACCTGCCGTGACTTCGCCACGCTGATGATCGAAGCGGCCCGCAGCCTGGGTTATGCCGCGCGCTTTGTCTCAGGGTATGTGCACACGCCGTGGCTCGACAACGACGACCCTTCGGCCGGCGCCACCCATGCGTGGCTGCAGGCTTACCTGCCAGGCGCGGGATGGATCCCATTCGACCCCACCAACAACCTGGTCGGAGGCTCGAGCTTGATCCGGGTGGGAGTGGGGCGCCACGCCAGCTCGGCGATGCCCGTGAGCGGCAGCTGGGTTGGCCGCCCCGCCGACTACCTGGGCATGACGGTGGATGTTCAAGTGCGCAAGCGCTGACGGGTGTGGCAGGCCTTGCGGCGTGCCACACCCGGGCGGGGCGTTGTCAGCGGTGGCGCCCGGCGTCGCGACCGTCTTGAGGGGATTCGGCGTCTGGTGCCAGGGGCACGGTCGAATATTCCTTCAGCCGGTTGTAGAGCGTCTTCAGGCTCACGCCCAGCGTGGCCGCCGTCTTCTCTTTGTGGCGACCGAAGTATTCAAGCGTGGCCAGCGTCACTTGTCGCTCGATCTCGGCCAGCGGCGTGCCCACACGGATGGTCAGCACCGGGGCGCCGGTCATCGCCGGCAGTGGTGTGTCTTGGGTGGGCAGGCACTCATCGACGATCAGGTTGTCGGCCGCCATCACGTAGGCGCGGTGCACGATGTTGCGCAGTTCGCGCACATTGCCCGGCCAGCGGTAAGCCTGCAGGCGCGTCAGCGCTTCGGGCGCAAAGCGCTTCACCTGACCTTCGCGTCGCGAGATCTCGCTCAAAAAGTGCTCGGCGATCAAAGGCACGTCTTCGGCACGTTCGTGCAGCGGCGGCAAGTGAATCGGGAACACATTCAGCCGGTACAGCAGATCTTCACGCAACTTGCCCGAGTTGACGGCCGTTTGCGGCGAACGGTTGGTGGCGGCGATCAGGCGCACGTCGGTTTCTTGAAGCTGGGTGGAACCCACGCGCATGAAGGTGCCGGTTTCCAGCACCCGAAGCAGCTTGACTTGCAGGTCGAGCGGCATCTCGGTGATTTCATCGAGGAACAGCGTGCCGCCACTGGCGCGCTCGAAAAACCCCTGGTGTTGGCGGTCGGCGCCAGTGAAGCTGCCTTTTTCGTGGCCGAAGATTTCGGACTCGATCAGGTGCGGCGAAATGGCGCCGCAGTTCACTGCCAAGAAGGGCTTGGCGCGGCGCCGGCTGAGGTCGTGAACGGTGCGCGCCACCACTTCCTTGCCGCTGCCGCTTTCGCCGGTGATGAACACCGTGACGGCCGTGGCCGACACCCGGACGATCTGTTCGTAGATGCGCCGCATGGGTGCCGAGCGGCCCCACAGGTGGCCGAAATGGCCTTCTTCTTCCAGGCCCTTTTGCAGGTCTTGTGCTTCGGCGCGCAAGGCCGAAGGTTTGGTCACACGCGACAAGATGCCGTGCAACTGTTTCATGTTGAGCGGCTTGACGAGGTAGTCGGCCGCCCCCAGGCGCAGGCCCTGGATCGAGGTTTCGAGGCTGGCGTGACCCGTGATGAGCACGACCTCGGTGTTGGCCAGGGCGCCCTGGTCCTCGAAGAGCTGCATGCCGTTGCCGTCGGGCAGCATGAGGTCGAGCAACACAATGTCGGGTTCTTGCAGCGCCAGCTGGCGACGCGCTTCGCGCAGCGAACCCGCCGTGGCCACAGTGAAGCCTTCTGTCGCAATCAGTGCGGCCATCATTTCCGCCGAGTCGGCTTCGTCGTCCACTACCAATGCGTGGGGCATTTGCTCTTTCCTTCTGGCCTGTAGATATGCGCTTGTGTGGATTGCCGAGAGGCCCTGCGGAGGGCCAGCTCGCGGTGAGCGCCGCTGATGTTGAAGCACCAGCCAACTTCGCCTTCGGGCACTGCCCTGTGTTGTCTGGCTCCAAGCGGCGTCAGCTTGTTCGGCCTGGCATTGAAGGGCTGCCGTGCCCTTAGATAAACAAGAAAGCCTAAGGACAGGACCGCGCCGCATGGGCGCCGAGGCATTATCTGCCACGACCTTTGAAAAGGTCACGGTAGGCACCGAGTCTCCGAGCTCATGAACGGGGCACTCGGGGTTCCCGGGCAAGATCAAAGGCGCGGGCACGCCGATTGCTCAAACACGTGCACGCAAAGCCGGCCGCGTGGGGCGGGTCAGGCTTGTGCCCACAGAGCGCAGCACCAAGAGGGGACGCAGTTGCCAGCCGAACAGATTCGCAGAACACCGCCACCGGGAACCCTGTGGGCGTCTCACATCAAAAACCACGATGCCAGGGCCGCTACCGTCGATTGGTTCCGGCTGTTGATCATCCTGGGCGCCACGGTGCCGCTGGTCATCTTTGCCCTGGCTGCGTGGAAGAGCCACCACGACGAATGGACCAGTGCCGAGCACAAGGTCGAAAACGCCAGCCGCATTGCCGCCGAGCAAGGCTCGAAGGTGTTCGAGACCGCCCAGTTGCTGACAGGGCGCATGCGCGACTTCGTCAATTCGCCGCAGTTCGCGCAAGGCGATGAAGCGAGCCGGCACCTCGCGCTCAAGCACATCGCCGCTGGCATTCCCCAGGTGCAAAGCATCTGGGTCTGGAACGCGCAGGGCAACGTGGCCGCGAGCGGGCGCTACTACCCGCTGCCTAAACCCTTGTCGGTGGCCGAGCGCGAATACTTCCAGCGCCTGCGCAGTGGCGAACGCGCGTTCATCAGCTCCACGCTGGCTGGCAAGGTCAGCAACGAGCGCTTCTTCAACTACAGCGAACGGCTGGAGGGACCGAGCGGTGACTTCACAGGCGTGCTGAGCGTGTCGCTGCATGTGGCGTACTTTGAAGAGTTCTACCAGCGCCTGGCCGCCAATGAACACGGCTTGGCCATGAGCCTTGTTCGGTCGGACGGCGTTCTGGTGCTGCGTCACCCGCCACTGCCCGCAGGCAGCATGGCCATCAATGCCGACTCGCGCTTGATGCGCGACCTGCGCGCGGGCATCAAGGAAGCCACGTTCCGCGGCGAGGGGCCAGCCGACAGGCTGGAGCGGCAGGTCAACTACCTGGCAGTTGAAAACTATCCGCTCTATATCGTGTCAAGTGTTGAAAGCTCGCAGGTGATGGCCGCCTGGCGCTTGTCCATGCTGAGGTTGGCCGCGTTCATCTTTCCCACGGCCATTGGCCTGGTGGGCGTGGCCTGGCTGGCGATGCGCAAGTCGCGTGGCGAGGTTTCTGCTCTGGCGCGGCTGGCCGAAGAAGAACGGCGCCGCGCGGCAGCCGAAGGTGCGTTGCGCCACTCGCAACACCTGGAGGCGCTGGGCCGGCTGACCGGTGGTGTGGCGCACGACTTCAACAACCTGTTGATGGTGGTGAACAACCAGGCCTACATCTTGAAGAAGAAGCTGGCGGGCACGCCGGCCGAGGTGCACTTGTTGGCCGTCGAGCGCGCCGTCAAAACCGGCGAGCGGCTGA
The DNA here is from genome assembly GCA_043727255.1 of Rhizobacter sp. Classification (GTDB taxonomy): domain Bacteria; phylum Pseudomonadota; class Gammaproteobacteria; order Burkholderiales; family Burkholderiaceae_C; genus Rhizobacter. The sequence goes on along the minus strand of JAYSYW010000210.1, from coordinate 946 downwards.
CGCGCCAGTTGTTGGCGTTCGCACGCCGGCAACCGCTGCGTTCGGAACGCGTTGAGCTGCAGACCAAGCTGCCGCAAATGGAGCAGATGCTTCGCCATTCACTCGCACACGACATCAAGCTGATCGTCAACGTGGACAGCGACGCGCTCCCGGTTCATGTGGACAGCAGCGAGCTTGAACTCGCCTTGCTCAACCTCGCCATCAACGCCAAAGACGCCATGCCCCGCGGCGGGGTGGTTACGCTGCTGGCGCGCAACGCCACGCCACAAGAAGCGCAAAGCGGCGAGCCGTTCGTGGTGATCGCGTTCAGCGACACCGGCCATGGCATTCCAAGCCACACGCTGGATCGGGTGTTCGAGCCGTTCTTCACCACCAAAGGCATGGGCAATGGCACGGGCCTGGGGTTGAGCCAGGTGGAGGGCCTGTGCGTGCAATCCGGTGGCAGTGTGAAGATCGAAAGCACCGAACAGGTCGGCACCACCGTGCGCATGTTCCTGCCGGCTGCGAAGGGCGATGCCCTGCCGGCTTCGCACAGCCAGCCCGACGTGCGCGCCAGCGGCTTTGGCGAACGCGTGCTGATGGTGGAAGACAACGACGAAGTGGCGCAAACCACGCTGACCTTGATCCGCGCATTGGGGTACGACGCCCACCGTGTGGCCAATGCCAAGGAAGCGCTGCGCTACCTTGACGCCGGCAAGCCGCTTGACGTGCTGCTGTCTGACGTGGTGATGCCGGGCGCTTTGTCGGGCATCGAACTGGCCAAGCTGCTCAAGCAGCGCCTGCCGCGCCTGCCCGTGGTGCTCATGAGCGGTTACACGCGCGACCTGGCCGATGCCGACCGCGAAGCCTTCCAGGTGCTGGCCAAGCCGGTGTCACCCGAAACGCTGGGCGCGGCGCTGGCCACCGCCGTGCGGCCTAAGCATGCGATGCCTGCGGCTTGACCTGC
>JAYSYW010000209.1:0-9407 GCA_043727255.1 Rhizobacter sp. | reverse complement strand
CCTCGATGAACGCCAGCGCACCCTGCCCGGCCCGGTGGCCGCTGGCAAAGCACGCCGTCAGCAGGTAGCCGCCCGTTGGCGCCTCCCAGTCGAGCATCTCGCCGGCGCAAAACACGCCCGGCGCCGCGCGCAGCATCAGCGCGTCGTCCATCGCAGCAAATTCCACCCCGCCCGCGCTGCTGATGGCTTCGTCGAGCGGACGCGTTTTGAGCACCCGCACCGGCAAGGCCTTGATGAACCCTGCAAGCCGCTCGGGGTTGGCGAAGTCGGCCTTGGGCACCGTCTCGTGCAGCAGGCCGGCCCTCACGCCGTGCAGGTTCAACCGTGTTTTGAGGTGGGTCGACATCGACCGGGGCCCGCGTGGGTGCTTCAACTCCGCCACCACCCATTCGATCGACCGGGCCGGCAGCAGGTCAAGCCACAGCGTGGCTTCGCCGCGCGCCTGAAGGGTGTCGCGCAGGCAGGCCGACGCGGCGTAGACGACGCTGCCTTCAATGCCCGTTTCGGTGACCACGCATTCGCCCAGTTGCGAGAAGCGCACCTCATCCACATCGCCGGAATCGCCACCATCACCCGCATCCCCACGCACCGTCAGACGCACCGACTTCAACGGGTGCCCTGCGTAGCGGCTGCGGAAGTGTTCGGTCCAGCCGGCCCCGTCGAAACCGCAGTTGGACGGCAGCAGATCGGCCACCGCCGCGCCTCGCCCGCGCAGCAAGGGCACCCAGGCGCCGTCGGAACCCAGGCGCGACCAACTGCCGCCACCCAACGCCAGCACCAAGGCGCTCGCCGGCAGTTCGGCCTCGCCCTGGGGCGTGTCGAAGCGCAAGCTGCCGCTTTCACCCCAGCCCAGCCAACGGTGCCGCATGTGGAAGCGCACGCCCTGGGCGCGCAGCCGGTGCAGCCAGGCGCGCAGCAGCGGCGCTGCTTTCATTTCGGCCGGGAACACCCGCCCCGAGCTGCCCACGAAGGTGTCGATGCCCAAGCCTTGCGCCCACTCGCGCAACTGCTGCGGCCCGAACGCGGCGAGCCAGGGTTCGACCTGCTCGCGGCGCGCGCCGTAGCGGTTCAGGAACGGCCCGATCGGCTCGCTGTGCGTCAGGTTCAGCCCACCCTTGCCGGCCAGCAAAAACTTACGGCCGACCGAGGGCATGGCGTCGTACACATCGACTTGAGCCCCGCCCTGGGCCAGCACTTGCGCGGCCATCAGGCCGGCGGGGCCAGCGCCGATGACGGCCACTCGACGGGAAGGTTCGGACGACGACATGGTGTTCACCAGGAAAAGGAAACAGAAACGAAACGCCGAGCCCCAGAAAACAGCGCGCCAGCAAAGAAGTCAGCAAAGGAGTCAGCAAAGAAAAACGCCCGGCACCTGTGCGGCACCGGGCGCTGCATGAAACCCACCAATCAGTCGGCCGCGCGCAGCGTTTGGCGCAGGTCTTCGAGCATCTGCGGTTTGCCGGCGAACGGGTTCGACGGGTTGCGCTGCTGCAGGATGTCTTCCACGCGCGTTTGCACGCCTTGCAGTGCGTGCGGGTGGCTGAAGATATAGAAACGCTCTTCGCCGACCGCGTCGAACACGGCCTGGGCCATGGTCTGCGCGGTCACCTTGCCCTTGGTCACGGCCTTGGCGCTCAAGGCCTTGCCGATCAACTGGCTGCGGCTCAGCGGCTTGTCAGACTGCATTTCTTGAGGGCGGTTGCGCTCGCTCTCGTGAATGCCCGTGGGGATGAAGTACGGGCACAGCACCGAGGTCTTCACCCGCTCGCTGACGAGGCTCAGGTCTTGGTAGAGCGTTTCGCTCAAAGCCACCACGGCGTGCTTGCTCACGTTGTAGGCGCTCATGTTGGGCGCCACCAGCATGCCGGCCATCGAAGCGGTGTTGACGATGTGGCCTTCGTAGGCCGGGTCGTTTTTCTCGGCCTCCAACATCATCGGCGTGAACACGCGCACGCCGTGCACCACACCCATCAGGTTGACGCCAAGCACCCATTCCCAGTCTTTGGCGCTCAGTTCCCACACCAGGCCGCCGCCGCCAACGCCCGCGTTGTTGAACACGAAGTTGGGTGCGCCGAATTTGGCGAAGGTGGCCGCGCCCATGGCTTCGACTTGATCGCCCTTGGACACGTCGCACTTGAAGGGCAACACCTGCACGCCCATGGCGGCGATCTCGGCCACCGCTTTGTCGAGCGCTTCTTGTTGAACGTCGGCCATCACGAGGTTCATGCCCAGCTTGGCGGCGATGCGCGACGCTTCCAGGCCGAAGCCCGAAGCCGCGCCGGTGATGACGGCGGTGCCGCCCTTGAAGTTCTTCATCGCAGGTCTTCCTAAATTGAATCTAGAGGGTCGGGTGTCAGAGGTCGCGCTTGCGGAGCAGGTAGCCAATGCGCGGGAAGTGCACGTGCACGGTGCCGGCCCTGTCGTCGTGCCGTTCGATCACGGCTTCCCGGGCGTTGAGCCCCACGAGGGTGCCGGGCACCGGGTCGGTCGCGTAATCGGAAGCCGCAATTGTCACCGCAACACCGGGCTCGAAACCCAGGCCGGGCTCGACCCGCACCGGCGCGTGAAGGCCGGCGGTGGCGGCGATTTCGATCGCCTCGGCGCTGCTCATCTCACGGGGGCGGCCTTGCCCGAACGCCAGCACGCGCTCGTACCAGCGGCACAGGTGGGCGAACGGCGTCAGCACCTCGGCCACGGGCCCGGCCCGCCGCAGAAACCAGATCGAGTGCGCCACCGACAGGTCGGCAATGCCCGGCTCGGCGCCCATCAGGAACGCCCGGCCATCGGCGAGTTGCAAGTCGATCCAGTGCAGGTGGCTGTCGAGTTGGGCCGCGCAGTCGGTGCGGTTGATGCGCGGGCGGTTGGCGGTCATGGCGACGCGGTCGGCGCCGAACACCTTCAGCTCTTCGGGCTTCAGGTGCGCCGTGATGTGCGGCGCGCCGGCCGGTTGCATGGCGTGGGGAATGGCCGCCCAGAACAGGGCGCTGTCGGCCCAGGCGGCCACTGCGCGCTGCAGGCCACCGGCCGATGCGGGGTACAGCGTGGGCTGCGGTTGGCGTTCTTCGAGCAGGTCGCAGATGAGCGCGGTGTCGCAGTAGATGTCGGCGCCAATCTGCATGAAGGGCGTGCGGCGGTAGCCGCCGGTCAGCGCCACCACGTCGGGTTTGGGCATCACCGAGGGCACGTCCACCGAGTGCCATTCGAGCCCCTTCAGGCCCAGAGTCCAGCGTACTTTTTGTGCGAAGGGGGAGGTGTCGTAGTGGTGAAGGATGAGTTCGGTCATGGGGGCTTCAAGGTTCGGCGGGGCATGGCCCGCGTGAGGAGGGAATCGAAATCGACGGTGGGTGGCAGTGCGCCATAGGCCTGGCCCCAGTCACCACCCAGGCGCGAGCGGCAGAAGGCATCGAGCACCGGGGCGGGGGCATGTTGTTGGGGCAAAGCCGCTTGCAAGGCCAGGGCCACGCCTTGCGCCAGGCGGCGCCCGCCGCGTTCGGCGGCCACTCCATGGCCATCTGCCCTGCCCGCCGCCGGTCAAATCAGCTTGACGAGCTGCTTGCCAAAGTTTTCACCCTTCAACAGCCCAAGGAAGGCTTGCGGCGCGGCCTCGATGTTGGGGGCGATGGTTTCACGGAACTTCAGCTTGCCGGTGGCAACCATCGTGGACAGTTCTTTCATGGCTTCGGGCCACACGCCCATGTGCTCGCCGACGATGAAGCCTTCGAGCTTCAGGCGCGACTGCAAGATGAGCTGCGGGTGCTTCATGGGGATCGGGTCGCCGTTGTAGCCGGCGATCATTCCGCAGAAGGCCATGCGGCCAAAGGCGTTCATGCGCGACATCACGGTGTCGAGGATCACGCCGCCGACGTTTTCAAAGTAGCCGTCAACACCATCGGGTGTGGCTTCCTTCAGCGCCGCGTACAGCTCTTTCGGGTCGCTGTGGGCCTTGTAGTCCACGCAGGCGTCAAAGCCCAGTTCATTGACGACATAGGCGCACTTCTCGGCGCCGCCGGCAATGCCCACCGCGCGGCAGCCGCGCGACTTGGCCAACTGGCCCACCACGCTGCCCACGGCGCCACTGGCGGCGCTGACGACGATCGTTTCGCCGGCCTTCGGGGCGCAGATCTTCATCAAACCGTACCAGCCCGTCACGCCCGGCATGCCGACCGGCCCGAGGTAGGCCGACAGCGGCACGTTGGTGGTGTTCACCTTGCGCAGCACGCCTGGCTGGCGCGCGTCGGCCACTTGGTACTGCTGCCAGCCGCCCATGCCGACGACCTGGTCGCCCGCCTTGTAGTCGGGGTGGCGCGACTCGACCACTTCACCCACGGTGCCGCCGATCATCACTTCGTTCAGCGGTTGCGGCTGCGCGTAGCTCTTGCCGTCGTTCATGCGGCCGCGCATGTAGGGGTCGAGTGAAAGGTAGTGGTTGCGCACCAGCACCTGGCCATCGGCCAGCGTGGGAACCGGCACTTCGGCCAGCTTGAAGTTGTCAACGGTGGCTTCGCCCTTGGGGCGCGAGGCGAGGAGGATTTGCTTGTTGATCTGGCTCATGGTGTGTCCTGTTGAACGGGGGGATCGGGGGATCGGGAATCGGATCAGTCGGAAGCGGCTTTGCGCTCGATGCGCTGGCCGCCGGCGCTCAGTGCGCTGAGGTACTTGAAGGTGGCGCTGGCGTGCGCGGTCATCACGCCCATTTCGTCGTAGATGAAGCCTTCGCAAAAGGCCATGCTGAGGGTCGCATTCAGCACACGGCCCTTGGCGCGCATGCGGCCCAGGCCGGGGCGCATGAAGCTGGTTTTCATTTCGATGGTGGCAATGCCGCCGGGGTGCGCTTCGCCACCTGCCAGCTTGGGGCTGCGGGCGGCATGCGCCATCGCCACGTCGAGCAAGGTCATGACCACGCCGCCGTGCGCCACGCCCCACGAGTTGCACAACTCGTCGCGCAGGTCGAGCGCAATCTCGGCTTCACCGCCCTCGAACTTCAGCAGCTCGAAGCCAAGCATCTCAACGAACGGGATGTGGCGCTGGAACTTCATGGTGTGCCCTTGTCGTGTGCGGTGATCAAGCGCCGTGAATGGCCGACACGCCGCCGTCGATGGCGAGGATCTGCCCGGTGATGTGCTTGCCGGCGGCCGAAGCGAACAGCAGCGCGGCGCCCTTCAGGTCGTCATGGTCGCCGATGCGGCCAAGCGGTGCGCCCTTCGCGATTTCGTCACCCACGCGGTCCAGCGTGCTCTGGGTCATCTTGCTCGGGAACATGCCCGGCGCAAGCGCGTTGACGTTGATGTTGTACGGGCCCCATTCGCCAGCCAGCGTGCGGGTGAAGTTGACCACCGCGCCCTTGCTGGTGCCATAGGCGATGTACTTGATGTGCGACGAGGCGCCGGACAGGCCGGCGATCGAGGCCACGTTGATGATGCGGCCCTGGCGGCGCGGGATCATGCTGAGCTTGCCGATGGCTTGGCTCATGAGGAAGATGCTGCGGATGTTGAGGTTCATCACCTTGTCCCAGGCCTCCAAAGGATATTCCTCGGCTGCTGCGCCCCAGGTCGCGCCCGCGTTGTTGACGAGGACATCGACATGCCCCAACCGGGCCATGGCTTCGTTCGCCACACGCTCGATTTCCGCAGGCTGGCTGGCGTCGGCCGCCACCCAGTCGGCCTCGATGCCGCGAGCCTTCAAATGGGCCACCGCCTCTTGCAGATCGGCCGCCTTGCGCGAAGTCAGCAGCAGCTTGGCGCCGGCTTCACCCAACGCTTCGGCGATCTGCAGGCCCAGGCCGCGTGAGCCGCCGGTGATGAGCGCGGTTTTGCCGCTCAGGTCGAACAGTTTCTGGATGGGTGTGCTCATGAGAAAAATCCGTTCGTCGTCATTGACGGTTCAGGGAATGGAAGAAGGCGTTGCTGTTGGGCTCGCGGCCCAGGAAGCGCCGCAGCAGCTGGGTGGGGTGTTCTTGCGCGCCCGGTGCCAGCACTTCGCGTCGGTAGCGCCGGCCCACGGCGGGGTCGAGCTTGTCAGGCGTGAAGGCGGTGCGGATGTCGTCGGCCAGCACCAGGCTCCAGAGGTAGCTGTAGTAGCCGGCCGCATAGCCGCCGGCCATGTGGCTGAAGCTGGCCGGGTAAAGCGAGTCGGGCACATGGCCGAGCGGCGTGGCGGCTTCCATGCTGCGCCACAACACCATAGGCTCGGCCGGTGTGCGGCCATGCAGGGCCAGGTCGTAGCGTGAATACAGATGCTGGCGTGCGACCCACACGCCCTTGCCGAAATGCCGCGCGTGGTCGGCTTGCGCCAGCAGCTCGGGTGGCACCGGCTTGCAGGTGTCGCAAACCTTCTGGAACAGGGCCAGCACCTGCGGGTCGTAGACCCATTCCTCAAGCATCTGCGACGGCGCTTCCACGAAGTCGAGCAGGCTGTTCAAGCCCCCTTGCGACGCATGCCGGGTCTGCGACAACAGCACGTGCATCGCATGGCCGAACTCGTGCAACAAGCCTTCCAGCTCGGCCAGCGTGAGGCCGGTGCGGTCGATGTTGGTGACCAGTGCCGCCGTGGCCGTGCGGCCCACCGAGGTGGCGCTGGCCCGCACGCCCCACACCGCCGCATGGTTGTACTTGCCGTCGCGCGGGAAGGGGTCGATCAGCAACTGGCCGAGGTTGCGGCCGGTGTCGATGTCGAACACCGCGTAGGCCCGCACATCGGCATGCCACACGGGCTGGGCTTGCGGCTCGAAGCGCAGGCCGAACATGCGCGTCGCCAACTCGAACAGGAAGGCAATGCTGGCCTCGGTGGGCAGGTAGGCACGGAACTGCTCCGCATCAAACTGGTGGCGCTGCTGGCGCACGCGGGCGAGGTAGTAACCCACGTCCCAGCGTTGCAGGGTGACGTCTTGCAGAGGCTGCCGAAGTTCATCGGCCTTGGCTTGGCGCAGCGTCTGCAAGTCGCTGAGTTCGCGCTCGGTCACCACCTGCCGCACCTCGGCCAGCAAGCCCTGCACGCCGGCCTCGCTGCCCGCCATGCGACGGCGCAGCATGAGGTCGGCATACGAGGCGTGGCCGAGAAGGCGGGCCTGCTCATGTCGCAAGCGGACCAACTGGGCCAACGTTCGGACGTTGGCCCAGCCGGCGTGGTTTTGCGACGCGCGCCAAATGCGTTCGCGGGTATCGGGGTGGGTGGCTGTTTCAACGACGGGCGTGTAGGTCGGGTAGTCGAGCCCGAGCAGGTGGCGGCCCTGGGCGTCGCGCGGCGCCGCTTTCCACACGGCTTGCGGCACGCCGTCGAGTTGCGCGCGGGTGAAGGCAATGCGCGTTTTGTCTTCGCGGATGCGGCGGTCGAAGGTTTGCGTCAGGGCCGCGATGCGCGCCGCCAGCTTGCGCAGTTGGGCGCGCTGTGCGGGCGCGAGCGCCACGCCGCCGTCTTCCATCGCGTCGAGCCGCTCTTGCAGGAAGCGCTGGTCGATGGCGTCGGCGGGCTGCACGCGGCGCAGCAGTTCGTAGACCTTGCGGTTTTGCTGGAAGGCGGCGGCGAGCGCCTGGTACCGCAGGTCACAGGCTTCCGAGGCATCACGCAGGGGCTTGTGAGGGTGCACCGCGCTCAGCAGCACCAGGGGGCCGAGCATGTCTTCTTGAAGACGGGCCAGCGCATCGAGTTCGCCCAGCACCTGGCCCGGTGCCGTCGCTTCGATGCGCTGATGCTGCTGGCGGGTGTCGGCCAGCAAGCGTGCGCAGGTGGCGGTGACCTGCGCGGCGCGGGTGAAGTGGGGGAATACATAAGCGCCATAAGCGCCATCAGCGACACGGGGGGGCGTGCCCTCGGCCTGCGCCCACGAGACACCGCTGCCGAGAAATGCGCAACCCAGTGCAAAACCAAGCACGCAGCCACGCACGAGGCGGCTCGCCATCGCGCCAACCGGGCGTTCGAGCGGGCGAGGCGTCATGCGGGGAAGGCTGTCAACTTCAGAACCAGGCCTCGTCCATGCTGCGGCAGGTGTCGTCTCGTGTGGCCACCACCTGCAGCCAGGCCGGCACTCGCGGCAGTTCGTAGCGGAAGAAGTACCGGGCTGCCACCAGCGTGCCTTGGCGCAGGGCGTCGTCGATGCGGCCCTCAGCGGCTTGCGCGCACAGCGCCACATCAAGCCAAACCCAAGCCAGCACGGTGTGGCCGAAGGCTTGCAGGTAGGGCGTGGCGTTGGCGAGCGCTTCTTCTGGCTGGCCCGTGGCCCAGGCCGCTTTCGTGGCGCCGCCCAGATCGGCCATGGCCTTGGCCAGCGCATTCGCTTCAACCGCCCACGCGGACTGGTGCAAAGCGCGTTGAACGGTCTGGTCGATGCGCGTGGCCAACAGCGCCAGGCCCTGGCCACCTTGCATCAGCACCTTGCGGCCCAGCAGGTCGAGGCCTTGAATGCCGTGCGTGCCTTCGTGGATCATGTTCAGGCGGTTGTCGCGCCAGTACTGCTCAACCGGGTAGTCGCGGGTGTAGCCGTAGCCGCCATGAATTTGTATGGCGAGGCTGTTGGCCTCAAGACACCACTCGCTGGGCCAGCTCTTGGCGATGGGGGTCAGCATCTCCAGCAGCAGGCCGGCTTCGGCCGCTGCGTCGGCTGCGCCGGTGTGCAGTTCATCGACGAGGCGGGCGCAATACAGCTCCAGCGCCAACGCACCTTCGCAGTACGACTTCTGCGCCAGCAACATGCGCTTCACATCGGCGTGACGAATGATGGGCACCTGGGGCTGGGTGGCGTCTTTGCCACCGGCCGCAGAGGGCCGGCCTTGCGGGCGGCTCTTGGCGTAGTCAAGGCTGGCTTCATAGCCGGCATACCCGAGCATCACCGCGCCCAGGCCCACGCCAATGCGTGCCTCGTTCATCATGTGGAACATGCACTTCAGGCCCTCGCCGGGCTGGCCGACGAGGTAGCCGATGGCACCTGCCCCATGGCCGTCCAGGCCCCCTGTTGACGCGGCGCGCACCGGGTACTTGCCTTCACCGAAGTTCAGCAGCGTGTTGGGTATGCCGCGATAACCGAGCTTGTGGTTCAGGCCGGCAAGGGCCACGTCGTTGCGCTCGCCGGTCAGGCCGCCGTGTTCGTTCACGAGCTTCTTGGGCACGATGAAGAGCGAGATGCCGCGTGCACCGGGCACCAAGGCGCCGTCGGCCCCGGGGATCTTGGCGAGCACCAGGTGCACGATGTTTTCCGTCAGCTCGTGCTCGCCGTTGCTGATCCACATCTTGTTGCCGCGCAGCCGATGGCGCGGGCCGAGGGGGTCGTGTTCGGAGCCGGCGCCATCGGGCACGGCGCGGGTCACGATATCGGACAGGCTGGAGCCCGCTTGCGGTTCGCTCAGGCACATGGTGCCGAAAAAGCGGCCGGCGAATTCGTTCTTGGCGAACACCTCTTTTTGCATTGGCGAGCCGTG
>JAYSYW010000208.1:0-9417 GCA_043727255.1 Rhizobacter sp. | reverse complement strand
CGGGCAGCGAAGCCATGCGGCTGATCGACGGTGGCGGCGTGCGCATCGACGGCGTGGTGGTCAGCGACAAAGCCCTGAAGCTTGACGCCGGCACCTACGTTGTGCAGGTCGGCAAGCGCAAGTTCGCCCGCGTGACGCTGGCCTGACTGGGCTGCGGTGATCGCGCTGGTCCAGCGCGTCCGCGAGGCGCGGGTCGAGGTGGCGGGCCACACGGTGGGCGCCATCGGGCAAGGCCTGCTGGTGCTGGTGTGCGCCGAACCCTCAGACACTGAAGCCATCGCCGAGCAACTGGTGGTCAAGCTGTTGAAGCTGCGCATCTTTGCCGATGACGCCGGCAAGATGAACCGCAGCGTGGTCGATGTGCGTGGTGGGCTGTTAGTCGTCAGCCAGTTCACGCTTGCGGCCGATACGTCGGGCGGCAACCGGCCCAGCTTCACGGGCGCCGCGCCGGCCGATCTGGGGCGGCATCTGTACGACCATGTGCTGCAAGCTGCGCGCAGGCAGCACACGCCAGTGGCAGCCGGTGAATTTGGCGCCGACATGCAGGTGCATCTGGTCAACGACGGCCCGGTGACCATCCCGATTCGGCTCACCACCTGAACAAAGAAGGCCACCCGAGGGCGGCCTTCTTTCATTCAACCAGCCAGGTCAGTCGGCGTACTGCCCGGCAGCCTTGATGACCGGCGTCCACTTCTTGATCTCGGCCTCGACGAACTTCTTGTGGTCGGCGCCATTGACGCGCGCATCGGTGGTGACCACCGCGCCGAGCGCCTCTTCGCGTTTGATGAAGTCCGGGTCTTTCAGCGCCACCTTGAGGGCGGCGTTGATCTTGTCGAGCACCGCCTTGGGCGTGCCCTTGGGTGCGTACAGGGCGTGCCAGATCGTGACGTTGAAACCCTTGAGGCCCGACTCGTCGAGGGTGGGCAGCTTGGCCAGCGTGGGCGTGGTCAGACGCTTGTTGGTCGTGACCGCGAATGCCTTGATCTTGCCGGCTTCAATCTGCGCCGAGGTGTTGGTGGTCTGGTCGCACATCATGTCCACCTGGCCGCCCAGCAGGTCGTTCATGGCGGGCGCAGTGCCCTTGTACGACACGCTGACGATGTCGAGCTTCAACGCGTTCTGGAGCAACAGGCCACACAGGTGCGAGGCCGAACCGATGCCCGCGTTGGCCATGTTCACCTTGCTGGCGTTGGCGCGCAGCCAGGTGTTGAGTTCGGCGTAGTTGTTGGCCGGAACGCTGGGTTTGGTTACCACCGTCATCGGCACTTCGTTGATCAGGCCCAGGTACTCGAAGTCTTCGAGCGGTTTGAACTGCAGGCTGCGGTACAGGCCGGGCGAAGTGGCCATGCTGATGTGGGTCAGCAGCAACGTGTAGCCGTCGGGCGCGGCCCGTGCCACTTTTGTGGCACCCAAGGTGCCACCGGCGCCCCCGAGGTTTTCAATCACGGCGGTCTGGCCCAGCGGTTTGCGTACCGCTTCGGCGAAGTCACGCGCCACTTTGTCGGTGGGCCCGCCAGCGGCGAATGGGACGACGATGGTGATGTTCTTTTCCGGGAACTCGGCGTGTGCGGCCGTGGCGCTCAGCGCTGTCAGGCCGACAAGCAGAAGCTTTTTCATGGGGTGTCCTTTCGTCCAACGAGTTTGCAAGTTCTTGTTTTTGGTTGTTTTTGGCAATGCTAGGGAGAAGGCGCGCGCGGGGCATGGCGGAAAGTACGTAGCGCGAATGACCATCTTTGATGGCGCCCCGCCTTGTTTCATGCCGGCAAAGGCGGCGCACCCTGGTAGCTGCCAACCAAAGCCAGCAAGTGGTTGCGCGACTCGGGCGGCAGGTACGGCATCAGCAGGCTCAGCACATGGAAGGCGCCGCGCATCAGGGCGGCGCCGGCACGTTCGGGCTCCAGTGCATGGCGCGGGTCGCACACGTATTCATAGCTCAGCCAGTAGGTCAGAACCACCACCATCGAGGTGGCGACCGCGTCTCCCTCTCTGGGGTCGAGTTGGGCGGCACCGTGCAAGCCAAGGCCATTCAGCACTCCCTGCACCGCAGCGGCTTTGTGCTTCAGCACCAGCTGAAACTCAGTCTCCAGCTTGCGATTTTTCGACAGCAGATCGTTCAGGTCACGGTACAGGAACCGGTATTGCCAGATCAGTTCGAACAGCATGTGGAAGAACAGCCAGGCGTCTTCGACATGGCGCACGCCCTCGGTGGCGTCCAGCAACGGAGTCAGCGCCTGCTCGTAGTGGTCGAACAGCGCGTTGATGAGCGAGTCTTTGGTGGGGTAGTGGTAGTGCAGGTTGCCCGGGCTCATGCCGAGTTCAGCGGCGATCAGCGTCGTTGAAACATTCGGCTCCCCGAAGCGGTTGAGCAGGGGCAGGGCGGCTTCGAGAATGCGTTCGGCGGTACGGCGTGGCTTCTTGCTCGGGGCGGGCATTGGGGTCTCGGTGGCGGGGTGGTGGCACGCTAGCACCAAGCGTCACGCGCTCCCAGCGAGAAAGCCCGGGCCTGCCTACAATCGCGCCCCTCATGCCAGCCATCTCGTTCCAGAACGTCAGCAAGACTTACTCCGGGGCGGGCCGTGAAGTGCGTGCACTGGACGGTGTCAGCTTCGACATCCAACCCGGTGAATTTTTCGGCCTGCTGGGCCCCAACGGCGCCGGCAAAACCAGCCTGATCAGCATCCTCGCCGGCCTGTCGCGCGCCACCGGTGGCCGCGTGGCGGTGCATGGGCACGACGTGGTAACCGACTACGCCGCCGCTCGCCGCAGCCTCGGCGTGGTGCCTCAAGAATTGGTGTTCGACCCCTTCTTCAGCGTGCGCGAAACGCTGGTCATCCAGAGCGGTTATTTCGGCGCCAAGAACAACGGCGCCTGGATCGACGAGTTGCTTCAGGGCCTTGGCCTGGCCGACAAAGCGCACGCCAACATGCGCCAACTCTCGGGTGGCATGAAGCGCCGGGTGCTGGTGGCGCAGGCGCTGGTGCACCGCCCGCCGGTGATCGTGCTCGACGAGCCCACGGCAGGTGTCGATGTCGAGCTGCGCCAGACGTTGTGGCAGTTTGTGGACCGGCTGAACAAGCAGGGTCACACCGTGTTGCTGACCACCCACTACCTGGAAGAGGCGGAGGCCCTGTGCGGGCGCATCGCCATGCTCAAGCAGGGTCACGTGGTGGCCCTCGACCGCACCTCGGCGTTGCTGGCAGGCACAGCCAGCACGATGCTGCGCTTCAAACTCGATGCGGCCTTGCCCGAGGCACTGGCCGCGCAGTCGCGCGTCACCGGCCGCATCGTGCAGATCAAGACGCATGACGCGGCCGAGGTGGAGCAGATCCTCGCGACCTTGCGCGCCGCCGGTTGCCAGCCTGAAGACTTGGAAATCGGTCGCGCCGACCTTGAAGACGTGTTCCTGGAAATCATGCAGGGTGAGCCGACGCCCCGCGTGGAGGCTCCGGCATGAACGGGCCGAAGCCGCAGTTCAATGTGCTGTCCGGCACACGAACCTTGCTTTACAAAGAAGTGCTGCGTTTCTGGAAGGTGGCTTTTCAGACCGTCGCCGCGCCGGTGCTCACCGCCGTGCTGTACCTGCTGATCTTCGGCCACGTGCTGGAAGACCATGTGAAGGTCTACGACCAGGTCGGCTACACCAGCTTCCTCATCCCCGGCCTGGTGATGATGAGCGTGCTGCAGAACGCCTTTGCCAACAGCAGCTCGTCACTCATCCAAAGCAAGATCAGCGGCAACCTCGTTTTCTTGCTGGTGACACCTCTGTCGCACTGGGCCTGGTTCCTGGCCTATGTGGGCGCTTCGTTGGTGCGCGGGCTGGTGGTCGGCGCCGGTGTGTTGCTGGTCACGCTGTGGTTTGCGCCGCTGTCGGTGGCACACCCGCTGTGGATTTTGGTGTTTGCCGTGGCGGGGGCGGCCATGATGGGCGCGCTGGGGTTGATCGCCGGTTTGTGGGCAGAAAAGTTCGACCAGATCGCGGCGTTCCAGAACTTCATCGTGATGCCGATGACCTTCTTGTCCGGTGTGTTCTATTCAGTCAAATCGCTGCCGCCCTTCTGGCAGGGTGTGAGCCACCTGAACCCGTTTTTCTACATGATCGACGGCTTTCGCCATGGCTTCTTCGGCGTCAGCGACGTGTCGCCGTGGACCAGCCTCATGGTGGTTGCCGGCAGCTTGCTCGCCGTATTTGCGCTGAGCCTCCAGTTGCTGCGAATTGGCTATAAAATCCGGCATTGAGCAATCAATTTCACCCCATGGCCGACCCCACCCCCGCCGAAGTCCAGAGCTACATCGCTCAAGGGCTCAAATGCGACCACCTTCTGGTCGAGGGTGACGGCCAGCACTTCTTCGCCACCATCGTGTCGGCCGAGTTCGAAGGTGCAAGCCGGGTGCGGCGCCACCAGCGGGTTTACGAAGTTTTGGGCGACAGAATGCGCGCTCAAATTCATGCCTTGTCCATGAAGACGCTGACCCCTGCCGAATGGGCCGCAGCGCCCGCCTCGGCCCCCAACCACCACCACTGAATCTCGCCGCAGTGCTCACTGCGGCTGGCGGGCCTGCGCCAGCAGGTTCGATGGCCGTGCTGGCATTGGCAAGGACACCCCCTCATGGACAAACTCCTCATCCGCGGTGGCCGCCAACTGAATGGCGAAGTCACCATCTCCGGCGCCAAAAACGCTGCACTGCCTGAGCTGTGCGCGGCGCTGTTGACGGCCGAGCAGGTGACGTTGTCCAACGTACCGCGCCTGCAAGACGTCAACACCACGCTCAAGCTGCTGCGCAACATGGGCATGACGGCTGAGCGCAGTGAGTCGCAACCCGACGTCGTGACCTTGAATGCAGGCCAACTGACCACGCTGGAAGCGCCGTACGACCTGGTCAAGACCATGCGGGCGTCGATCCTGGTGCTGGGCCCGCTTCTGGCGCGCTTCGGCCAGGCCCGGGTCTCGTTGCCTGGCGGTTGCGCGATCGGCTCCCGCCCGGTGGACCAGCACATCAAGGGCCTGCAGGCGATGGGCGCCGAGATCACCGTTGATCACGGCTACATCGTGGCCCGCGCCAAGCGGCTGAAGGGCACCCGGATCACCACCGACATGGTCACCGTGACCGGCACCGAGAACCTGCTGATGGCCGCCACGTTGGCCGAGGGTGAAACGGTGCTCGAAAACGCAGCGCAAGAACCTGAAATCCCCGACCTCGCCGAGATGCTGATCGGCATGGGCGCCAAGATCGAAGGCCATGGCACGAGCCGCATTCGCATCCACGGGGTTGACGCCTTGCATGGCGGCTCGCACCGCATCGTGCCGGACCGCATCGAGACGGGCACCTTCCTGTGCGCCGTGGCGGCTGCCGGGGGCGACGTGGTGTTGCGTGGCGCCCGTGCCGCCCACCTTGATGCCGTCATCGACAAGCTGCGCGAAGCCGGTGTCAACATCGAAGCCGGCGACGACTGGATCCGCGTGCGCAGCACTGGCAAGGGCTTGCGCGCGGTGGGTTTTCGCACCAGCGAATACCCGGCCTTCCCGACCGACATGCAGGCTCAGTTCATGGCGCTGAATTGCATCGCCGCTGGCACCGCCAAGGTCACCGAGACGATCTTCGAGAACCGCTTCATGCACGTCAATGAACTGGTGCGCCTGGGCGCGCGCATCGAGGTCGATGGCCACACGGCGGTCATTCAAGGCGTCGAGCGCCTGTCGGGCGCCACCGTGATGGCGACCGACCTGCGCGCCTCGGCCAGCCTGGTGATTGCCGGCCTGGTGGCCGACGGTGAAACCTGCGTGGACCGCATCTACCACCTGGACCGTGGCTACGACCAGATGGAAGCCAAGTTGCGCGCCATTGGCGCTGACATCGAGCGAGTCAAATGAGCTTTCCTGCCCTGACTGGAGCGACGCTGTGATTACCTTGGCCCTGTCCAAAGGACGCATCTTTGAAGAGACGCTGCCGCTGCTGAAGGCGGCCGGCATCGAGGTCGCAGAAGACCCCGAAAAGTCGCGCAAGCTGATCATCGGCACCAACCGGCCCGATGTGCGCGTGGTGCTGGTGCGTGCC
The DNA here is from genome assembly GCA_043727255.1 of Rhizobacter sp. Taxonomy (GTDB): domain Bacteria; phylum Pseudomonadota; class Gammaproteobacteria; order Burkholderiales; family Burkholderiaceae_C; genus Rhizobacter. Next base: position 3,363 of record JAYSYW010000208.1, on the reverse strand, counting down.
ACCGACGTGCCCACCTATGTGCAGCACGGCGGCGCCGACATCGGTGTGGCGGGCAAAGACATCTTGCTCGAGCATGGCGGCCAAGGCCTTTACCAACCGCTCGACTTGCAGATTGCCAAGTGCCGCCTCAGCGTGGCCGTGCGCAACGACTTCGACTACGCCGCAGCCGTCAAGCAGGGCTCGCGCATTCGCGTGGCCACCAAGTACACCCAATGCGCGCGCAACCACTTCGCCGACAAAGGCGTGCATGTGGACCTGATCAAGCTCTATGGCTCGATGGAACTGGCGCCGCTGACGGGCCTGGCCGATGCCATCGTGGACCTGGTATCCACTGGCAGCACGCTGAAGGCCAATCACCTGATCGAGGTCGAAGAGATCATGCAGATCTCGGCCCGGTTGGTGGTCAACCAGGCGTCGCTGAAACTCAAGCGCGATCTGCTCCGCCCCCTCATCGACGCCTTCGCGTCGGCCATCTGACCCCCTGCCCACTTCAAAGCGAGCCATGAGCGTCAACATCCGCACCTTGTCCACCGCTGCTTCGGATTTCGAACCCGAGTTCCAGCGCGTGCTGCATTGGTCGGAGGCGACCGACCATGCAATTGAGGAGCGGGTTGCGTCCATCCTGGCCGATGTGCGCACGCGGGGCGATGTGGCGGTTCTTGAGTACACGCAGCGGTTCGACGGCTTGCAGGCCGACTCGGTGGCCGCGTTGGAGATCACACAGAGCGAGTTGCAGGCGGCGTTGCTCAGCCTGCCTGCGGCCCAACGCAGCGCACTCGAAGCCGCCGCCGAGCGGGTGCGCGATTACCACCAGCGCCAGCTCGACGCCTGCGGCCGTTCATGGAGCTACCGCGATACCGACGGCACCTTGCTCGGCCAGAAGGTCACGCCGCTCGACCGCGTGGGCATCTATGTGCCGGGCGGCAAAGCCGCGTACCCGTCGAGCGTGTTGATGAACGCGATCCCGGCCAACGTGGCCGGTGTTGGCGAAATCGTGATGGTCGTGCCCACCCCAAAAGGAGAACGCAACCCACTGGTGCTGGCCGCTGCCGCCGTGGCGGGCGTGCACCGCGTCTTCACGCTCGGTGGCGCGCAGGCCGTGGCCGCATTGGCCTACGGCACGGCCACCGTGCCGGCGGTGGACAAAATCACCGGCCCCGGCAACGCCTATGTGGCCAGCGCCAAGCGGCGCGTGTTCGGCAAGGTTGGCATCGACATGATCGCGGGGCCGAGTGAAATTCTGGTGCTGGCCGATGGCAGCACGCCGGCCGACTGGGTGGCGATGGATCTCTTCAGCCAGGCCGAACACGACGAGCTGGCGCAAAGCATCCTGCTGTGCCCCGACGCGGCTTACATCGCGCAGGTGAAAGAAGCCATCGACCGCCTGCTGCCTGACATGCCGCGCCGTGATGTGATCCGCGCTTCGCTCGAAGGCCGAGGCGCCCTGATCCACACGCGGTCGATGGACGAGGCCTGCGCCATCAGCAACCGCATCGCGCCCGAGCACCTCGAAGTCAGCTCGCGCGACCCGCACCGCTGGGAACCGTTGCTCAAACACGCGGGGGCGATCTTCCTCGGCGCGTTCACCAGCGAAAGCCTGGGCGACTATTGCGCAGGCCCGAACCACGTGCTGCCCACGTCGGGCACGGCGCGTTTCTCATCGCCACTGGGTGTGTATGACTTCCAGAAGCGCAGCAGCTTGATCGAAGTCAGCGAGGCTGGCGCGCAAACGCTGGGTGCCATCGCGTCTGAGTTGGCCCATGGCGAAGGCTTGCAGGCGCATGCCCGCGCCGCCGAAATGAGAATGAAACGATGAGCGCCGCAGCCCGGCCGCCTGAAGGCGGCGCTTGCCCTCCCTCGGGGAGGATGTCTCGCAGTGACAGGAGGGTTGTCAAATGAGCCGCTACTGGAGCGAGATCGTCCGCACGCTGACGCCCTATGTGCCGGGCGAGCAGCCGAAGATCGACGGGCTGGTGAAGCTCAACACCAATGAGTGCCCGTACCCGCCGAGCCCGCGCGTCGTGCAGGCGATTGCCGATCAGACCGGCGACGCCCTGCGGCTGTACCCCGACCCGCAGTCCAGTGCGCTGACCGAGGCCATTGCCCGCTACCACGGCCTCACGCCCGCACAGGTCTTCGTCGGCAACGGCTCCGACGAGGTGTTGGCACACGCTTTCATGGCCTTGCTGCGGCACGAAGCCCCGCTGCTGTACCCCGACATCTCGTACAGCTTCTACCCGGTCTACGCCAAGCTGTACGGCGTGACGGCGCGTGAGGTTCCGCTGGACGACAGCTTCGCCGTGCGGGTGGACGACTACCTCGCGGCCGGGCCGAACGGCGGCATCATCTTCCCGAACCCCAACGCGCCCACTGGCGTCGCGATGCCGGTGGCCGAAGTGAAGCGGCTGCTGCAAGGCAACGCGGATTCGGTTGTCGTCATCGACGAGGCGTATGTCGATTTCGGCGGCGAGACCGCTGCCGGGCTCATCAACGAATTTCCGCAACTGCTGGTGGTGCGCACGCTGTCAAAGTCGCGCGCGCTGGCCGGCCTGCGCGTGGGCTATGCACTCGGCCACCCCGATTTGATCGAGGCGCTGGCCCGCGTGAAGGACAGCTTCAACTCCTACCCGCTTGACCGCCTGGCGATTGCCGGCGGTGTTGCGGCGATGGACGACGTGGCCTGGTTCGAGCAGACCCGCGACCGCATCCTGGCCACGCGCGAGCGCATGGTCGCCGGTTTGCAGTCGCGCGGCTTCGAGGTGCTGCCCTCGGCCGCCAACTTCGTGTTCGCCCGATTGCCCGGCAAGGACGCCGCCACGCTGGCCACCGGCCTGCGCACGCACAAGGTGCTGGTGCGGCACTTCCGCCAGCCGGAGCGCATCGCACAGTTCCTGCGCATCAGCGTGGGTACCGAGCCGCAGACCGATGCCTTGCTCGCCGCGCTCGATGCGGTGCTGAATGCACCCCCGAGTGCGCCAACGAGCCGCTGACCTCGACAACACCGCCCCTATGGAATCCGCCATGCGCACCGCCCAAGTCACCCGCAACACGTCCGAGACGCAGATCACCGCGTCTATCAACCTCGACGGCACCGGCGTGGCCAAGCTGGCCACCGGCATCGGCTTCTTCGACCACATGCTCGACCAGATCGCCCGTCACGGGCTGATCGACCTCGACATCGACGCGAAGGGCGACCTGCACATCGACGGCCATCACACGGTGGAAGACGTGGGCATCACGCTCGGGCAAGCGTTCGCCAAGGCTGTGGGCGACAAGAAGGGCTTGCGCCGCTACGGCCACGCTTATGTGCCGCTCGATGAAGCGCTGTCGCGCGTTGTCATCGATTTTTCGGGGCGGCCCGGG
>JAYSYW010000207.1:0-9418 GCA_043727255.1 Rhizobacter sp. | reverse complement strand
GCCATGCCCGCAGCGCAGCGGCGGCGCTGCGCACGCCCTTCAGCCCCACCAATGCGACGGCGCGGCGGATGGTCAACACCGGCCCGCTGCCCGCCATTTGCGTGCCCTGCACCTGGGCCGAGTTGACGGTGCGCAGCAGCTCGAAGCTGAGCCCCATGTCTTGAAGAATCTGTTCAGCGATTTCGTCGGTGCGCTGGCCTTCGGCCATGGCCAGGCGCCCCACTCGCGCGCCCACGCCGGGGCTGGCGGGCAGGTGGCCCACGGTGCGCAGTCGGTCGATCATCAAGGCCAGCACGCCACCGTTGTCGTTGGCTTCGGCTTCTTGCCAGCCCGTCAGCGCACGCAGCAGGGTGCGGGCGTTGTGATAACGCTGGCGCTCCTGGCGGTCGGTGCCCCGGTTTGAAATGGCGCGCAGCGCTTCGGGGATCGGCTGCGGTGTGGTCCACGGCAGTCGCACGATCTCGCGGCCTTGCGGAGGCAAGCGGTCGATGACGCGGGAGGTGTCAGGTTCGTCCAGCGCGGCCGCGCCGGCCAGCAGGTGGTGCAACAACAGGCTCGCGGTGAGCACGTCACGTTCGGCGGCGCTGCGGGCGGCACGCAATGCGGTGGGGTCGAGCGGCATGCCGCGGTCGTTCGATCGGTTGGCTGACCGCTCTTGCACCGGCTCACGCGCCACGGCCAGGCCCATCACGCGCACCATGCCTTGGTCGCTCAAGATGAGGTGATGAAGTTGCAGGTCGCCATGGGCGAAGCCCGCTTCATGTGCAAACGCCAGGCCTTGCAGCGCCTGCGTCAACCAGCCCACGGCCTCAGCCGGGGCTGCATGTCGCACGGCAGACAGGTGTTCGGCCAGCGTCATGCCCAGCGCACGGTCCACGGCCACGAAAGGCCAGTGGTCTTGCACGCCGATTTCAACCGCATGCGCCAAGTTCGGGTGGTTCAGCCGGGCGGTCAGCTTGGCCTCGTTCGTCCACGCTTCGAGCGCGGCTTCGTTGGCTGGCTGCACACGGGGCAGCGTGAGCATCAGTTCCTGCGACGAACGCGGGTCGTGCACCAACCAGCACATGCTGCGCTCGCTTTTGCCCAGCAGTTGGCGCAGCTCAAAGCGGCCAAAAACCCGGGCGGGGCTGGGCTTGGCTGCGGGGGCGTCCGGTGCGAGCATCGTGGGGCCGTCGGGTCAGGGGATGACGAAGTTGGTCTATTGGACGACTCCGCAGCCTCCGCAATGCGCAGATCAGCGACCCAAATGCCGCTTATTTCACGAGGCCTCGCGCTTTCGTGACACCCAAGCGACTGACACCGCCATGCATCAGGCCGGTTCGGCCGCCACGTTCACTTCAAACAAGCGCCCCGCCCCGCTGATGAGGGCGCAGCGCACCGGCTCGCCGGGTTGCAGGCGCTGCACGGCTTGGCGGTAGCGCAGCAACTGCGCGCGGTAGGCGGTTTGCCCGCCCGGGTGCAATGCGATCTTGTAATCAAGCACCCACCACACGCGCTGCCCGCCGTCATTCAGCGCCACCAGCCGGTCGATGCGCAACAGCTCGTCGGCATCGACCACCGGCACTTCATTGCCTGCCCACAGCAGCTGCGGGCCGGTGAAGAAATGAGCGCATTCGGCGCTGCCCAGAATGCCGCCAGCAATGCGCGCCACCTCGGGCGGCGGCACGTTGAATTCACGCGCGGCAGACAGCGCCAGGTGCTGAAGGTCGGGCTTGGCTGCCTGCAAGCCCGAGGTGGCCCACTCCAGCACGCGGTGCACGGCCTGGCCCAGCCTTGAGACTTCGTCGCCCTCTTCTTGCACGGGCAAGGCTTCGGCGGCCACGGGGTTCGACCACACCGGCAACAGCGCCAGCTCGATGGGCGCCGCACCGCCCTCGCCCGCCGCGGCCGCTGGCGGGTCGGCCGGATCCCAAGGTTGAGCGATGCCTTCCACACGCGACCACCACGATGGCCCCGAGGCGAAACGCGGTTCGGTGCGGCTGAACACCAGCAGCTCGCGCGCCCGCGACATGGCCACGTAAAGCCCGTTCAGTTCTTCACGCTCGCGGGCCACTTTCTCTTGCGCCATCACCGTGGCCAGGGCTGGTGGGCAGCGCGCTTCAGAGTAGATGAAGGCACAGCGCTCGGGCGCGTCGGCCGATACCGGCCAGTCCACCAGCAAGGTGGCGCTGTCGCTGCGGGTGGGTTCGGGCTGGGCATCCATCACGAACACGACCTTCGCCTCCAGGCCCTTGGCGCCATGCACGGTGAGCAGTTGAACGGCGTCGGGCTGGGCCGGTGCGGCCACGCGGATGGCGCGGCGCTTCAAGGCACGCACGAAGTTGTAGGGCGTGGAATAACGCGCGCCGTCGAGCATCAAGGCCTGGGCAAGCAGGGCGTCGATGGCGTTGAGCGCGGCCAGGCGCTGTTCGGCGGGCACGGTGGCGGCCACACGCTCGCGGTAGTCGCCTTCGCTGACGATGCGGTCGAGCAGGTCGTGCGGCGGCAGTTGGCTGGCGGCGCCTTGCCACGCCAGCAACAGGCCGCGTGCGCGTTGCAGCGTGGGGTGGGCGTCGTGCGGGCCACGTTGCAGCGCCGCCCACCAGCCGCCCGTTGACGCTTGTTGGGCGAGCGCGATCAAGGCGTCGTCGGGGGCGCCGAACAAGGGGCTGCGCAGGGCTTGCGCCAGTGAAAGGTCGTGCTGCGGCGAAGCCAGCACGTCGAGCACCGAGATCAGGTCACGCGCTTCCACGGCCTGCATCAACGCGAAGTCTTCCGACGCGGCATGCGGCAGGTGCAAGGCCTGCAGCTCATGCGCCACCAAGCGCAGCGAAGCGCGGGTGCGGCACAGCACGTACACCTCACCGGGCCGCGCCTGGCCCTGCATCACCAGCTCGCGGATGGCCCGCGCCACGCAGCGGGCTTCGTGTTCACGCAGCAGCTCTTCGGGCTCGTGGCGCGGTGTGGTGAGGCTGTCGCGCCACACGGTGGGGTCGGCGCCCTCACCTTTGCTCAGTGACGAACGCGGCACCGTGGGCAAGCCTCGAACACCCGCGCCGGGCATGGCTTGCACTTCGGTGGTGTGGGCGCGAAAGCCGCTGTAGCTGCCGTGCGCCACCGCCTGCTCGAACACCTGGTTGACGGCGGCCAGCACCTCGGGCGCGTTGCGGCGCGTGTGGTCGCAGGCCAGCACGTCGCCCCCCAGGCCTTGGGCGACGAAGTCGCGCGCGGCTTCAAACACGCGAGGTTCGGCGCCACGAAAGCGGTAGATGCTCTGCTTCGGGTCGCCCACCACAAACACACCCGGTGGGCGCTGGCCGCTGGCGCCACCGCCGGCACCGGCGTAGGCACTCAGCCAGCTGTGCAGCGCATGCCACTGCAAGGGGCTGGTGTCTTGGAACTCGTCGATCAGCAGGTGGCGAATGCGGGCGTCCAGGCGTTCTTGCACCCAGCCCGACAGGCTGGCGTCGCGCAGCAGGGTCAGCGCGCAGCGTTCCAGGTCGGCCATGTCGGCCAGGCCGCGTGAACGTTTGTAGGCCGCGAACTCGGCGCGCAACACACGCGACAACCGAACCATGCGCAGGTGTTCGTCGTGCGCCTCGTGCTGGTCGCAGGCCGATTGAATGTCGGCAAGGTGCGCGATCGCGGCGTCGATCTCGGCCACGTCGAGCCCTTTGCGGGGCGTGCCTTCTTTGGTCAGCAAAGCCAGCCGGGCTGCGGCCAGTGCGGCGCCGGGGTCGTCGAGCGCCAGGGCTTGTTCAAGCAAGCCGGCTTGTTTGCGCGGCGTGGCCTTCTGCGCCGAGTGGCCGAGCGCGGCGGCCACCCGCAGCAGCAGGCCACGCACCTCGGCCGCCACGATGCGTTCGGCGGGGTGCGCCAGGCCGGCGCATTCAGGCCAACCATGCCGCACCGGCGGCACGCTGTCTTCGAGCGTGCCGGCTTCATCAGCCAATTCAAGTTCGACGCGTTTGTTCAAGGCCGCTTCAAGCCACTTGCGCACTTGCGACCGGCCCCGGCGATGCACCAGCGTGCGGTAGTCGTGAGCGCGTTCGGGTTGGACCAACAAAGCGGAGTGGAAGCGCCGGAAGATGTCTGCGCGGTGGTCTTCCAGGTCTTCGATCAAGGCCATGCCCGACTGCAAGCCCAGCTCGTTCAGCAGCTCCAGCGGCGCGGCGCGCAGCAACTGCGAAAACCACGCATGGAAGGTGCTGATCTGCACCGCGCGCCCGCTGGCCAGCACGCGTTCGTGCAAGTGCGCAAGCTCGGGCGCCAGCGCACGGGCGCGCGCCGGGTCGATGCCCCGGGTGACCAGTTCGCGCGCACGTTGCTCATCGGTCACCGATGGCGAACCGAACTCGCGCAACCAGTCGTTGAGCCGCTCCCGCATTTCGCCAGCGGCCTTGCGGGTGAAGGTGATGGCCAGAATCTCTTGCGGCTGCGCGCCTTCGAGCAAGGCACGCAACATGCGCGAGACGAGCATCCAGGTTTTGCCCGCGCCAGCGCAGGCTTCCACCACCACGCTGCGTTGCGGGTCGCAGGCCAGCGCGTAGAAACGCTCGCGGCTGACGGGCTGGCCGTTCGCCTGGTAGGCCGGCGCCGTCATGGCAACCCGCCTTCGGCGAGTGACCATTGGTCTTTGCGGCACAGGCCGCGCGCGGCGCAAAAATCGCACACGCGGCCTTCGCCGAGCGCGGGCAGGCCGGCGCCGGCGCGCAGCCGGGACATGTCGTGCGCCAGGCCAACCACCAGCGCTTCGGCGCTGTCTTCCACTTCGGGGTGGGTGATGGTTTCGATGCCTTTGCTGCCGTCGAGCGCGAGGTAGCTGGCGTGCAGTGGCGCGTTGGCGGTGCCGCGCACCAGGGCCGCATAGAAAGCGAGTTGGGTGTCTTCGAGCGGTTGTTTGACCTGCTGGCGCAAAGCATCGGCGCTGCCGGTTTTGTAGTCGATCAACTCGATGGCGGCTTGGCCTTCATGCGCAATGCGGTCGGCGCGGTCGATGCGGCCATGCAGGGCCAGGCCTTGCAACTCGGGCGGCTCGACCCGCTCGGACCACTCGCCCTGCCACCACTGCGCGCTCTTGGCGTCACGCCCGTGCAGCCATTCGACGTAGCGCGGCGCCAGTTGCTCAAAGCTGGCGGCGAAGGGCAGGAAGTCGGCATCGGCGAGGCCATGCACGGCCTGCTGCTGGGCCGCGATGTCGAGCAAGCGCTGGGTCTCGTCGCTCGCTTGGCCGGGTGATGCGCGGCTTTGGTGAAACTCGAACAGCACGGCATGCAGCCAGGTGCCGTAGTCGCGCTTGGCCACTTCTTCGTCCAGTTCATCGGCTTCGCGCAAGCCCAGCAGGTTCAGCGCATAGAAGCGGTAAGGGCAGGCGCGCAAGGCTTCGCAGGCGCTGGCTGACATCTGCTTGGGCAACCGCTCAACCGCCGATGGCGCGGGCATGTGAACGGGGGTGGCCGCGAACGATCGGCGCACACGCGGGTCGGCCCAGGGTTCGAGGCTTCGGCCGGCGCGTTCGCGGGCGCGCACCAGTCGTTCAACCAAGGGGCTGATGGCCTGCGGTTCGCTGCCTTCGTTGCGGCGGTAGAACAAGCTGACACGCGGCACGGTCATGGCATGCGCGAAATGAAGGGCCTCGGCTTCGTGCCGCTGTTGCCGGCCGGGCAAGCCAAGAGCCACGGCTTGGTCGTCACTGAGCAGCGGGTGAAGGGCGAGCGACACGCCGAGGTGGCGCTCGTCCGCACCCGGCATCACCAACGCGGCGAAGGGCCGCAGCGGCACCCGCGTCAACGGGGTGATGACGACTGGCGCCACCTGCTTGGGCGCAGGCGGCACGAACGACGCGTCTTCGAGCACGCCGTCGATCCATGCGATCACGTCGTCGAGCGCCATCGACGCGGCCGCGCCGGTGGCCGCCGGTTCGGCCAAGCGCAAGGCAGTGGCGACTTGTTGGCCGGCGGCGTCAGCCAACAACGCGTCCCAGGTGCCGGTGGCTTGCAAGGCCACGCGCAACGCATCGAGCCAACGGGCCAATGGCTGCCGGCGTACTTCGACCAGGCTCGCCAAAGCCTGCGATGCCACAGCCCAGAGCGCGGCCCCAGCGGGTTGTAAGCGCTGGGGGTCGATCGCCGACAACTGGCGCCAGCCATAGCGGCGGCAAGCGGCTTCGAGTTCGGCGCTGCCGGCACGCACATCGCCAAGGCCAGGCCAGTGGGCGGGCGCGGTCTTGAGCCAATCCATCAAGGCATTGGCGGGCGCGACCGGCTCGGCGGCACGCAACAGGCTCAGCACCTGCGCCGCCGCGCGGGTGGTCGAAAGTTTCCAGCCGGTTTCATCGAGCAAAGGCACCTGCTGGCGTTCCAGCAAGGCCCGCACGCGGCGCACCAGCACGCGGTCTTCGGCCACAAGCGCAACCGGTGTGATGCCGTGCTGAAGGTGATCGAGCACTTGCGCAGCCGCGCATTGCGCCTCGTGCTCGAAGCCATCGCAAGCCGCCCAGGTGATGGACGCTGCGGCGGCCAGGCTGGCGTCCACGGGTGGGTCGGCGACGACGACCAGGCATGCGGTTGCGGCATCGGCTGCGGCCATCATTTGCTCGGCCAGGGCGTTCGGGCCGCCAGCCTGGATCACCACCCAAGCCGAAGGCTGCAAGGCGTACAGCACATCAGTAACAGGCGCAGCGGACGAAGCTGCCCATTCGAGCGCGATGCGCGCCAGAGCGCGTTCGGTGCCGCCTGGGCCCGACAGCGGCGGCAAGAGCGCGCGGCCCTGCTGCCAATACGCATCACGCAAAGCGCGTGATGCCGCTGAGGCGGCACGTGCCAGCGCATGCGCGGTCAAGACCAACGCGTCCACCGCTTGGGCAAAGCCGCGCGCGTCGCGCCGCGACCAGTCGGCCGCCCAGGCTTGGGCACGCAGCAACTCGGCAGCCGCGAGGCGATCAAGCCCAACATCAAAGCTGATGGGGCCATCTTCGGCAACCGCCAGGGGCGACAGCGATTGCGCGAGGGTCTGGGCTGTTTCGATGCGCGGCATCCACCCGCCCAAGAGCGCCCAGGCACGGCGGGCCAGGGCAATGTGTTGCGCAAAGGGCACCAGCACGACGGCGTCTTGAACGGCCAGGCCGCGATCGCCCAAAAACACGCTGACGCTCGCCACCACATCCCGCCATGCGGGGCTGGTTCCGGGCGTTGCATCAACGGTGATTCGGGCTATCGACGCCATAGTGAGCTTGGAAAAGTGGGGCCTGCGTCGTGGGGGACCGTTGTGTCAAAATCATTTTGCCTTGCTGCCCACGACGGGCGGCTAACGCCAAGGACAACACCCCATGAGCAGCGATTTGATCAAACACACCACGGACGCTTCGTTCGACAGCGACGTGCTGAAGGCTACGAAGCCCGTGCTCGTCGACTATTGGGCCGAATGGTGCGGCCCGTGCAAGGCCATCGCGCCCATCCTCGATGAAGTCTCTAAAGACTACGACGGCCGCCTGCAGGTCGCCAAGATGAACGTCGACGAGAACCGCGACGTGCCAGCCAAGTTCGGCATCCGTGGCATCCCCACGTTGATGTTGTTCAAGGACGGTCAACTTGCCGCCACCAAAGTGGGTGCGCTGTCCAAGGCCCAGTTGACGGCCTTCATCGACGGTCATCTATAATCCGTCCCAATCGTGGGTGCGAGAGGTTCAGCCAACGGCTCTCCTCCCGCCCCACCTGAGAAATCAGCCACCATGCCCGACAGCGGCGCATGAGTCCGGCCCCCCACTCCAAGCATTCGTTTTTTCCTCGGTCGCCACGAGTCTTCGCACCGATTCAGTCTTGAATCGATTGCCGATGCGGCCACAACGTCGGCAGCTTGCGTCGCAAGCACCTCCGGCACCTCACCCCAGGGTCATCGCCCATGCATCTGTCTGAACTGAAAGCGCTTCACGTCTCCGAGCTTCTGAAAATGGGGGAAGCGCTGGAGATCGACAACGCGGGCCGCATGCGCAAGCAAGAGTTGATGTTTGCGATCATGAAGAAGCGCGCCAAGGGAGGCGAGCAGGTCTTCGGTGACGGTGTGCTGGAAGTGCTGCCTGACGGTTTTGGTTTCCTGCGGGCACCTGACGCGAGCTACATGGCGTCGACCGACGACATTTACTTGTCACCGAGCCAGATCCGCCGCTTCAACCTGCACACCGGCGACTTGGTCGAAGGCGAAGTGCGGGTGCCAAAGGACGGTGAACGCTACTTCGCGCTGGTCAAGGTCGATCGCGTGAACGAGCTGACGCCCGAGGAGAGCAAGCACAAGATCATGTTCGAGAACTTGACGCCGCTCTTCCCGAAAGAGCAGTTCAAACTTGAACGTGAGATCAAGTCGGAAGAAAACATCGTCGGGCGCGTCATCGACCTGATCGCCCCACTGGGCAAGGGCCAGCGCGCACTGCTTGTGGCACCGCCCAAGAGCGGCAAGACGGTCATGATGACGCACTTGGCCCATGCGATCACGGCCAACCACCCGGAGGTGGTTCTGATCGTGCTGCTGGTCGATGAACGCCCGGAAGAAGTGACCGAAATGCAGCGCACCGTGCGCGGCGAAGTCATTAGCTCCACCTTCGATGAACCCGCCGCCCGCCATGTGCAAGTGGCCGAGATGGTCATCGAACGCGCCAAGCGCCTGGTCGAGCTGAAGAAGGACGTGGTGATCTTGCTCGACTCGATCACACGCCTGGCCCGCGCTTACAACAACGTGCTGCCGTCGTCGGGCAAGGTGCTGACCGGGGGTGTTGATGCCAACGCGCTGCAGCGCCCGAAGCGCTTTTTCGGTGCGGCACGCAACATCGAAGAAGGCGGGTCGCTGACGATCATCGGCACGGCGCTGGTCGATACCGGCAGCCGCATGGACGAAGTGATCTACGAAGAATTCAAGGGCACGGGCAACTGCGAAATCCATCTGGACCGTCGCATGGCCGAGAAACGCGTCTACCCGTCGATCCTGCTCAACAAGTCGGGCACCCGCCGCGAAGAGCTGCTGCTGAAGCCAGAGATCCTGCAAAAGACCTGGATTCTGCGCAAGCTGCTGTATTCGATGGACGAGATTGAGGCGATGGAATTCATCCTCGACAAGATGAAGTCGACGAAGACCAATTTGGACTTCTTCGACATGATGCGTCGCGGCGGTTGACCCCGACGCTATAATTCGCGGTTTTCCGCATTCCAGAAAGTGCGCCGAAGGGTTCGGCGTGGCTCCCGGCACTCACAGCGAGGTTTCGATGAAACAAGGCATTCACCCCACATACCGCGACGTTTGCTTCGTGGATCTGTCCAACGGTTTCAAGTTCGTGACGCGTTCCTGCGCAACCGCAAGAGAAACCACCAAGCTGGACGATGGCCGTGAAGTGCCGCTCATCAAGCTCGAAACCACGAGCGAATCGCACCCGTTCTACACCGGCACCCAAAAG
>JAYSYW010000206.1:0-9421 GCA_043727255.1 Rhizobacter sp. | reverse complement strand
GAGCTGCTTGATCCCGTATTTATTGGGCTATAGGCATATTTGATACTTGAAAACGGCCTGAAAAGCATGAGAAATGACTTTTGGGGCATCAAAAGTTCAAAGTACGTTTGTCTACTGCCAGCGCCGCCTCTTTGGTGGCTTCGCTCAATGACGGATGCGCATGGCAGATGCGCGCAATGTCTTCACTGCTGGCTCTGAACTCCATCGCCACCACACACTCGGCAATCAGCTCACTGGCCATGGGGCCCACGATGTGTACGCCCAAAATTTCGTCCGTTGCCGCATCGGCCAGCATTTTCACCATGCCCGTGGTATCGCCCAAAGCCCGCGCACGGCCATTGGCTAAAAACGGAAACGTACCTGCCTTAAAAGCCCGGCCAGCCGCCTTGAGCTGCTCTTCAGTCTGGCCTACCCATGCGATCTCGGGGCTGGTGTAAATCACCCACGGAATGGTGTTGAAGTTGACATGTCCATGCTGGCCAGCAATGCGTTCAGCCACAGCTACGCCCTCTTCCTCAGCCTTATGCGCCAACATCGGGCCACGCACCACATCGCCCACCGCCCACACGTTGGGCAGGTTGGTCTTGCAGTCGCCGTCCACCTCGATGCAGCCGCGCTCGTCGAGCTTCAAGCCCACGGCTTCATGGTTCAGGCCCACGGTGTGGGGCACCCGGCCGATCGAGATGATGAGCTTGTCCACGTCGAGCGTCTTGGCTTCGCCCTTGGCGTTCGCGTAGGCGATGCTTACTTGTGACTCCTTGCCCTTCTTGGACGACGTCACCTCGCTGATCTTCACGCCGAGTTCGACCTTCAGGCCTTGCTTGGCGAAGGCCTTCTGCGCTTCCTTGGCAATCTGTTCGTCCACCCCACCCAGGAAGGTTGGCAGCGCTTCGAGCACAGTTACTTCAGCGCCAAGGCGGCGCCACACCGAACCCATCTCCAGGCCGATCACGCCCGAGCCGATGACACCCAGCTTCTTCGGCACGGTGGGAATGCGCAGCGCCCCATCGTTCGACAAGATGTTCTCTTCGTCGAAGGCCGCGCCGGGCAAAGCGCGCGCGCTGGAGCCCGTGGCCAGCACCACATGCTTGGCGGTCAGCACCTCTTCAGCCGCGCCTGCCACCTTGATTTCATAGCTGCCCTCGCCCGCTTTCACGAACGAACCCCGGCCATGAAAGAAGGTGACCTTGTTCTTCTTGAACAGGTACAGGATGCCGTCGTTGTTCTGCTTCACGACGGTGTCTTTGCGGCCCAGCATCTTGGCCACGTCCATGGTCAGGTTGGACAAGCCGATGCCGTGGTCGGCAAAGTGCTTGCCAGCATGTTCGAAGTGTTCGCTCGATTGCAGCAGCGCCTTCGACGGGATGCAGCCCACGTTCGTGCAGGTGCCGCCGGGCGCGGGGCCGCCCTTGTCGTTCTTCCATTCGTCGATGCAGGCCGTGTTGAAGCCCAACTGCGCGGCGCGGATGGCGGCGATGTAGCCACCAGGGCCGCCACCGATGACGACCACGTCGAAATTCTTTGTACTCATGAAAAGATCCTTGCTTGATCAAGCAGACGCCGCGGAGCCGGCTTTGCCGGCCCGCTGGGGTCGCCCCCTTGACAGAAAGCGGCACAGCCGCTCCGGGGGTGGGTCAGATATCGAACAGCAGGCGCGCCGGGTCTTCCAGCGCTTCTTTCATCGCCACCAGGCCAAGCACCGCTTCGCGGCCGTCGATGATGCGGTGGTCGTAGCTCATGGCCAGGTAGTTCATCGGGCGGATGACGATCTGGCCGTTCTCGACCACGGCGCGGTCCTTGGTTGCATGCACGCCCAAGATGGCCGACTGCGGCGGGTTGATGATGGGTGTGGACAACATCGAGCCGAAGGTGCCGCCATTGCTGATGGAGAAGGTGCCGCCGGTCAGGTCGTCGAGCGACAGCTTGCCTTCCTTGGCCTTGTTGCCGAACTCGGCGATCTTCTTTTCGATGTCGGCAAAGCTCATCTGGTCGGCATTGCGGATGATGGGCACCACCAAACCGCGCGGCGAACCCACCGCAATGCCGATGTCGAAGTAGCCGTGGTAGACGATGTCGTTGGCATCGACCGACGCGTTGATCACCGGGTACTTCTTCAGCGCCGCCACGGCCGCCTTCACGAAGAAGCTCATGAAGCCCAGCTTCACGCCGTGTTCTTTCTCGAACTTCTCTTGGAACTTCTTGCGCATCTCCATCACCGGCGCCATGTTCACTTCGTTGAACGTGGTCAGGATGGCGTTGGTGGCTTGCGACTGCAGCAGCCGCTCGGCCACGCGGGCACGCAGACGGCTCATGGGCACGCGCTGCTCAGGGCGGTCACCCAGCTTCGGAGCGGGCACGGGCACCGCAGGCAGCGCCGCCTTGGGCTGCGCTGCCGGTGCCGGAACGGGTGCGGGTGCCGAAGGCGGTGGCGCGGCCGGCCGGGCGGCGGCGCCTTCCAGCACGCCGAGCACGTCGCCCTTGGTCACACGGCCGTCTTTGCCGGTGCCAGCAACCGAACCTGTTGCCAGTTGGTTGTCGGCCATCAGCTTGGCGGCGGACGGCATGGCCACGTCACTCTTGCTGCCGCCCGTTGCGGCGGGCGCAGCGGCTGAGGTGGGCGTGGTGTCTGGTGCGGCCTTGATCTCAAGCGGGCTCACCTGCGCGGTGGCCTCGGTGTCGATCTTGGCGATGACTTCGTCGCTGGTGCAGCTGTCACCGTCGTTCTTGCAGATCATCGCGATCACGCCGGCCGCTGGCGACGGCACTTCCAGCACCACCTTGTCGGTTTCGATCTCGATCAGGATCTCGTCCATGGCGACTGCCTCGCCCAAGCGCTTCTTCCACTGCAACAGGGTTGCTTCAGCGACCGATTCCGACAGTTGCGGAACCTTGACTTCTACGATTGCCATTTGATTCTTCTTTCATCTGGGCGGCGCCCGCCGCTGGCGACCGTGTGAAGCCCGTTGAGGCTTCGTCGAACACGGCCGAACATGCGGCGCTGGGCGCCCGCCAACGCCTTACTTGGTGAGAACAAAGCCCTTGAGCTTGCCGAATGCCTGGTCGAGCAGCGCCTTTTGCTGCTCTTGGTGCAGGTGCGCATACCCCACAGCCGGAGACGCCGAAGCCGGCCGCCCCGCATACCCGAGCTTTTGGCCTTCGAGCATGTTTTCGTGGATGTAGTGCTGCACGAAGAACCATGCGCCCTGGTTCTGAGGTTCGTCCTGGCACCACACGATGTCGGTGGCGTTCGGGAACTTCTTCAACTCCGTGGCGAAGGCCTTGTGCGGGAAGGGGTAGAGCTGCTCGACACGCACGATGGCCACGTCCCAAGCCTTCTTCTCGTCGCGGCGCTTGATCAGGTCGTAGGCCACCTTGCCGGAACAAGCGATCACGCGCTTGACCTTGTCGGGCTCGACTTCCGCGCGCAGCGGGCCGATGACGGTGCGGAACTCGCCCTTGGCAAACTCCGACAGCGGCGACGACGCATCCTTGGCGCGCAGCAGCGACTTCGGCGTCATGATGACCAGCGGCTTGCGGAACATGCGCACCATCTGCCGGCGCAGCAGGTGGAAGATCTGGCTCGCCGTGGTCGGCTGCACGATCTGCATGTTGTTGTCGGCGGCCAGTTGCATGAAGCGCTCAAGGCGTGCCGACGAGTGCTCGGGGCCTTGGCCCTCGTAGCCGTGCGGCAGCATCAGCGTCAGGCCATTGGCGCGGCCCCACTTCACTTCGCCCGAGGCGATGAACTGGTCGATGACGACTTGTGCGCCGTTGGCGAAGTCACCGAACTGCGCTTCCCAGATCACCAGCGTGTTCGGGTCTGATCCGGCATAGCCGTATTCAAAGCCGAGCACGGCTTCTTCGGACAGCAGCGAGTCGATCACGACGAACGGCGCCTGGTTGTCGGCGATGTGTTCCAGCGGCGTGAAGGTGCCCTCGTCCCACTTCTCACGGTTCTGGTCGTGCAGCACCGAGTGGCGGTGGGTGAAGGTGCCGCGGCCGCAGTCTTCGCCCGACAGGCGCACCGCATAACCGCTGGCCACCAGCGAGGCGTAGGCCAGGTGTTCACCCATGCCCCAATCGACGTTGATCTCGCCCCGGCCCATCGCAGCCCGGTCGGCCAGCACCTTTTCAACCAGCGGATGCGGCTTGAAGCTCGCCGGCACGCTGGTGATGCGCTCGGCCAAGCGCTTGATCTCGGCCATGGGCAGCGCGGTGTCGGCGGCGTCGGTCCACTTCTTGTTGAGGAAGGGCGTCCAGTCGACGGCGTACTTGCTCTTGTAGTTGGTCAGCACCGGGTCCACCGTGTGCTTGCCGGCGTCCATGGCCGAGCGGAAGGCCTTGACCATGTCGTCCGGCCCCGTGGCTGGCAACACGCCCTGGGTGACGAGCTTGTCGCCATACAGCTTGCGCGTGCCGGGGTGCTGGCCGATCTTTTTGTACATCAGCGGCTGGGTCATGGCCGGCGTGTCTTGCTCGTTGTGGCCCAGCTTGCGGAAGCAGACGATGTCCACCACCACGTCCTTGTTGAACTCCTGGCGGTAGTCGAGCGCGAGCTGCGTGCACAGCACCACGGCTTCGGGGTCGTCGCCGTTCACGTGCAACACGGGCGCTTCGATCATCTTGACCACGTCGGTGCAGTACAGCGTCGAGCGCGAATCGCGCGGGTCGCTGGTGGTGAAGCCGATCTGGTTGTTGATGACGATGTGCAGCGTGCCGCCGGTGTAGTAGCCACGCGTTTGCGCAAGCGCAAGCGTTTCCATCACCACGCCTTGGCCGGCAAAGGCCGCGTCGCCGTGCACGATGACGGGCAGCACGGTGTCGCCGTCTTTGTCGCCCCGGCGATCAAGGCGGGCCTTGACCGAACCTTCCACCACCGGGTTGACGATCTCCAGGTGCGAGGGGTTGAACGACAGGCTCAAGTGCACCGGCCCGCCAGCGGTCGTCACGTCACTCGAAAAGCCCTGGTGGTACTTCACGTCGCCCGAAGGCAGGTGTTCGGGGGCGGTGTGGTCGAACTCCGAGAACAGCTCTTTCGGCGCCTTGCCGAGTGTGTTGACCAGCACGTTCAAGCGACCCCGGTGGGCCATGCCGATCACGATTTCTTGCACACCCTTCAGGCCCGAGCGCTGCACCACCTCGTCCATCGCGGCGATGAAGCTTTCGCCCCCTTCGAGCGAGAAACGCTTCTGGCCGACGTATTTGGTGTGAAGGTAGCGTTCCAGGCCTTCCGAAGCCGTCAGGCGTTCAAGGATGTGGATCTTCTCTTCGGCCGTGTAGGTGGGCTTGGAGCGGATCGATTCCAGCCGCTGCTGCCACCAGCGCTTTTCAGCTGGCTCGGTGACGTGCATGTACTCGGTGCCAATCGAGCCGCAGTAAGTTTCGCGCAGCGCCTGCACGATCTGCCGCAGCGTCATGTTCTCGGCGGTCGAGAAGTAGGTGTTGGTGGCGCTGAACGAGATGTCCATGTCGGACTCGCTCAGGTCATAGAAGCCCGGCTCCAGTTCGGGAATCTTCGGGCGTTCCTGGCGCTTGAGCGGGTCGAGGTCGGCCCAGCGTGAACCGAGGAAGCGGTAAGCCGCGATCAGCGACTGGACATGAACCTGCTTGCGGGCGACAGCCAGATCGGCGCCGCTGGCTTTGTTGCCAAAGGCGTTGGCTTTGGCGCGTTGCGCGAACGATTCAACAACGGGCGCATGGGCCACGTCGGGCGATGTGGATCCATCGCTGGCAGGAACGTTCTGGAGGGCGTCGAAGTACGAACGCCAGTTTTCCGAGACAGAGCCCGGGTTGTCGAGGTAGGCCTCATACATCTCTTCGACGTAGGGCGCATTGCCACCGAACAGGTACGAGTTCGCCCTGTATTCCTGCATCATTTCGCTCACCTCTCGCGCCCGGTTTCCGGGGCTGTAGTGGGTTAATAAACCTTCCGCGACACGGCTAGACCGGCTGGCGGATTGCGACCCGCCTTGACTGTTACCAGCAAGGGGACGGGAAGGACCTGAAAAGTCAACCGGGGCGACTGTAACACCGAAGATTTCTCTCGGGCCTGTTCAATGGATCGACCTTTGCCGTGGTGCTCACAATACCAACTCGCCCCAGGTTTTCAGATGCACCACGTCATCCACATCCATGCCACCGCTCCGGCCAAACCCGCGCCGGGAAAGCCTTGCAATGGGTGTGGGGTGTGTTGTGCGTTCGAGCCCTGCCCGGTGGGCATTCTCGTCAGCGGGCGACGCCGCGGCGCCTGCCGCGCCTTGGTGTGGGACGGCGCTGACGCGCGCTACCAATGCGGGCTGATGACGCAGCCCAGGCGCTTCATACACCCCGCCTGGCTGGCACGCGGGGTTTCGCGCCTGGCGGCGCGGTTCATCGCGGCGGGCATCGGCTGCGACAGCAACCTGGAAGTGCCGCCGCCCCGTTGACGCACCGCCCGCCTGGCCGGTGTCAGACCGCCAGCCGGCGGCGTGCCGCTTCGTATTCGCTGCGCAGACGGGCCACCAGTTCACGCGTCGGCACCACCTTCTTGATCGTGCCGATGCCTTGGCCCGAACCCCAGATGTCTTTCCACGCCTTCTTCTTCGAGCCTTCGCCACCGCCAAAGCTCATCGTGCTGACGTCGCCGTTGGGCAGGTTTTCCGGGTCCATGCCGGCCGCGCGGATCGACGGCGCCAGGTAGTTGCCATGCACGCCGGTGAACAGGTTGCTGTAGACGATGTCGTCGGACGTGCCCTCCACGATCGCCTGCTTGTAGCGTTCGTCCGCACGCGCCTCTTCGGTCGCGATGAAGGCCGTGCCGATGTAGGCGAAGTCGGCACCCAGCGCTTGTGCCGCCAGCACCGCGTCGCCGCTGGAGATGGAACCGCTGAGTGCCAACGGGCCGTCGAACCACTCGCGGATTTCCTGGATCAGCGCGAACGGGCTCTTGATGCCCGCATGGCCGCCCGCACCCGCCGCCACGGCGATCAGGCCGTCTGCGCCCTTCTCGATCGCCTTCTTCGCGTAGGTGTTGTTGATGATGTCGTGCAGCACGACACCGCCCCACGCATGCACCGCGTCGTTCACTTCGGGGCGCGCGCCCAGCGACGTGATGATGATGGGCACCTTGTACTTGGCGCACAGCGCCATGTCGTGGTCCAGCCGGTCGTTGCTCTTGTGCACGATCTGGTTGATGGCGAAAGGCGCGGCGGGCTGGTCCGGGTTGGCCTTGTTGTACGCGGCCAGCGTCTCGGTGATCTCGGCAAGCCATTCATCCAGCAATTCGGCGGGACGGGCGTTGAGCGCCGGCATCGAGCCGACCACGCCGGCCTTGCACTGCTCGATCACGAGCTTGGGGTTGCTGATGATGAACAGCGGCGAACCGATGATCGGCAGGGGCAGGTTTTTCAGAACGGGTGGCAGCGACACAGGGTTCTCCAGCTTGGTTTCGTGTTTCGGTGTCAGACAAATGGCTCAGTGTGGTCAGCACACCAGACCGGGAACAATCACGCGGGCGAAAGTCAGAAGGCTTCGGGCGCCAGCGCCGTGACGCTTTCGGCACCTTCGATGATGGCGTCGCGCTGGCCCGGAATGCGGGTCAGCAAGTGGTCGGCATAAAAGCGCGCGGTGGCGATCTTGCTGCTCAGGAAGGCGGTGTCGCCCTCGCCGGTTGCAATCTGCCGTTCGGCCACCAACAGCGCACGCGCCAACTGCCAACCGGCCATCAGGTTGCCCGCCAACATGAGGTAAGGCACCGAGCCGGCGAACACCGCGTTCGGGTTGGCCTTGGTGCCAGCGGCCACGAACTCCACCACCTGCACGAAGGCTTCGCGGGCTGCGGTCAAGCGCTTGAGCACGGCACGCGCGGCAGCACTGTCACGTTGCGCCAGTTCAGCTTCGGTGGCCGCGATCTGCTGGGCAATGGCCTGGGCGGTCTGGCCGCCATCACGCGCCGTTTTGCGCCCCACCAAATCGTTGGCCTGAATGGCGGTCGTGCCTTCGTAGATCGTCAGGATCTTCGCGTCGCGGTAGTGCTGCGCCGCGCCGGTCTCTTCGATGAAACCCATGCCGCCATGCACCTGCACCCCGAGGCTGGCCACCTCGATGCTCATTTCGGTGCTGTAGCCCTTGACCAGCGGCACCATGAATTCATAGAAGGCCTGGTTGGCCTTGCGCACCTCGGCGTCGGGGTGGGCATGCGCCGCGTCGTAGGCCGATGCGGCTGTGAGCGCCATCGCGCGGCAACCTTCCACGAGCGAGCGCATCGTCATCAGCATGCGCTTCACGTCGGGGTGGTGAATGATCGGCGCGCTGCCCGGCATCGAGCCATCGACCGGGCGCGACTGCACACGGTCTTTCGCGTACTGCACTGCCTTCTGGTAGGCACGCTCGGCGACTGCGATGCCCTGAATGCCAACCGCATAACGCGCGGCATTCATCATGATGAACATGTATTCGAGGCCACGGTTTTCTTGGCCAATCAGGGTGCCCACCGCGCCGCCGTGGTCGCCGAACTGCAGCACGGCGGTGGGGCTCGCCTTGATGCCCAGCTTGTGTTCGATGCTGACGCAGTGCACGTCGTTGCGTTCGCCCAGCGAACCATCGGCGCTCACCATGAACTTCGGCACCATGAACAGGCTGATGCCCTTCACGCCTTCCGGTGCGCCGACCACGCGAGCCAGCACCAGATGCACGATGTTCTTCGACATGTCGTGCTCACCGTAGGTGATGAAAATCTTGGTGCCGAAGAGCTTGTAGGTGCCGTCGGGCTGCGGCTCGGCGCGGGTGCGAACCAGCGCCAGGTCCGAGCCCGCCTGCGACTCGGTCAGGTTCATCGTCCCCGTCCATTCGCCAGAGATCATCTTTGGCAAAAAGGCCGCCTGCTGCTCGGGCGTGCCTGCCGTCAACAGCGCTTCAATCGCTCCGTCGGTCAGCAGCGGGCACAGCGCGAAGGCCATGTTGGCGCTGTTCAACATCTCGATGCAAGCGGCGCCGATGGTCTTGGGCAGGCCTTGGCCGCCGAAGTCAACCGGGTGCTGCAGGCCTTGCCAGCCTCCCTCGCCGAACTGCCTGAAGGCGTCTTTGAAGCCTGGCGTGGTGGTCACCCCGCCGTCCTTCCAAAACGACGGGTTTTTGTCGCCCTCGAAGTTCAACGGCGCAAGCACGTCCTGGTTGAAACGTGCGCTTTCTTCCAGCACGGCCTGGGCGGTGTCCATGCCCGCTTCCTCGAAACCGGGCAATTGCGCCACGGCTTCCAGGCCAGCGAGCTCCTTCATGCAAAACAGCATGTCCTTGACGGGGGCGATGTAGCTCACGGCATCTCCTTGGTGGGTTTTGTCAGGCTGGCGCTCAGGTCAGAGCGCGGCGACCAGTTCCGGCACGGCCGAGAACAGATCGGCCTCGAGGCCATAGTCGGCCACGCTGAAGATCGGGGCTTCGGGGT
>JAYSYW010000205.1:0-23209 GCA_043727255.1 Rhizobacter sp. | reverse complement strand
GCAGGGCCTTTCGCGCCTCGGTGTTGCCTTCGTCATGGATCTTCGCAACGTTGTAGCCGTTCTTCTGCATGTGGGCGATCCACCCTTTGCAGCAGCCGCACTCGGCGTCCTTCCAAACTTCCAGGGATGGCTTGTCTGGCTTGGCACACGCGCTAAGAGCGGCCGCGGCTATTCCGGCGATCAAAATTTCTCTGCGCTTCATTTCTCATCCCATCTCATCTCAGTGCTTGTGGCCAGCGCCGTGGTTGTGAGCGGCCGCTGCCGGTGCCTTGCCCTTGGCAACGCTGACGGCGCCCTTCATACCGGCGTCCCAGTGCCCCGGCTGCAAGCACCCAAAGTGGACCTTTCCGGCCTTGGTGAACTGCCAGATCACCTCGCCGGTTTTGCCGCCGGCCAGCGTGATCATGTTGGGCTCCTCGTGCTCCATCTCGGGGTTCTTGAGCATCACCTCGTAGTGCTCCTTCAAATCCTTCTCGGTGCCGAGCACGAACTCGTGCTTCAGCTGGCCCGAGTTCTTAACCTTGAAGCGGATCGTCTCGCCTTGTTTGACGCGAACGCTGGCAGGGGTGAATCGCATCTTGTCGGTCATGTCCACCTCGACGGTGCGCGTGACCTTGGCCACCACGCCTGGCACGCCGACGGCGGTCCCTTCACCGTGACCATGGCCACCGGAATGTGTGCCGGCAGCCGACGCGATGGAGGCACCGAGTGCGAGAGTGAGGGCAACAGCGATCGAATGAAATTTCATGACGAGTCCTTGAGGAGTGAGGAGTGGGGAGTACTGGAGGCAGCGGCGCACATCAATGGCCGTTGTGCCCACCCTTGCTGTTTGGTTTGCGCACACGCATCTCAACGTTCTTGCCCTTGCGTGCGAGTGGCATCGACTGGCCGCCGGAGGCAAATGAGCGCGCCGGCTCCGGCAGCGCGCCGGTGAACTCGTACGCGACCTCGCCCTTGGGGTGCTGGTACCAGCCTGGGTCCTTGAAGTCGCCGCGCTGCTGGTCGGCGCGCACCTTCATGACGGTGAACATGCCGCCCATCTCGACCGGGCCGAAGGGGCCTTGGCCGGTCATCATGGGCAGCGTGTTGTCGGGAATGGGCATTTCCATTTCGGCCATGTCGGCCATGCCCCGTTCGCCCATCACCATGTAGTCGGGGATGAGTTTGTTGACTTGTTTGGCAATGCCGGTGTGGTCGACGCCGATCATGTTGGCCAAGTCGTGACCCATCGCGTTCATGGTGTGGTGGCTCTTGTGGCAATGGAAAGCCCAGTCGCCGGGTTCGTCGGCGAGGAACTCCACCGCCCGCATCTGGCCAACCGCCACGTCGGTGGTGACCTCGTTCCAGCGCGCGCTCTCACGGGTCCAGCCACCGTCGGTACCGGTCACCATGAACTCGTAGCCGTGCAGATGGATCGGGTGATTCGTCATCGTGAGATTGCCGATGCGGATGCGAACCCGCTCGCCGAGCTTCGCCACCATCGGGTCAATGCCGGGGAAGACCCGAGAGTTGAAGGTCCACAGGTTGAAGTCCGTCATCTCTGCCACACGGGGCGTGAAGCTGCCCGGTTCGATGTCAAAGGCGGTGAGGATGAAGCCGTAGTCGCGCTCCACCGGCATGAACTTCGGGTCCTTCGGATGGACGATGAACATGCCGTACATGCCCATCGCCATCTGAACCATCTCGTCTGCGTGCGGGTGGTACTTGAAGGTGCCGCTGCGCCGCACGATGAACTCGTAGACGAAGGTCTTGCCCGGGGAGATGTGCGGCTGCGTCAAGCCCCCCACGCCATCCATGCCGTTGGGAAGGCGCAGGCCATGCCAGTGGATGGTCGTGTGTTCAGGCAACCGGTTCGTGACGAAGATGCGGACACGGTCGCCTTCGACGGCCTCGATGGTCGGCCCCGGTGAGCTTCCGTTGTAGCCCCAAAGGTGGGCTTTCATTCCCGGGGCGAACTCGCGCACCACAGGCTCGGCCACCAGGTGGAATTCCTTGACGCCGTTGTTCATGCGCCAGGGCAAGCTCCAGCCGTTGAGGGTGACCATTGGGTTGTAAGGGCGGCCGGTGTTGGGCACCAACGGAGGAGCCGTCAGCGGGCTGGTCTGGATGACCGGTTCTGGTAAGGCCGCCATCGCCACCTTGCTGACCGCAGTGGCCGCGACAGCGGCGCCCGCTGCAGCCGTTCCGCTCAGGAAGCGGCGTCGATTTGTCGTCATGGAATGAGTCTCCGTAGGGTCAGTGGGCTGCGGCGCCGCCGGAGGCCGCCGGGCGCGCCTCCATGGACACGCCGCCCGTGGGCTTGCCGATCAGCGCCGCCTGCAAGGCGGCATCGGCCAGCCAGTAGTCGCGCTGGGCGTCGATCGCCTGAACGACGCTGCCAATCTGCTCACGCGCATCGGCAAGCAGTTCGAACACGCCGATCAACATGCCGTTGTAGCGAAGCTGGTTCTCCTCAGCGATCGTCTTGCGCAGCGGGACGACTTCGTCCACGTAGTGGCGCGCGATGTCATGGGCGGTCCGGTAGCTGCCGTAGTTCTCGCGCACCTGAGAACTGGCCTCCACACCGATCTGTGCAGTGCGATTGAGCGCAGCCATGTAGGTAGCCTGTGACCGTGCGCGCCCGGCGTCACCGAAGTCGAAAATCGGCAGCGGGAATTCGAGCTCGAAGCCCTTTTGCGGCGGCGCCCCCGTCTCGCTGTTGCGCACCGCCGCGATGTGGAACCCGTTGACGACGCTCGTGACCCGTGTCAGGCCTTGCTCGCGGGCGGTGAACTCCAGGTCGGCACGGGCAAGGCGCACGTCGAGACGCTGGTCGACCGCTTGCTGCGCAATCGACTCTTCCGACTGCACGGTCTTCGGCAGATCGGGCAACCGGTCCGGCAGCTTGAGTTGCTGCGCTTGTGATGCGGTCAAGCCAAGTGAGCGCACCAGCGCTTCGCGCGAACTGTGCGCAGCCTGCCGCGCACGGGCCAACTGGGCAACGGCATCGGCTGCAAACGCCTGTTCGCGGGCGCGCTGCAGCTTGCTGAAGTTGCCCACCGCCTGCATCCGACGCGCCAGTTCGGAGCTTGCATCAGCTGTCTGCTTGACCTGCTCGAAGTACTGCAACGACTGTTGCGCAGCCACCGCACGCACCCAGTTCTGTCGCGCATCGGTGGCTGCCTGGACGACATCGCTGGCCAGTCGCATCTGCAGCTGTTGTTGCTGGAAGTCGGCCATGCGGATGCGGGATGGCAGCAGCAGCAGGTCAAAGATCGAGATCCCCAGCATGCGGCCGATGTCCAGGGCGGTCTCACCTCCCTCGCGTCGCACCAGGCGCTCGAAGGTAAATACGGGGTTCGGCAGGCGTGCCGACTGGGTCGCGCCTGCCGACGAAGCGGCGCTCTGGAACAGCGCGCTTTGCAAGGCCGGGCTGTAAGCCAGGGCGACGCGAACCGCGTCGTCGGCCGCCAGCGGCTTCGCCAGCATCGTGTCGACGTCGGACTGCGCCTGACGTCGTGCCTCGTCGCTGTTGAGCCACTTGACCTCGGCGCCGAGGCGGCCCTGGGTCAGGCTTTGCACGCCCTGGAAGTTTTTGTCGATCGCCGTGCTGGCACATCCGCCCAGCAGCAGCGCCGCGGCAACCGCTGCAATTGCGGTGCGCCGGGGGCTCGATACGGCCCTGAATGTCATGCGGAGCTCCTCAGTGGTGTTTGGAGTGATCGGCCGGCTTGGCCGGTGGGGTCGGACTGGGCGTGGGCTGCGGTGCCGGTTGCGTGACTGGCTGAGAACCCGCAGGCGCCGGGCGAGGTGCCGCCTTCGCCGGGTTGGCGGTCTCGCTTTGCCCAAAAGGCCTGTCCGTGGTGGCGGTGCCAGCACGTGGAGGGGTGACGCCAGAAGCAGCTGGCCGCGGCGCTTCAGCAGATCCCGAGGTGGGTGCAGAGGCTGCCCCGTGACCATCGTGGGCACCTGGGGAGTCGCTGGACGCCTCTTTGGCGTAGACACGCCAGCCACCGATGCTGCCGACGTTGTCATTGGCAGCCTTCCAGGGCGTGACCGGTTCATCTAAATAGCGCCGGTAGCCCTCAAAAGCGGAGCGGTAGCCATTGCCACCGGTGACGTTGCCCGTGCCGCCGGTGGTCACGTCGGGAGCCGACGCGGCAGTCGCCGCGCGAGCGGGAGACTGTTGCGCTTGCGCGCCCCAAGACGTGGCCAAGAGTCCTGCCAGAAGGCAGGCGGATTTGTGCATTGACATGGAATCCTCGCGGCCAGGGTCGCAGGCGTTGACCCAGATGGACCCTGGCGTGGTCGTACAAGCCGCGAACGGACGCGTGGGCGCCCGTCACCCGCGGCGACGGCGGTCAGACGAGGATGGTTCGAGGGGGGCGCTCAGGGCCGCCGGTCATGAAGACGGCGGCCTGTGCCTGGAAGACCGTGACGACACGGTCGGGGGCCGGGGGAGGCGCGATTGACAAGATGGAGGTGGGCAACACCGCGACCGTGCAGCAGGAGGCACAGGCGCTGCATTTACCAGCGGCTCGGTGCACCTCGTTGCCGTCAGCAGTGGCCGACGGCCCGCCGTCAGCCGAAGCGTGGGCGTGACCAGGGCTGCTTGCATCGCCGCTGCCATGCACCATGCGCTCCTCGGCATCGGTGTGCGACTCAGAGTCGGTGTGTACGTGCGCCGGGTCGCCATCGACATGGCTGTGTGCAGCTGAGGGCCCATGATGACCCGGCCCGCAGGTCAGCATGGTGGCAGCAGCCGCGCCCTGCACAGGCAGTGCGACGGCCATCAGCCAGATCAGCGCAGTCCGGATGAACATCCACATGGGCGGGAGTCTAGGTGATCGTCGGGTCGTCGAAAGATATCCGAGGCGCGGCAAGGGGGCAAAAGGATGCGCCCCGGCCGTTGGCCTTACTTTGCGACCAGCTCGGTCACCTTGATCGCGCCATCGACCTTGTCGGCCTTGAATCGCACGCTGTCTCCAGGCTTGATCCTGGACAGGACGGCGGCATCAGCCCGGAAGACCATCGTCATGCCAGGCATGCCCAGGTTGTCGATCGGGCCGTGCTTCAAAGTGACCTTGCCCTGTTCCAGGTCGACTTTCTTGACCTCGGCGTCGCTGAAGCCGACGGTGGAGGCCGCGCTTGCGGCGGGGGTGTCGTTGGCAGCGATGGCTGCCCAGGGCGCCAGTGCGGCGAGCGAAGCGGTGAGGATCAGTGCAGTGAATTTCATCTTGGCTCCAGTCTTTGCTACGACGGCGCCCGAAACCCGGACACCACGGAAGCCAATGTAGACAGCTAGCCCCTACGCCAGACCAACGCCAGCATTACGGTTTCGTCATGTTCGACTTGGTGGCCTTCGGCCACACTGATGGCATGCGTATCCTCGTGGTTGAAGACGAATTGCGGTTGGCGGCCTACCTGAAAAAAGGCCTCTCCGAGAATGGCTACGTCGTGGACGTGGCCCATGACGGCATCGACGGCAAACACCTGGCCACAGAGGGAGAGTACGACTTGGTGCTCCTTGATGTGATGCTTCCCGGCATCGACGGCTTCGGGGTCTTGCGCGGGCTGCGTGAACGCAAGGACACCCCAGTGCTCATGCTCACCGCACGCGACAAGGTCGAGGATCGGGTGACTGGGCTCAAGGGCGGCGCCGACGACTACCTCGTCAAACCTTTCGCTTTCAGCGAACTGCTCGCGAGGGTTGAAGCGCTGCTTCGACGGGGCAGCAAGAGCGCGCAGCCGCTGGCTGTGCTGCGCCTGGCGGACCTGGAGGTCGACCTCACTCGCCGCAAGGCGGTACGCGCGGACAAGCGGCTGGACTTGACCCCCAGGGAGTTCGGCCTCCTGAGCCTGCTCCTGCGCCGCTCGGGAGAGGTGCTCTCGCGCACCGTACTGGCCGAGCAGGTCTGGGACATGCACTTCGACAGCGAGACCAACGTCATCGACGTGGCGGTGCGGCGGTTGCGCGCGAAACTGGATGACGGCTTCGACCAGGCACTGCTCCACACGGTGCGTGGCGTCGGCTACGTGCTGGAGGTCCGGGAGTGAGGCAACCTCACTCGATGGCAGTACGCCTGACAGTGGCCTTGTGTCTCTTGACGGTGGTGGTCTTCACCCTGGTGGCAGTTCTGTTGCAACGTGCCCTTGAGACGGAGTTTGCCCGTGCGCGCGAGCAAGATCTTGCCGGCA
This sequence comes from Rhizobacter sp., assembly GCA_043727255.1. Classification (GTDB taxonomy): domain Bacteria; phylum Pseudomonadota; class Gammaproteobacteria; order Burkholderiales; family Burkholderiaceae_C; genus Rhizobacter. The sequence continues at coordinate 17,032 of JAYSYW010000205.1, read as the reverse complement.
AGGTCGACGTCGTGCGCCACTTTGTGGAAGAGGTGGCACGCCCGGAGGATCTGCCGAATCTGGCCCACCGCCTGGACGATGTTCTGATCGGCGATGGCCTGATGCGGCTCTGGCTCATCACCGACGCCGGCGAGGTGCTCTATGGCGGCAAACGCCGCCCTGCAGTGCAGCCAGCTGCGTTTGGGCGGGTACAGGTGCAGCGCGAGGATGGGCTGATGCTTCAGGGGCTGCGCGTAAAACTCGCGGCGCACGGCGTCCTGCCGCCTGCCGAGCTGATTGTCGCGACCGACGTGCGGGCGCAGCAGGCACTGCTCCACCGTTATCGCACCACCATCGGCATCGTTTGTGGGACTGGCGTTTTGCTCACTGTGCTTCTGACGGGTTGGATCACCCGGCGCGCACTGCGGCCGGTCCGGCAGCTGTCACGCGAGGCCGCCGCGCTGATCCCGGCGGCGCTGTCCGCCCGCCTGTCGTCGGTCGACACTACCGAACTGCAGGAGCTGGTGGAAAGCTTCAACAGGGCACTTGAGCGAGTAGAAGCGGCCTACACGCAACTCGAGGCCTTCAGTGCAGACGTGGCGCATGAGTTGCGAACCCCGCTGGCCACAATGATCAACGCCACGGAGGTCGCGCTACAGCGGGTTCGCCCGGTAGATGAGCTGCGCGAGACGCTGGAGCTGAACCTGGAGGTGCTGCGCGAACAGGCTGAACTGGTCAACGACATGCTTTTCCTGGCCCGCGCCGATCAAGGTCAGCTCGCCGACAGCCTCAAGCCGACCCTCCTGCACACCGAAGCAGAGCGGGTCCGCGAGTACTTGGAGCCGCTGCTCGAGGAGCGGGAGCAGACGCTATCGGTAGAGGGCGAAGCTTCGACACTGTGCAACCCGACGCTCGTGCGCCGCGCAATGGTCAACCTCGTGGCCAACGCGGTCCGCTACACCGCGTCGGGCGGGCGGATCGTCCTCCGCGTGGACGGACCGACCGAAGACTCGCCCCGGCACGTGCGGACCACGGTACGCAACCCTGGGGCTCCGATCGACCCACAGGTGCTACCGCGGCTTTTCGACCGATTCTTCCGCGCGGACGCAGCGCGCGAGCGGAGCAGCGGCCACAGCGGCCTCGGCTTGGCCATCGTGCGCGCCATCGCCTTGATGCACGGTGGCAGCACGCACGCAAGCAGCACCGACGGCTGGACCGAGATCGGGCTGAGCTTGGCTGTCACGCCGCCGATCACACCCCAAATCATGCAAGCTGCCGCCGCGAACGACACATGACCAAACTGTCACGCGCAGGTGGGTGTCGCGTTCGCGTCTGATTTTTACAGTGCACTCCAAGCGATCGAACAGGTCGATCGCCCTTACCCAACGGAGTCCCTCATGAACAAAATCCTCGCCCGTACCATCGCCCTGGCCACGATCGCCGCGCCTCTGTTCGCCTTCGCCAACGACGGCGGCACCTTCCGCAACGGCAGCTCCATTTATGGGGAGCCGGCCGGCGCCAAGGTGGCAACGCGCACCGTTGACGTGGCTACCTCCCGTGCGGTCCAGGTCAATTACGGGGAGACGGTGAGCTTTGTGAAAGGCGCGGAGCGGTTCGCCTGGACCTTCAACGGCATGGACAACCGCGGCGTCCCGCTGACAAAGATCGCCTCGCACAACTTTGCCAATACGGTGGTGTACGTGGGTCAAGACCCGTTGAACCGCAATTGAGCCGACCGAGGTGACTGCGGCGGCCCGCTGCATAAGCTGCTCAGGTCCGCTCCACCGGCTCAGTGCCTGCTTCGACCAGCAGGACGGCATTCCCAGCACCAGGTGCAGTGCACCCCTTCTTGAGCATCTCCACCCGCTCTACAAGCAACGTTTTCAGGACGCGCTGGACGTGGCTTACGGCGTCGCGCCTCTCTAGGTAGCGACGACCGGAAACGCCTGAGCATGCGTGGATCACGGTTCGATTGCTTGCCAAGAACACCAGCGCATTCGACGGCGAGGAAGACGAAGACGACAAGGCGCAGGAGTGGGACAACCTCCTTGCACCGTAGGAGCGGCCAATCCAGTGCTGAACCGCCGGTGGTTGCACAGCTGCTCACGAAGCCAAGTATTCGGAATGCGAATGCAAGCTTGAGTCTGCCGCCGGCACATCGCAACACCAGCCGTGCGAGTCGCGGCGCCGAACAGATACTGCTTGGCTCCGAGTTCAACGCTTGACGCCATGTTCATCGCCAATATCCAGTTCGAAACACCGCTCATGTCTGCGCTGGGCAGCACGGGGGACCGGTATTTCCGAACGGTCCACCTGTCGAATCGCTTGCCATGGTTCGTGGTCACCGTGCTCTTGCACGACGGGGAAAAGCAGCTGTTCCATTCCGTCTGTTGCGTCTCGACAAGCGACCTTGTGGGCATGCTTGCACCCGGGTCGGATCGGGAAGTCAAGGCCATCCAGCAGATGTCGCCCGCGGCGTCTGAGGATGGGCGGTGGGAGATGCGCGATGTCGGTCGCATCTGGCAGGCGAACCATCCGGCAGGCCATCAGGTTCTGGTGTTGGAAGACATGGAAGGCTTTGCGTTCTCGGGTGAACCCGGCATGCCCGCACGCACGGGGTTCAAGGAACGTGAGCTGCTGTTCGAGTCGCCCTACGCGGCTTCGGACAGCAACCGCCACCCGGCGGCTAAGCGGTGGCCACAACCTGTCCGGCTGGTGCGCGTGCCGGTCTACACGGGTGCGCTCGACCCTCAGTCCTTTGTGACTGACGAAGAACTGGGAGTGGCACTGGGCGATGTGTCCGCGAAAGAAGTGCGTCGACGCGAAGATGCCGGGATGGTCATCGCAGTGGGCGGCGCATCAAATCGCTATCCGATGTATCAGGCCATGCCTGAAATCGCAGGGGGCCCCTTCGAGCACTTGCTGATGATCCTGCGAGGTGATGAATCACCGAGGCCGCACGTTTTCTTCATCAGCGAAAGCCCGGACCTTGGATGGCTGTCGCCGGTGGAGGCCCTGATCGGCGCCGCCGTGGTCGACCGAGACCTTCGGCTAGAGGCTGCCTTGGTGGTGGCTGCCGATGCGGCCACCCGGCATCGCTGTGTCGCCTCGGCTGCAAAGGCGTTCGTGGCCGCGCGGTCAGGCTGGTAAGGCTGACGTGACCAGACCACTGGACTCAAATCTGGCGCTGATGACGTGGTGCGGACGCCGGGACTCGAACCCGGGTCAGCCCCTTATAAGGAGGCCGCTCTGACCCTTAAGCTACGCCCGCAATGCGGGCGAGTGCGACTCAGCCCGCCAAACTGAATGACGGACGTATGAGGCGCGAGCGAACGGGAGCGTGCATGGCTTGCATGGTACTTGATCAACTGCCGAAAATGCGTCGCAAACTCCGCACAACCTGGGATGTCCGGTTACGGGAAGTGCGCGGTGAGCCAACGCTGCTCTGCTCGCGAGCGCATTGCGGCTGAACCCTGAAGCGGCGAACAGGAGGACAGGATGCTGGGCTGGTGGATCATCGTTTACGAACAGACGTTGGAAGAGCGCGAGGCGGTGGATCAGGACACGCAGGTAGCCTTTCTTGCGCGATGGGATGCTGGTATCGGCGGGACCCACTGGCTGAACGAGCTTGTTAAAAGCGGAAAGGCGGTGCAGCACAGTTTTGCTGGCTACCCCAACCGCTTCACAGCAACAGCGGGTGACGTCTTGCCGCTCCTAGGCGAGCCGCCTTCTCCCACGAGCTTGCTTGTCAGGGGCAAGTACGCGATGCCCGCCGGCTGGCGCGGCAGGGTGGAGATCTATTCCGATCGAATTGCCCGTTGTCCCCGCGATCGAACGCTGACGATCGATGCGTGGGACCAATCTTGATCGCCTCCACATACCACCCCATGTCAGGCGCTCTGCATGTCTTTGCTGAGGTTCCATTGGCGTGCGCCTTCGCGTGAGACGCTCCACATTGCCAATCCCGCGGCACCTCGCGCCCGTCCCACAATCATCATCAACAGTGCGCTGCTGTTCAACTGGGAGCTCGCGATCAAGCGGCGCATTGCGTCGTCGTCGAGGTCAGAAGCGCAGGGGTAGTCTTCAGCGTGGGTGTGCCACTCGCCAAGGTACAGCAGTCCCTTCTTGTGGTGCTCCTCGATGGCGCGCTGCGCTGCAGTCGGATTAGAGCGATAGCGGTACCTGGAACGTTCATCACCTGCATATGGACCGGAGGCTTCGGTCACACACACCTGGGCGGCATCGATGGTGCCGAACAGCTGGCCGCCGGCCTCGGTCGCCCAAGGGGTCGACTGACGGTGCCGCGCTACGTGTTGCAACGCCGGTCGTGTGATCGACAGCGCTTGATGGGTGTCGTTAAGGAAACCGACGACTGAATACTTCGGCATCGACTTGTAGAACGAGCAGATCATGACCAGACGAACTCGCGTATTGTCAGCGGGTCGGTGACGGTTTCAAGCAAATTGCCGCCATTGGCTTCAACGACAGCGGGGTCACCCATCCACACGCGACGACAGGAGCTTGGTACCTTGTCCAAAAGTGTGTCGAGGGCCAGCCCGGCGGCCATGCCTACAGTGGGATGCAAGTCGATCACGCCATGAGGCTGGAAGGTGTTGCCGCACCCGGCCTCGATGATGAGCGCCCCGGCTTCATCAGGCCAATCCGTCTGGCGGAAATTTGGCCTTTCCTCGCCATCGAAGCCAGCCAAGATCGACGCTTTGCCGTAGAGCAGGACAGCATGACCAGCGGCAGCGTAGGCCTCGACCCAAGCGCTGACGTGTGCTGGCGGTCGCGCCAAGTTCCGCCGCCAATGGTCTAGCGCCGCCTCGCCATCGAAGTCGATGCCAGCCGAAATGATTAGGTCGGCACTCGCCAGCTGTTCAAGGTCCTTGGGAGCAAGCCATTCGAAGCGTTGCCGGAACGCATGCTCGAACGTGAGGTGCGGGAAATCACGCCGCAAGTGTTCTTGCAACGCGGATGCCTTGTTAAAACCTACGTTGAACATGCCGAGCGGATGCCGGCAGACGTTGGCCGTGGTCAGACTGTCGCCATCGACGAAGATCTGTTCACCGACACCTGCCTGTGCGAGAAGACGCGCCACCGCTGCACCGATCGCGCCGCAGCCGACGACGGCCACCTTTCGACTTTTGACCAACTCAAAGCTTGACGGGTGGTCTCGCCCATGAACCCATGCCCCGTCGACACGCGCTACCTTGCATCGCTCGACCTGCCGCTTCGCATAGGAATTGACGATGCGTTCCTGTGGCACCTTCGACATGTGCCGAAACCCTCGCATCACCTCACGACGCTCGGCCCCTCGCAGCACCACCGCGGCAAAGGCGGTACCCGTCTTCGTGTCAACCTCGAACAGGAAGGGGGACTGCAATCCAGGTTCGAGGCACTTGCGGACCATGTCGGGCGGTAGCAGCTTGGTGATCTGGTCTCCGATTTCCGGAAACTCGCACGGCGTCCAGGGCTGCGACAGACGGAACAACCAGGTGGGGTAAATCTGCTTGTCGCCAGGACTGGCTCCGGTGTTGCGAAGCCATCTTTTGAGCGTCTCCTTGTCATCGGCGATGACGTGTCGACTGGACCGTGCATCGAAGAAGTAAGCCACTTCGCGAGTGACTCCACCAGGCGTGACTAGGCTCCACACGCGTGCCCGGTCAGAAGTGTTGGTGGCTCGATGTGACCAATAGGCGGTGAACTCACGCTCGAACTCCTCACGCCGTTTGCTTTCGGAGAAGTTAAGCAGTTCCTCCGCATCGTTGAGATGCGAGACGACTCGGTCCGCGATCTGCGCAGCATTGCGGCTGGACCGCAAGCACAAAAGACCGGCGTGTTCAACGTGTGGCCAGCTGTAGTCGCTGCCGGCCGCAGGCGCGAGGATCCTAGGTTGAGAGTTGGGGAAGGCAGCGTCGATGGCCAAGACCAAGTGGTCGACATCCGCCAGGACGAGCGACCCGGCGGGGACGTTGAGCCGCCAGCCCGTCGCAAACCCTTTGTGCACCTTCTTCAGCTCTTCCGCGCTCAGCCGCTGCCACTGGCCCGGGCGGTATCGCTCGAGGCCAGCTTCGATCTCACCCGCAATTTGCGCGCGTTCTACTTCGGTCCTCAGCCGAACCTCCCGCCACCATCGTTGCGCCGAGCCGTCTCGACCGACGTAACTGCCATGGCGGCACCTTTGCCACCGTTGCCGTCACTGCTGTTGTCTGGCTGCTTGGTGAAGAAATCGGTGTCGAACACGTCTTCCCATGCCTTGCGTGCCTGTGTGCGGGTGCAATCGGATTTGTCCAGCGCCTCGAGCGTTTTGAGCGCACCACTCAAGCAGTCACGGAAAAAGGTGACCCCAGCGTCGCCAGCCGAGGCCAGCTTGGTGTTGAGCACCGGATGATCGACCGCGGTCGATTTCTGGAGCTTCGCGTCGATGGCCTTCCACGTTTCGCGCAGCGACTTGTCGTCTCGGTCGGTGCTGTCCTTGAAGTTGTCGACGACGAGCTTGGTGATGCAGATGCCGCTCGTGGTCTTGAGCTTCCAGTTTTGCCGCCGAGCGAACTTTTTGGTTAGCTTGGTGACACGGCGCATCCGACTGCCATCAGACTCACCCGCGTTGAGCGTGCCGACCTTGCCGTTGTACCAACTGGTCACGCCGCGCGCATCCGACTCGACCCAGTCGTCTCCGCTGGCAAGCTCATAGTGTGTTACTTCCTGGGCGCCATTCTTGGTCGTGACGATGCGATAGACCGGGATATCGATGTGGTGGCCCTCCGCGTAGTCCTGGCGAACACAGTTGCGCTTGACCTTCGCCTCTTTCTTGAGGCGGCCGTCCCACTTGAGCGCATCGCATACTCTTTCACGCGCGGCCAGCGGCGTGAGTGCATTGCCCTTGTCGTCCTTCAAGTCGCCGGAAGCGAAATACGCTCCGTCGTCAATGTCGTAGTCGTTCTTGTCGTCCTGCACCATGGTTCGCATCTGATACGACCCCTGGGAGTGCACCTCTTTTGGCTGCGGCTTGCCTGCCTCGTTGAGGCCGTTCTCCAGGCGTGTGCGGCCTGCATTGCGGTTCACTCGCATCTGGTTTTGTTGCTTGACTCCCAGAGTGACGTTCTCACGGTGAAAGTTCGTCATCTCGCTGTTGCAATCGATGTCAGCCATTTGTCTCCTTCGTGGCTTGGCCAGTGGTTTGAGGTCTGGCGTCGGCCAGGGCGGAACGGAAGCTTTCCATTTCCTTCGCGCGGGACGCCCACGCGAAGTCGACATCAGAGATGGCCTGACGCGCGAGCGCGTTCAGAACCTTTTGGCGCGCGTCATCCATGTTCTTAAGGTAGTCGCGCAGTTCGTTCGACGGGCACTGCGCAGGAAGGCGGAACGCGAAGCTGCCGTCTCGCCGCATCTCAGCCATCTTGGACGTGAGGTAGTCGTACCCGACTGCCTGGGCGTTCAGGGAGGCTGCGATGGCCCGAAGCCCGAAGCCCCATCCACCGGCTCCGCGGTGGAGAGAGCTGTCGCTGACCTCTTCCCCGCCTTGCGACGGCAAGGTGCCGAGCATGAATAGGTGGATCGGGCGGTGTTCACCGCGGTCGTTCACGATCTCGGTCGCCTCCATCATCCCGATGAGGCCGGGGTTGTTGGCCCAGAGTCCGCCATCCACGTATGTCGCCTTTGCCCCTTGGCCACCAGGCTCGTCCAACCTGGCCATAGAGCGAAGGATCGGCGCCGCGCTGGTGGCCATGCAGATGTCGACCAGCGAGCGGCCGTTGTCCCGTCCGTTCAGTCGTTTGAGGTGCTGCGTTTTGAAGACCACAGCCGCATGGCGATTGATGTCCAGCGACGGCACGGCCAGCGCGATGCCACGCTCGTCATACACAGACTTGACCGTCTTGTCGCCCAGGATGGCCTCAAGAGTGCTGCGGAGCGCCGCGTCACCTCTGCGCAATCCGAAACCGAGTCCCTTCACCAGCGTCCCAATCACTGGGAGCGGGCGGGCCCATTGCATTGGGAAAATCTTGCGGCCGGCCTCGCCGTAGAGGCTCTGGATCTCTTTCAGCGGCACACCGGCGACCAAGCCGCACGCAACGATGCCCCCCGTGCTGGTACCGACGATCAAGTCAAACGCAGTCCCGATGTCGAGCGGTTGTTCGCGCTTCTGGCTGTCCTTGACGCGATCCCCATAGGTCGCGAGGTAGGCGGTTTGGTAGGCACCGCGCATGCCGCCACCGTCCAGGCACAACACCCGAAAAGGCTTTGTCTCCTCCACTTTCGCTCCCTGTGTTGGCGTTACAGGCCATGTCGGGCGTTTGCAATCTGTTTCAAGAGGCCCTTATCGCAGTACAGGCAAATTTTTCAACTTAGGGGGCTCAGGCTCGGATTGAAAAGAAATTGCTGATTTCTAGCTTTCGTGCGCCCTAAATGGCATTTACACAGCTCCAAGCAGCTTCAGAAGGAATAATCCGTTATTAACACTTCTTAGAAATCGACTGTTTCGGGCAACTTGACGCCGCTATCGTGATACGTAATACTGGCATTACGTAATACATATGAAATTGGTGGCAGACATGGCACGAGCAGGCGTAACGAAGTTCGATATCCAACGGGCCAGACTGGTGCTGATCAAGGCCGGCAGGCACCCGTCGATTGACGCCATCCGAATCGAACTCGGCAACACCGGGTCTAAGGCGACGATCTTTCGCCATCTAAAGGAAATCGAGGCCGACGAAGGGGGTACGGGTGTGCCGCAGGAGACGGTCAGCGACGAGCTACTGGCCTCCGTCACCAGTCTGGCCGGGCGCTTGGAATTTGAGGCGCAGGAGCGCTTTGACACACTCAGGGCGGGCCACGCCGAAGAGCAGCGGCGCCTGACAGAGCAGTTGGAGAAGGCCCGCGCAGAATCCAACGCAGCCCGGTCAGAGGCGGAGCGCAGCCAGGTCGAACTGTCGGCCGAGCGGGTCGCGCGTCAGCGGGCAGAGGCTGAGTTGGCCGCGCTGCGCTTGGAATATGGCCAGGTAAGCTCGCAGCTCACCGCCCAGTTGGAGGGCGCCCAAGAGCAGCTCCGAGCGACCAACGCTCAGGTAGCCTCGCTGGAGGAGAAACACACCCATGTGCGCGAGGCTCTAGAGCACTTCCGGAACGCCTCCCGCGAGCAGCGCGACCGGGAGGCCCGTCAGCACGAACAGCAGTTGCAGTACCTACAGCGCGAGTCGGCCGGCGCCGCCGAAGCGTTGACTGCTAAGCAGGTCGAACTGCGATCCGCGCTGAAGGAGAAGACAGGTGCATTGGAACTGCTCTCAGCCGCCCGTGCCGAGCGGCGGCAGGTCGACGAACAGCTACGAGAGCTGAAACATGCCGCCGAACGTCTGGCGGTGCAAAACCAGCTCGTCGAGGACATGCGCGGCCAAGCACAGCAGGCGGTACAGCAGTACGAAACCTTGCGTCTGCGGGCCAGCGACCTTCAGCAGCGCAATGGGGAGCTGGAGCTGTTTTTGGCAAGCGTCACCGCGACCGCGCAGTCCCAGGGGGAAATGGTCAAGGAGCTACTCGCGCGAATCGGCCAGCCGGCGCCGCAAGGCAAAGCCAAGGCGAAGTCTGTGACAGCTGGCTGAACGCTTGCGCCTGCATGCCGAGCCGCAATGACAGGCGAATGCGCCGCAAAACAAAATTCTGATTTCATGCACGGCGACAGTGACTTAGGCTACTTCTGGCGTGAAATTACATGATTCCCGGCCGACCCTCAAGCGCACATCAATAATCGCCACAATGTATATTATGTAAAGTATCTTCTGGCGTGGCTGACACGAGAGATCGGCACTTTCGTCCGGTGAAGTAAAAGTGAGCGATCTTGGCACCCGTATAGCTAGGAGCCTGTCGGGCTTGGGGCGTCGAAGCGAAATTTGGGCTCAGCGAGGACAGTTTTTGCCGGGTTCGCAGGCCCATAACCGTAGCTATGGGACAAGAAGCCGGTGAAAAATGGACCGCTGCGGCCAAATTGCAGCCGACGCTCCCCCAGCCCGACAGGCTCCTGGGTTCAGCGTTGTGAGGGCCACTGCCGGGTGCGTGCGTTGGTCTGGCAGGGCGGGCCACGCCTGCAATCGGACGGCACTTCAGAACGTCACTTTGACCGACGGCGCGTTGCGCTTGGCCTCGCCATGGAAGACGGCCTCGATGTTGTTGCCGTCAGGGTCCAACACAAAGGCCGCGTAGTAGCCCGGGTGGTAGTTGCGTTCCCCTGGCCCGCCGTGGTCTGTGCCGCCATTCGCCAGCGCGGCCTTGTGGAACGCATCAACCATCGCCCGATCCTGGGCCTGAAATGCAATGTGGTTGCGTCCAGTCAGCTGGCCCTGCGCGGCCGCACTGTCGGCCGTGGAAACAAACAGCTCCTCGGCCCAGAAATAGCTGTCACTCGTGCCGCCTGTTGGTATCTGCAGCGCCTTGAATGCAGCCTCATAGAACCTCTGGCTCATGGCAAGGTCGCGCACGACAAGTTGCAGGTGATCAATCAGGCGTCCACGATGCAATTCCTGTGTTTCCACGGCGCATTCCTACAGCTGAAATCATGCGAGGAATGGTAGCGAGTGATGCCATGGGGGAGGGGGTTTTCCGATTCGGCAGAGGGGTTCGGCAGCGGTGCGCACTGTGGTCGGAGTTGGGCCGATACGGGAGTTAGGCAATGATTGGGTTGACGGCTCTGTGCCAAGCGCGCGGCGAACTCCCAAGCACTCTCATGGGCTGAGGGCGGAGCTGGCGCTGCCATCCTTCTGGGCCAAGGCGAGTGAAAGACGGCTGGAAATTAAGCTCAGATCTGACCACCTTTTGCCAAGCTAGGAGTACGTCGCTACTGCTGGCAAACTGGGCCTACGCACATATTCTGTTAGGCGCTCAAATGCTGAATCGTTACCGCCCTCGATGACACGCTACGTTGCCTTCCTCCGCGGTGTCAGTCCAATGAACTGCAAGATGCCAGACCTCAAGCGTTGCTTCGAGGCGGCGGGGTTCACTGATGTGAAGACACTTCTTTCAAGTGGCAATGTCGCATTCACTGCCAAGCCCGAGATCGTTCCCATCTTGGAGAAGAAGGCAGAAGAGGCAATGGCTGGGCACCTGGAACGAGTCTTCCAAACGATCGTCCGTCCCTCCACATTTCTTCGGTCACTCATTGAAAGAGACCCGTTCGTTGACTTCGATTTGCCGGCAAACGCCAAACGCGTCGTCACGTTTCTGCGTCGGCCCAACGAAAGGCACATCGAACTGCCGATTGAGCGAGACGAAGCCCGTATCCTGATGCTGCAAAACACCGAGGTGTTTTCGGCCTACGTGCCGAATGAAAAGGGCCCCGTGTTCATGGTCTTGCTGGAGCGCACCTTCGGCACAGAGGTGACAACGCGAACGTTCGAAACTGTCAGGAAGTGTTCCTTGGTTTAGCCATCCACCAACGAGACTGCTGTCTGACCATTCAATCGAGAAGGCGTACCTGGCAATCCGGGCCATGCCTCTCATATCAAACGTCAGGCATCACCAACAACCATGCACCGTCTACGCGTTCTTCTTGCATTCCTTCTTGCTCCCGTTCTTCCGTGCATCTTGCTATCGGGCGCACTGAGTGCGGCCAATGACCAGTGGGGCGGGTTTGTCTTTGGTCTTGTGGCGATGCTCTTTGTGTCGGAAGGGCTGATCTTGGTGCTTGCGATCCCCACATATTTCGCGCTGAGGCGCTTTTGGAAAGTTGGGCGTCTTGAATGTGTCGTTGCGGGGATGCTTGTCGGGTTGGCGCCTGCCGCCATTGGATTGCTTCTGCCAAGTGGTTCAGGATATTCGGCGGCTGACTCTGGTGGCCCCACGATCATTGATGGAAAGAAGACGCCGCACGGAATCAAGACGGAGATCAAAGCAGGTCTGCTTCAGAGCACGTTCGGCGGAACAATTGGCTTTCTGTTCTGGGCATTCGCCTTCTCTCCCATGCTTGGAGTCCATGGCAAAAAGCCAAATAAGGTGAGCCGGAAGAGTGGTGATGTTTGACGCTCCATCGAACTGACTCACCTTGCACTCAATGAACAATCGCTTTTCTCCACCAGGAACCGAAGTTGCAGATCCGGTTCACCTGAGTCCGACAACGTGGCGTCGAACGATCGGCGCGGTGCTGCTCTTCTCACTTGCGGCGCTGGTCCTTGCATGGTTTGTTGCGCCGCTTCTTGCTGCTTTCCTCATGCAGCTGTCGGAGAGTGAGGGCGCGGCCGTTCCGACAGGGTTCCTCGTTCTTGATGTCGTGTTCTCAACGGCTGTGTTCTTTGGTGGCTGCTATTGCGCTGCTCGAATGGCGAATGGTCATGCAATCGCTGCGGCACTTGCGGTCGGAGCGATAGGAACCGTCGTCTATTTCCTGCAGACTGGAGGCGGGACGCTGACAAATTCTGAGTTTCCGCTTTGGTACACGTTCTTTCCAACGCATGTTTTGCCCGCCGCCATGGTTGCAATCTATGCGAGGCGACGTGAAAGCTGACCGGCTGAGCCTGTATTTCCGAACCGTCCTGAGCTTGTCGAAGGAAGTCCCACGCGGCACTTCGACAGGCTCAGTGCGAACGGAGGTGGCTGAACTTTCTTGCTGAGCACGAAGTTTTAACGAAATCCCTCTCTCATCAAGCTGCCAGATCAATGCCCTTCGTCGTCACCGAGTCATGCATCCAATGCAAGTACACAGACTGTGTCAACGTGTGCCCAATGGAATGCTTCCTGGAAGGTCCGAACTTCCTTGTCATTGATCCATCGGAATGCATCGACTGTTCGATTTGCGTCCCCGAGTGCCCGGTCGGTGCAATCGTGAACGCTGAGGAAATCAGTGAATCTCAGCGTTCGTTTGTCGAGCTCAATGAACGCCTGGCGAAGCATCCCGATTGGAAACCGATCAAGAAATCGAAGTCACCCCTTCCCGGGCATGAGCAGTGGGCTGGTGTCGCTGGGAAGCGGCATCTCCTCAAGCTGGGAGAGTAGGCGTCTGAATCTCCCACCCGGTAGCCCTGCAACGGGGCACCTGGGAGGGGCACAACCACCCCGCTGCGTGCCATGCGCCACGCTGGCGACTTGGGCATGACGAACGGCAACGCGCGGGCCGGCTTTTGTGATCAGACTGCATCACCCGGCCCATTTGGCGGGGTTTGGCTTCGTCAGATGCAACTCTTGCGGGTCAGCCCTCACCAAGCGGAGCCGGGGCCATGTTGTCGCCGGTGCCAGGAGAGGTTCAAACCATGGTTGCTCCCCGTGATCTTGATCTGTCGCTTCGCACGCTGCTGTACCGCTACTTGTTCTTCGGCTGGATGTTCCGTGACGTGACCCGGGGCAACCTGCTGGAGCGTGCGGCGGCGTGGCGGCACAACCTCACGCAGGCGCACTGGCTGTTCGTCTACTTGCGCCGCTGGCTGCTGCTGGGCATGGCCTGCTACATGCTGGGCAACCTGGCCGAACACGGCCTGGGGCAGAGCGCCCTGTCGGCCGTGTTCTACGTGCCCAGTGCGTTGAGTGTGGCGGTCAACGCGGTCATCGGCGCGGCGATCGCGGGTTTCAAGATGCTGCCCGGCCCGTCGTGAGGGCTGCGTTCATTTGCGGCCGTTGCGGCGCAGGTTTTTGTCGATGATGGCGGCCAGGATCAACCCGAACGTGACCAGCCGCACCAGGTAGAACAGCGGCTCATGCTCTTCGGCCACGGTGCCCAGCGTGCCGAGGGCCACGCGGTCGAGGCTGTCCACACCGAAGGCCAGCGAAAAAAGCAGGAAGAAGCGGTCACGGGTCTGGCGCCAGAAACGCCAGAAGAACAGGGCCGCAACCAGTGAGGCCATGGCGATGGCGCCGAGCAGCAAGGTGTGCATGGCGCTCACTCCGCGTCCAAGATGAGGCCGAAAAGCAGCACCAGCATCGCCAACAGTGCGCTGCCGCTGCGCCACATCGAGAGGTCGTGGCTGGGGAACACCAGCTTGTCCATCACCAGCAGCAGGTTGTTGATGGCCAGGCCGACGAAACACAAGCCGCTCCAGAGCAGCAGCCGGTAGCGGCCGCGCCGATAAGCCTGCAACAGCAAGACGGCGCACAGCGTCGCGGCGATGGCGCAGGCGGTGTAAACAAAGCTGGCCATGGTCATGGCAGATCCTTGCGAAGTTGAAAGGCGTCGGCAAATTCTTGAATGCGGCTGCCCGCCTTGGCATGAATGAGGTGGGTGATGGCAATCAAGTGCACCGCGTACAGCGCCACCAACGCGTGCAGCGTTTCGCTGTCGCGTGCGGTGGCTGGCTGCAGCCGAAACACACCGCCATGCGCCACTGCCAGGCGTTGGCGGCACAGGCCGGCGAGCACTTTTTCGGCATCGGCCGGGGCGATGTAGAGCCGTTCGGCAACGCTGGCGATTCCCCAGTCGTCGCCGGGGTCTTTGGACATGATCACCAGCGCTTCCATTTCGGCGACGGTGTCCACCCGGTTGAGCACGAATGCGCGTACGTCCGAGGGAATCGGGTCCGTGACCAGCTGGGTGCGGGTGTCTGTGGCTTTGCCTGGAACCCGTTTGCTCATATCAAAAACATGGGGGGCGAGGGTGAATTTCAGCGGAGCGGATGGTAGCCGCTGGGGCGCGGAACGAAGGCTTGCTGCGCACGGGTGGATGTGCGGTCAGAATGCTCCGCACCCCCCTTTTCCGGCCGCGTTTGGCCAGTCGCCCTGGAGCCGAATTCCAATGAAAGTACTGGAAACCCCAACCGCCCCCCGCACCGACGACCAGGAGTTGAGTGCCTTGCTCACCGCGTTGAATGCCTTGCGCAAAGGCGACGCCACGGTGCGCCTGCCGGTGCACTGGTCGGGCTTGGCGGGCAAGGTGGCCGACGCGTTCAACGACGTGGTCGAACAGAACGCCAACATGGCCGAAGAGCTGACGCGGCTGAGCCAGGTGGTGGGCAAGGAAGGCAAGCTCAAGCAGCGGGCCTCGCTGCGCGAATCGCGCGGCTTCTGGGGCGAATCGGTCGAGTGCATCAACTCGCTGATCGACGATCTGGTGCACCCGACTTCTGAAGTGGCCCGCGTGATCGGCGCGGTGGCGCAGGGCGACTTGTCCAAGAGCATGGCGCTGGAAGTGGACAGCCGGCCGCTGGAAGGCGAGTTTTTGCGCACCGCCAAGACCATCAACAAGATGGTGGAGCAGCTGGCCAACTTCTCGGCCGAAGTGACGCGCGTGGCGCGGGAAGTGGGCACCGAAGGCAAGCTGGGTGGCCAGGCCAAGGTGAAGGGCGTGGCGGGCACGTGGAAAGACTTGACGGACTCGGTGAACTCGATGGCCGGCAACCTGACCGACCAGGTGCGCAACATCGCCGACGTGACCACGGCCGTGGCCAAGGGCGACCTCTCGAAAAAGATCGAGGTGGACGTGAAGGGCGAGTTCCTCACGCTCAAGAACACCATCAACACCATGGTGGACCAGCTGCGCTCCTTCGCGTCTGAAGTGACGCGCGTGGCGCGCGAGGTGGGCACCGAGGGCATCTTGGGTGGGCAGGCGCGGGTGGAGGGTGTGTCGGGCACCTGGAAGGACTTGACGGACTCGGTGAACTCGATGGCCGGCAACTTGACGTCTCAGGTGCGAAACATCGCCGACGTGACGAAGGCCGTGGCCGCAGGCGACTTGTCCAAGAAGATCACGGTGGACGTGAAGGGCGAAATTCTTGAACTGAAGAACACCGTGAACACCATGGTGGACCAGCTGCGAAGCTTCGCCGCCGAAGTGACGCGGGTGGCGCGGGAAGTGGGCACCGAAGGCATCCTGGGTGGTCAGGCCGACGTGCAGGGCGTGGCCGGCACGTGGAAGGACTTGACTGAGTCGGTGAACTTCATGGCCGGCAACCTGACCTCGCAGGTGCGAAACATTGCCGAAGTGACGACCGCCGTGGCGGCGGGTGACTTGTCCAAGAAGATCACGGTGGACGTGAAGGGGGAAATCTCGGAGCTGAAGAACACCATCAACACCATGGTGGACCAGCTGCGAAGCTTCGCGGCCGAGGTGACCCGCGTGGCCCGTGAGGTGGGCACCGAAGGCAAGCTGGGTGGCCAGGCCGACGTGCAAGGCGTGGCCGGTACCTGGAAGGACTTGACCGACTCGGTGAACTCGATGGCGTCGAACCTGACGAGCCAGGTGCGAAACATCGCCGACGTGACCACCGCGGTGGCGAAGGGGGACCTGAGCCGGAAGATCACCGCGGAAGCGAAGGGCGAGGTGCTGGAGCTGAAAAACACCGTGAACACGATGGTGGACCAGCTCAACGCCTTCGCCGCCGAGGTGACGCGCGTGGCGCGCGAAGTGGGAACCGAGGGCGTGCTGGGCGGCCAGGCCAACGTGCCGGGTGTTGCCGGCACCTGGAAGGACCTCACCGACAGCGTGAACGCGATGGCATCGTCGCTGACGGCACAGGTGCGCAACATCGCCGACGTCACGACGGCCGTCGCCAAGGGCGACCTGTCGCGCAAGATCACCGTGGACGTGCGCGGCGAGATCCTCGAGCTGAAGAACACCGTCAACACCATGGTGGACCAGCTCAACGCCTTTGCCGCCGAAGTCACGCGCGTGTCGCGCGAGGTGGGAACCGAGGGGCGTCTCGGCGGGCAGGCGAACGTCGAGGGAGTGAGCGGCACCTGGCGCGACCTGACCGACTCGGTGAACTCGATGGCGTCGAACCTGACGTCGCAGGTGCGCAACATCGCCGACGTGACCACGGCCGTCGCCAATGGCGACCTGCGCAAGAAGATCACCATCGACGTGCGCGGCGAGATCCTCGAGCTCAAGAACACCATCAACACGATGGTCGACCAGCTAAACGCGTTCTCCGGCGAAGTGACCCGCGTTGCGCGAGAGGTCGGAACCGAAGGGCGCTTGGGCGGACAGGCGACGGTGGAAGGTGTGGCCGGCACCTGGAAGGACCTGACCGACAACGTCAATTCGATGGCCGGCAATCTCACCAGCCAGGTGCGCAATATCGCGGCCGTTACTACAGCTGTGGCCAACGGCAACCTGTCCAAGAAGATTACCGTCGACGTGCGCGGC
>JAYSYW010000204.1:0-4415 GCA_043727255.1 Rhizobacter sp. | reverse complement strand
CCAGGCCACCGGAGAAATCCGCAGCGACATCGACGCCACCGCCCTCTCAGCCCTGACCTGGAGCGTGTGGGAAGGCTCCCTCCTGCGCATGAAGGTCGAACGTTCGGTGCGACCACTGCGTGAGAGCACGGCACTCATCCTCGACCTGCTGTTCCGGCCCACCGGCAGCACCACCCCAACCCAACCCCAAACCTTGGAGCACTGACCCCATGGGCAACCCCGCCGACACCTTCATCACCGACGCCTTGTTCCAGCCGATCCGGCTGGGCAAGCTCGAACTCGCCAACCGCATGGCCATGGCCCCGCTGACCCGCAACCGGGCCGCCGAAGGCAACGTGCCGGCCGCGATGGCGTCCAACTACTACAGCCAGCGCGCGAGCGTCGGCCTCGTCATCGCTGAAGCGACGCAGGTTTCCGAGACGGCGCAGGGCTACAACGCCACGCCCGGCCTGCACACTCCCGAGCAGATCGCCGGCTGGAAGCACGTGACCGACGCCGTGCACGCCCAGGGCGGCAAGATCTTCGTGCAGCTGTGGCACACCGGCCGCATCTCGCACAGCCACTTCCAGCCGGGCGAGCAAGCGCCGGTGGCCCCTTCGGCCATCGCTGCCAAGGCCAAGACCTTCATCATCGGCCAGGGCCATGTTGAAACGTCCACCCCGCGCGCGCTCGACACGGCTGAGATTGCGAGCGTGGTGAACGACTTCCGCACCGCCGCCGCCAACGCCATCAAGGCCGGTTTCGACGGCATTGAAGTGCACGGCGCGCACGGCTACCTGGTCGATGGCTTCCTGCGCGACGGCTCCAACCAGCGCACCGACGCCTATGGCGGCAGCATCGAAAACCGCGCCCGTTTCCTGCTGGAAGTGATGGCCGCCGTGATCGCCGAAATCGGCGCTGATCGCACCGGCATCCGCATCTCGCCGGTGTCGCCGGTCAACGATTCGTTGGAAAGCAATCCGCAGCCGCTGTTCGAGCACGTGGTGCGTGAACTGGAAAAACTGCACCCGGTCTACATCCACGTGGTCGAGGGTTACACCGGCGGCCCGCGCGACAACGCGCCGTTCGACTACGCGGCGCTGCGCAAGCTGTATTCGGGCATCTGGATGGTGAACAACGGCTACACGAAAGAAATGGCCATCGAGGCCATCACCAGCGGCCGTGCCGACATGGTTTCGTTCGGCCGGCCCATGATCACCAACCCCGACCTGCCACGGCGTTTCCGCGAGGACAAGCCGCTCAACGAGCTCTTCACCGACGCGCCGCTCTACGGCGGAAGTGGCCCGCATGGCTACATCGACTACCCCGCACTGGGCTGAAGCCATGACAGCAAAACTCGCAGGAAAAATCGCCCTGGTGACGGGCGGCGGCGGCGGCATCGGCCGTGCCACCGCGCTGGCCTATGCACGCGAAGGCGCCAAGGTCGCGGTGGTTGACCTCAATGGCGAAGCCGCGCAAACGGTGGCAGGCGAAATCAACGCCCTTGGCGGCGAAGCCATCGGCATCACCACCGACGTGTCGCGCGGTGACCAGGTAGCGGCGATGGTCGAGCAGGTCGTGGCGCACTTCGGTCGGCTCGACATCGCCTTCAACAACGCCGGCATCGACATCGAACACGAGCCGCTGGCCAAGGCCACCGAAGAGATGTTCGACCGCCTGATGGCCGTCAACGTCAAGGGCACGTGGCTCTGCATGAAGCACGAGATCGAGCAGATGTTGAAGCAAGGTGGCGGCGGCGCCATCGTCAACACCGCGTCGATCGGCGGGCTGATCGGCGCGCCCCGGCAGCCGCTTTACGGCGCGACCAAGCACGCCGTGGTGGGCATGACGAAGTCGGCGGCGGTGGAGTACGGGCGCAAGGGCATCCGCGTCAATTCGGTGTGCCCGGGGATCATTCGCACCGAGATGACCGAACGCGCCATTGCCCGCGAGCCCAGGCGCGCCGCGTACATCGAACAGGCGCACCCGATCGGGCGGCTGGGCGAGGCCGAAGACATTGCCAACGCGGTGGTGTTCCTCAGCTCCGACGACGCGGCCTTCGTGCTGGGCCACCAGTTGGCGGTGGACGGGGGCTATACCGCCCGCTGATCGCGGTCTTCCATGCAGAGGCGCGCGGAACCTGAAGCGTCCGCGCAAGATGCCCGTCCCCTTCGGGCAACCTCTTCATGGAGCACAGCATGGCCAAGGTTCTGGTTCTGTACTACTCGACCTACGGGCACACCGAGACGATGGCCCAGGCCATTGCTGACGGCGCTCGCGGCGCGGGCGCTGAAGTCGACATCAAGCGCGTGCCCGAGCTGGTGCCTGAAGAGGTGGCCAGGAAATCGCACTACAAGCTCGACCAGCCGGCGCCCATTGCCACGGTCAACGAGTTGCCGAACTACGACGCGATCATCTTCGGCACGCCCACGCGCTTCGGCAACATGGCATCGCAGATGCGCAACTTCCTCGACCAGGCGGGCGGCCTGTGGGCCAAGGGCGCGCTGATCGGCAAGGTGGGCAGTGCGTTCGCCAGCACCGCCACCCAGCATGGCGGGCAAGAAACCACCCTCACCAGCTTTCACATCACGCTGCTGCACCTGGGCATGGTGATCGTCGGCGTGCCGTATTCGGAAACGCGGCTGAACGACATCTCCGAGGTGTCGGGCGGCACGCCCTACGGCGCCACCACCCTCGCCGGCAGCGACGGCTCGCGCCAGCCCAGCGAAAACGAACTGGCCATCGCCCGCTTCCAGGGCCGGCATGTGGCGCAGATCGCGCAGAAGTTGTCGCAGTAAACCGCCGCAGGGTGCGCGCTCGCGGCCCGAAAGCGGTAATTCGCGGCACCCGGGTGCCACTTGATTGCAAGCGAAGAATTCGCACGGCGGGTGGCGTGAGAGAGTTCCACCTTCGGACCCGATTCCCGGGAACGGAGGAACCCTTGACGACTGCAATTTCGATGAAGCCTCTTACCGCGCGCGCCTCCCACACTGCCCGGTTGATCACTCGCCTGGCCGTACCCGCCCTCATGGCGCTCATGGCCGGCGCGTCCAGTGCCCAGGTGGGCATGGCCCAGCTCGACGTGGGCGACCTGCCCGTGACGCTGGTCTACCCGACCGCTCAAGCGGTGCAACCGGTCACCCGGGGGCCGTTCGAGCTGAAGGTGGCGATCGACGCCGCGCCACTGCCCGGCGCTCGCCGGCTCATCGTCATGTCACACGGAACCGGCGGCAACCCACTGGCCGACCATGCGTTGGCAGCCACGCTGGCACGGGCCGGCTTTGTGGTCGCCCAACCCACGCACCTGGGCGACAACCACCTCGACACCTCGCGCGCCGGGGAAGACTCATTCAAACGCAGGCCCGGCGAAGCCATCCGCGTGATCGATGCGCTGGCGCAGCACCCCACCTGGGGGCCGCTGCTGACACTCGACAAAGTGGGCGTGCACGGCATGTCGGCTGGCGGGCTGACGGCGCTTTCATTGGCCGGGGCGCAATGGCGCATGCTGGATTTGGTGCGCCACTGCCTGGACCATGCGGACGCTGATTTCGGTTTTTGCTTCGCCGGCGCCCCCACACCCAAGGGCCAAGCCGAACGCCGCGCCAACTACGAGCGCGCACGCGGCGTGCCGGAAGATTTTTTCCCGGCCGAGTACACCGCGGTACATGGCGGCCGCACGCCCGTTGCCGGTTCGGCAAGCGATGTGCGCATCGACCCCCGCGTGGCAGCGGTGACGCTGGCCGTGCCACTTTCGGCCCTCTTCACGCCCGAAAGCCTGGCCCGCATCAGCGTGCCGGTGGGGGTGGTGAGCGCCAGCCGCGACCAATTCCTGCTGCCGAAATTTCACGCCGACCACGTGCTGCGCGAGTGCAAGGCTTGCAGCCGTCTGGCCGACTTGACTGGTGCCGGGCACATGGACGTGCTGTCGCCCTGGCCCGAAGCCTTGGCGCGCGAGGTCGCGCTGCGGCAGGCTCGCGGCGGCATGCCGGAAAAAGACTTCGACGGTGCCCAGCGCGAGGCGGCCTTCCAGAAAATCGCCGCCTTCTTCGAGCAGCACCTGCGGCCCTGAGCCCTCAGTCGGCGTTGGCCAGCCCGCGTTGCCAGAGCGACATCACCTGCTCGAACGGCGTGGCACCGACGGCGAAGGCCGAAGGGTCGCGCACCAGACGAACCCAGGCACGGGTGTCGTGGTGGCTGCCGGCCAAGGGCTCGTCGCGCACCTGGTGAAACCATGCGTGCACGCGCGCGTAGTGTTCGGGGTGGCGGTTCAGCGCCCAGGCCAGGCCGACGAGATCGGCGAAGCCTTCTTCACGGCGGGTTTCGTGCATGTGGCGACGGGCCTCGGCGAGGTCGGCGTCTTCCGCCGGGCGCGCACCCGATGCATCCACAAAACCGGCCGGCACGGTGTGCCAGGCGCCTTGCACATAGCGCCAGCA
>JAYSYW010000203.1:0-4416 GCA_043727255.1 Rhizobacter sp. | reverse complement strand
TCGGGTGCGTGGGTGAAGTACTGCACCGAGTCGATCTCGATCGGCCACAGCGTCACGTCGTGCGCGGTGCGGAATTCGCAGCGTGTGTTCTGCCCGCGTGCCACCTCGCTGGTGAGGGCGCTGCCGCGCTTGACGGTGAAGCCGCGTTGCAGGTTCGGGTCCAGCGGGTCGGGCCGCATGCGCGCGATCAACATCGACGGCACGGGCGACAGAAAGCCCGGGTACACCGTCTCCAACAGGTGCTGAATGAAACGCGGGTGCTCGGCGTCGATCTTCAGTTGCACGCGTGCGGCGAGGAAGGCAAAGCCTTCGAGCAGGCGTTCAACGTAGGGGTCGGACACCTCCACGCCGTCCATCGACAGGCGGGCAGCGATCTTCGGGAATTCTTTGGCGAACTCGGCGCCCACCTCGCGCAGGTGGGTGAGTTCGTCGTTGTAGTGGCGCAGCAGGCTCGGGTCCATGTCAGCGTGACCTCAGCGCCGGCCCAGTTGCCCCAAGGCGCCCAGCGCGGCCTCGGGTGGCAATGAACGAAGTGAGCATGGGGTTCATGGTTTGCGGCGCGGTGTGATGCTGCTGGCGTCACGCACTTCCACTTGGCCGGCTTCCAGGTCAACCTGGGTGCGAAGCAGCAATTCCAGGGGCACGGGCTGTGCCCACATGAAGCCGCGAATCTCGAACTCGATGACGTTGTGGGTGTCGAGCACGCTGCTGGCTTCGAGTGCGTTGACTTCGAGAGAGTCTTCCATCACGCGGGGCTCGAAGCGAAGAATGGCCTGCTTGAGCGTGCGCTCCAGCACGCTCACGTCGATGCGCGAAGCAAGCTGCCCCGACATCGGCGGCAAGCCGAAGTTGAGCACCGAGTCGGCCACCTGCGGGTATTGCTGCGCCATCTTGTTGCCGAGCGGTTGCACCGAGTTCATCAACCAGCCGAGGTCGCGCAACACCGCATCGCGGATCTGCGACTTGCTCATCAAACGGTTGTCGTCGGCCTCAACTTGCGATTGCGGGTTGAAGTCGGTCAGCCGGTCGAGCAGGGCCGGTTGCAGGCGGTCGCGCAGGTTGGCGCTCATGGGGTGACCTGGTCAGCACGAAAGTTCAGCAATTCACCGTTCGCGCTGAGCCTGTCGAAGTGCTGCGCGACGCTCGAACAGGGCTTCGACAGGCTCAGCCCGAACGGTTTTTCGCGCTTGGCTGAACTTTCTTGCTGATCAGGTGGGGTGATGGGGAGCTTGGGCACGGGTTTTTGACCGCAAAGACGCGAAGGGGAACAGCCAAGGTCGCAAAGAGAAGTCATGTTTTGCCTTTGCGTTCTTGGGGTTTGTTCTTTGCGCCTTTGCGTTGAATCTCTTGGCATGGCGCCAGGCTCGCTGCCAAGCGCTCTGTTAAGGACGCTCAATGCGTCAACACGATGTCGCGCACTTCCAGCACGCCGAGTTCGGCGCTGCTGGTCGAGACAATGCGCTGGCCAAGCCCGGCGTACTGGTCGGGGCCGATTTCAAGCCACTCGGTGGCACGTGCCAGCTTGAGCTTGCCGTCGGCCTGCTCGCGTGTGCCGGGGTAACAGGTGGGCACCAGCGCGACCGATTCGCCGCCATTGGCGAAGGTCAGCTGGGCCGGAGTCCAGACCATGTCGCGCAGGTCTTCGGGGGCTTCGAGCTTGATGGCTGAGAGCGCATCGAAAGGGATCCACGTGTAGCGGCCGTTCAGCACGGCCTCAAGCACGGGGCCCAGGCGCGAGTCGGCGTCGGCGATCCAGTCGAAGGCTTCGCCGTTCAGTGTGCCGGCGGTCGTGGGTGCCTGCTCGAAAGCCTGGGCGCGCAGTTGTTGCGCTTGGCGGGCATGGCCTTGCGCGTCATGCGCCAGCGCCTGCACCAGCAAGGCCACCCACTCGGCGGGTTGGCCGAAAACGACCGGCGTGTTCTTGCCTGCGAACACCGCGTTGCGCAGGGTTTCGCACTTGATGGCTTCGCGGTAGGTTTGCACCATGGCGAGCGTGCCGTGGTCGAGCTGGCCGCAGACATCAAGCTGCGCCATGGCACGGTCCCACTGGCCGAGCACGGCGAGCAGTTGGAACAGGAAGACACGCAGCTTCGCGTCACCCGGTTTGTCGCGCACTTGCTGTTGCAGTGCTTGCAAGGCCTGCGCGGGGTCGCCAGCGGTGAGCAGTTCCTGGGGTGTGGGCATGGGGTTCTCGGTGGGGCTTGGGGGCAGGCCTTGGTGGCAGCTTGGCAGCGGGCTCGAACAGCAGCGGGCCGTTCAGGTCGGCAAGATTTCGTCTTGAAAGCTGAAGCCCGACCCACGCCCGCCGCTGGCCTGCTGGATCTCGTAGTCCACCTGCACCTTGTTGAAGCTGAAGGTGACGCGTTCCAGCGTTTCGCCGCTGGGGTCGCAGTCAAGATCGACCGAGGTGACGCGGGCGTTGTTGAGCGTGATGGAGAAGAAGTCACGCTGGCCGTCGCCGGCCTTGCGCATGGTGAGCTTGGCTTCCTTGATCTCGTCGTTCGTGGCCAGCACGCTCATGAGCGCGGTGGTGCTGCAGTCCACGCGCTTGTTGACGATGAGGTTGGTGTACGAACGCCGGCCGGTGGCCTGCGCCGAGCCCAGCGCGGAACTGGCGGCCACGCCCCACTTCCACGAGTGCACGGTGATTTCGTCTTTGTGGTCCAGGGCCACGGCTTCGCCCTTGATCTTGCCGGCGCGCTTGGACTGCACGCTGAGGAAGACATCAACCGCGCCCGATGACGACGGCGGTGGCTTGAGGACGGTGGCCATGCGGATTCCTTCTGAGGCGGTGTCAGTGGCGGAGTTGCGGCGCATGGGGCCGGGCGTGCGCGATGCACGCCGCAGCCATGCGGGCGCCGCTGGCCGTCAGCGGGTTTCGGTGGTGGCGGTGTTCCAGCCGAACTTGACTTCGCCGCCCAGGCCGCCCTTGTCGTCTTGGGCTTTGTAGGCGAACTCGATGTCTTTGTAGGTGCAGGTGACTTCTTCGGTGATGTCGCCTTCAGACTGGCCAGACGGAGCCACGCGGGTGATGAAGACTTCTTTCATCACGATGGTCAAGAAGGCTTTCTGGCCTTCGCCGGCCTTGCGGGCGGTCAGCTTGGCGTCTTTGAAGTGCTTGCCCGACGCGCCGTGCTTGGCCAGAACCGGCGAGGCCTTGTCGTAGATGTGGGTGAAGACGAATTCGCCCGGGTTGGCCTTGCCACGGCCCGAGCCGCCGCCGGTGGTCGAGCCCGAGGTCTGGCTCACGTCCCAGCTCCACGACAGGATCTCGATCTCGCCCTTGTGGTCCTTGTGGGTTGCTTCGCCTTCGACGCCGTCGAACTTGATGTGAAAGTCGCTGCTCATGATTGAACTCCTTGAAGATTGAAAAACGAAAGACGAACTGTTTGCCTGCGCTGGTGATGACGCTGGTCAAAGCAAAAAGAGAAAACTCGGAGCGCAGTTCCGCGGCCTGCGCCTCCTTGTGTTTTTGAATTACTGCTGCTTCTGTGACGGCAGCTTGGAAACCAGGCGCAGCGACACCGTCAGCCCTTCGAGCTGGTAGTGCGGCCGCAGGAAAAACTTGGATGAGTAGTAGCCGGGGTTGCCGGGGATTTCTTCCACGACGACTTCAGCGGCGGCCAGTGGCTTCTGGGCCTTGGTGGTCTCCGACGAATTGGCGGGGTCACCATCGACGTAATTCATGATCCAGTTGTTGAGCCACTTTTCCATGTCGGTGCGCTCTTTGAACGAACCGACCTTGTCGCGCACGATGCACTTCAGGTAATGCGCGAAGCGGCAAGTGGCAAACAGGTACGGCAGGCGCGCGGCCAGGTTGGCGTTGGCGGTGGCGTCGGGGTCGTCGTACTCGGCCGGCTTTTGCAGCGACTGGGCACCGATGAAGGCCGCGAAGTCGCTGTTCTTGCGGTGCACCAGCGGCATGAAGCCGTTCTTGGCCAATTCGGCTTCGCGCCGGTCGCTGATGGCGATTTCGGTCGGGCACTTCATGTCCACGCCGCCGTCGTCGGTCGGGAAGGTGTGCGTGGGCAAGCCTTCAACGGCGCCGCCCGATTCAATGCCCCGAATGCGCGAGCACCAGCCATAGCTCTTGAACGAGCGGTTGATGTTGACCGCCATCGCGTAGGCCGAGTTGGCCCAGGTGTACTTGGTGTGGTCGGCGCTGCCGGTGTCTTCTTCGAAGTTGAATTCTTCGACCGGGTTGGTCTTGGCGCCGTAGGGAATGCGCGCCAGGAAGCGCGGCATGGCCAGGCCGATGTACTTCGCGTCGTCTGACTCGCGCAGCGAACGCCAGGCGGCGTATTCGGGCGTGGTGAAGATCTTCGTCAGGTCGCGTGGGTTGGCCAGCTCTTGCCATGAGCCCATTTGTGCCAGCGCCGGGTCGGCGGCGGCGATGAAAGGCGTGTGCGCGGCGGC
>JAYSYW010000202.1:0-9456 GCA_043727255.1 Rhizobacter sp. | reverse complement strand
GTTCACTTGGTGGACGTGGTGGGCCGGTGACACGCTCGGCGTGTTGATCGGCGCACCGATCGTGTTGACCCTGCTCGGCGAGCCACGTGAAGACTGGGCGCCTCGGTGCCGTTCGCTGGGCCTGACGCTGGCCGTGTCCACAGTGCTGATGGCGCTGAGCATCAAGCAGGTCAGCCAATGGGAAGAAGCGCGTGTGCAGGCGGCCTTCGAGCGTGACGCGGTTCATGCGTCGTCCACGCTGTCGGCGCGGCTGCAGCAGTCGCTGCACGCGGTGCAGGCGATCCACAGCGTGTTCCTGGCCTCCAAGGAAGTGACGGCCGACGAAATGCGCCGCGCCAGCGCCGCCTGGTTGTCGCCCGACACCCACCTGCAAGCCATCGGCTGGAGTGAGCTGATCACCCGTCCCGACATCCCCCAGCTCGAGACCAAGCTGCGCCATGTCGATGGCGCCAAAGACGCACGGGTGTTCGACCGGGCCGACACCGGCTTCACGCCGCAGGCCGACGACACCCTGGTCGTGATCCGCTACATCGAGCCAGCCCTTGGCAACACATCAGCCATCGGCGTGAACGCGCGCTCGGTGCCACAAGCCCGGGACGCCGTTGATGCCGCCATTCGCACCGACCGGCCCGCCGCCAGCGCCGGCTTTCGGATCACCCAGGACCTGGGCAACCAGACCGGGCTCGTGATCTACCGCGCGGTGTATGCGGGCAGGCCCACCACCGAAGCCGAACGGCTGGCTTCGGCCAGCGGCCTGGTGTTTGCCACGCTGCGCATGGACGACGCGGTGAAGGCCTTCCAGGGCGGCTTGCCGAGCTACCTGAAGGTCTGCATCGTCGATACCGACCCCAAGGCCGAACGTCACCGCCTGGCGGGCCCGGCCGGTTGCGAGCTGCGCGACAGCGAACTGGCGCATGTGCGGCCGCTGGCCTTCGCGGGTCGGCAGTGGGACTTGCGCGTGCAGGCACAACGCCGCGAGGTGCCAGACTCTCGCGAGCGCAATGCGCTGCCGTTTTCGCTGGTCGGCCTGTTGGCCATCGCCATGCTCGGCGCGCTGTTGCTCAGCGTGACCGGCCGCACGCGCCGCATCGAGGTGGCGGTGAAAGACCGCACCACCGCGCTGCAGCGCGAGATCGCCGAGCGCGAGCAAACCGAAGCCGACCTGCGCGAAAGCGAACAGCGGTTTCGCAACATCCTCAACAACGTGCCGATCGGCGTGGTCTACACCGACCTCAACGGCAACGTGAAACAGGTGAACCCGCGCTTCTGCCAGCTCACCGGCTACAGCGCCGACGAACTGGCGGGCATGAACGTGGCCACGCTCACCCACCCCGACGACCGCGAGAACGACGCGCCGCTGGCCGACCAGCTGGTGCGTGACGAGATCCCGATGTACCGCCGCCAAGGCCGTTACCTCACCCGCGACGGGCGCATGGTGTGGGTGCAGTCCATCGTGACCCTGCTGCGCGACCTACAGGGCCGGCCACGGCGCATCGTGGCGGTGGTGGAAGACATCACCGAGCACATGCGCCTCGCCGACGCCGAGCGCGCCCGCGAGGTGGCCGAGGTCGCGAACCGCGCCAAGAGCGACTTCCTTTCGCGCATGAGCCACGAACTGCGCACGCCGCTGAACGCGATGCTCGGTTTTGCGCAGTTGCTCGAGCTCGACCAGACCCACCCGCTGCCCGCCGTGCAGCGCCCGTGGGTGGCGCAGATCCAGAGCGCCGGCTGGCACCTGCTGGACATGATCAACGACGTGCTCGACCTGTCGCGCATCGAGTCAGGCACGCTCAGCCTGCAGGCCGACCCGCTCGACCTGCGCGAGATCATTGCCTCGACCCGTTCGCTGGTGGAACGCGACGCGCAGCGCCGCAACGTGGTGATCACGGTGGACGTGCCCGAGGGCACGCCCCGTGTCAGCGGCGACACCACACGCGTCAAACAGATCCTGACCAACCTGCTGAGCAACGCCGTCAAATACAACATCGACGGCGGGCGCATCCACATTGGCGCGCAGCTTCGTGGGCGCGACATGGTCGAGATCACCGTCACCGACACCGGCCTGGGCATGACGGCGCACCAGATCGCGCAGCTGTTCCAGCCTTTCAACCGGCTGGGGCGCGAACGCTCGTCGCTCGAAGGCACCGGCATCGGCCTCGTCATCAGCCAGCGCCTGGCCGAACTGATGGGCGGCGCACTGCGCGCCCGCAGCACGGCGGGCGAAGGCTCGTCGTTCGTGCTCACGCTGCCCAAGGCCGAGAGCGCGAAACCGACGCCGCCGCTGGTTCCAGCGCCCCCCGTGGCCAGCAGCGACTACCACCAGCGCACGGTGCACTACGTCGAAGACAACGAAACCAACGTCGAGGTGATGCGCGGCATCTTGTCGCGCCGGCCGCAGGTGCAGCTCGATGTGTCGCTCAACGGGCTCGACGGGCTGGCGCAGATCCGCATGCGGCGTCCCGATTTGATCTTGCTCGACATGCACCTGCCCGACATCGACGGCATGGAGTTGCTGCGCCACCTGAAAGCCGACCCCAAAACCGCCGACATTCCCGTGGTGGTGGTGTCCGCCGACGCCTTGCCGGTTCAGATTGAAGTGGCGCTGGCCGCTGGCGCGCAGCAGTACCTCACCAAACCCGTCAGCGTGAACGAGCTGCTGGCAGTGGTGGACTCGGTGCTCGAAGACGCCGACACCGCCATCGGCGGTCTGGCCTGAGAGGCCGCGGGGTTTTCACCGCACAGGCCCCCTCGCCCCTTGGGAGAGGGCTGGGGTGAGGGGCCGTGCCGGGCACAGTGGTGGTTCGCAAGCCCTCACCCCTACCCGCTCCCCAGAGGGAGAGGGAGCCAACTCAAAAACTCTCAGCTTCTGACCCTGAAGCGGCACCTCGTGCCAACTGGGCGCCCGCTCAGTGCGGATGGTGATGCTGATGCGGCGTTGAGCCCGCTTGTGTGCCGCCTTCAGCCCCCATCGCCCCACCCTCGCACAACACCGAAAACGGCTGGCGCACGACCTGCAGCGTGATGTGGGCAATGCCAAAGCGTTGCTGCAGGCTTTGCGTGGCGTCGCGCAAGAAGCTGTCGTCAGGCACGCCTTGCGGGCGCACCAGGTGAGCCGTGAGTGCAACCTGCGAAGTGCCCATCGCCCACACGTGCAGGTCGTGAATCGCCGTCACCCCGGGCAGGGCCACCAGGTGCTCGCGCACGGCCTGCATGTCGATGTGCTCGGGCACGCCGTCGAACAGCAGGTGCAGCGACTGGCGGAACAAGCCCCAGGTGCCGAGCACGATCACCACCGCGATCAGCAGGCTCACGACCGGGTCGAGCCAGACCCAGCCCAGCCACAGCGTCAGGCCGCCCGCAACCACCACGCCGGCCGACACCAACGCGTCGCCCGCCATGTGCAAAAACGCGCCCCGGACGTTCAGGTCGTCGTGCCGGCCGCCCATGAACATCAGCGCGGTGGCGGTGTTGACCAGAATGCCGATGCCCGCCACCACCATCACCGTCACACCCTGCGTGGGCTCGGGTGACTGCAGCCGCTGCGCCGCTTCCAGCGCCAGCGAACCCATGGCCACCAGCAGCAACACCGCATTTGCAAACGCCGCCAGGATGGACGCGCGCTGGAAGCCATAGGTGTGTCGCAGGTCGGGCCTGCGCCGGCCCGCCACAGCGCCAGCCCACGCCAGCACCAGGCCCGCCACATCGCTGAGGTTGTGCCCAGCATCGGCCAGCAAGGCCAGCGAGTTGACCTTCCAGCCGTAGAACGCCTCGATCAACAAGAAGCCCAGGTTCAGCGCAATGCCCACCGCAAATGCACGGCCGAATTCAGAGGGCGCGGGGTGGTGGTGCCCATGGCCGTGGCCAGCATGACCCGCACCATGCGCGTGGCTGTGGCCGTGGTCCTTGTGGCCGCTCGAAGGGCCGTGGGCGGGGTCGCCAGCACTCATGCGACTGTCCTCGTTGGGGTGGGGAATGCCGAGGGTACGTGATCCGCGCTGGCACCAGGTCCTTGGCGGCATGCGCCCTGTGCCGGCGCCTTGGGCGAGCCTGTATCTGGCAGCCCACACCCTTGCGCGGTTCCGTTCACGCCTCTGGATAATTCGCCAAAAAATGGACCGACGGACGGAGCTTCTGTCCACCGCCGGGGCCACAAACAAACACAAGACCTGAGGGCGCGTTCCTTGAAGAATTCCACGCCTTCGTTCGCCCGTCCGTTCACTCGTTCGTTCGCCCGTTCGCTTGCCAATTCCTTTGCACGCATCCTGGCGCCCTTCGCCTGCGCTGCGCTGTGCTGGGCCAGTGGCGGCGGCGGTGGCAATGCCCCCGCATCACTGGTGGCCAGCTCGACGGTTGGATGGGGAACTACTACGGCCAGATAACCAAGTGAAACTCACCATGCCCTCAACCACGTCCACGGCGCAAGCCATCGAGATCTCGAACGACTTCGACATCCTGGGCTACCCGAACGGCGGCTACCTCGCCGCGCTGGCCACCACGCTGATGCGCCCGCACGTCGAACACCCCGATCTGCTGACCCTCAACGCCAGCTTCCTTGGCCACCCGGCCTCGGGCCCAGCCGAAGTGAGCGTGGAACTGCTCGACGTGAAAAAGAGCCTGTCACGCGCCACGCTCACACTGTGGCAACGGGGTGAGAAGAAGGCGTTCTACGTGGCGACCTTCACCGAGTTCGCGCGCAGCTCGGGCCTCACCCACGCCTTCGGCCCCGCCACGGCCATCACGCCTTGGGCCGACTGCATTCCGATGCGCGAGCTGCCCTTGCCCGCCATGCCCGGGCCGTTTCTTGAACGCTTCGACATGCGCTTCAAGCCTGGCCACCTGGCGCGGCCCGGGCCGTCGCAGCCGGCGGAGATCGAAGGCTGGATCACCCTGGCCGACGGAACCGAGCCGACGCTCGACACCCTGGTGCTGTTTGCCGACGCCTTCCCACCGCCGATCTTCAATGCCATCGACCCCGCGCAATGGGGCTCGGTGCCCACGGTCGAATACAGCGTGCACCTGAAGGCCAAGCCTTGCACGGGGCCGGTGCACGGCCGGTTCTGGTCACACCACCTCGTGGGCGGCCACCTCGAAATCGACGGCGAGCTGCGCGACAGCAGCGGCGCGCTGGTGGCGGTGTCGCGCCAGATCGCCAAGTTTCGCGGCCGCTGACGCGCCCCTCGACCCAGCCCAGCCAGGGCTTGAGCGTCAACCGGCGGGCTGCGCCGGCCACAGCCCCGTGAAGAACTTCGGCACGTGGTGCTGGGGCTGCTTGTGGAAGAAGAAGTGCCCGCCCTCGAACATGCGCAGCTCGAAGCCGGCGGCGCTGTGCCGTTGCCATGCGCGCATGTCGTCCACGCTGCACAGCGCATCGCCATCAGACGCCAGGGCGGTGATGGGGCAGCGCAGCGCGGGGGCAACGCGGTGCGGGTGGCTGCGGTGCAGCAGCAAGTCGGCCCGGATCATCGGCAAGAAGAGCTGCAGCAGTTCGGGGTTTTGCAGCAACACGTCGTCCACACCGCCCAGGCGGCCGAGCGCGGCCACCATGTCGGCGTCGGGCAGGTGGTCGATCGGCACCATGCGCAAGGGCAGGTGCGGCGCCGCGCGGCCAGACACGAACAGGTGCGCCGGCTCGGGCAAGCCCTGCGCCGCCAGCCAGCGCGCCATCTCGAACGCCAGCAATGCGCCCATGCTGTGGCCGAAGAAGCCGAAGGGGCGCTCGTCGAGTTCACCGGCCAGCACGCCGCCGAGCGTGTGGATCAGCGCGTCGGCTGCGGTCAGCAATGGCTCACGCAGCCGCAGGCCGCGCCCCGGCATCTGGATGCCCACCACCTCGGTGCCCGGCGGCAGCCAGTTCGACCACGGCACGAACTGGTTGGCATTGCCACCCGCGTGATGAAAACAAAACAAGCGCCGCTCACCGGCCGGGGCGCGGTGGCGCCGCACCAGCCAGGGGTTGGCCGAGGGCATGGCGGAAGTTGAAGCTGCGGGCGCTGGCGTGGGGGCGATGGACATGACAGGTGACGGTGTTGGGCGGCGCGTGGCGGCTTGTTGAACCCACGCGGCAGGGGCGTGGAATGGCTTCGTTCGACTTTAACCAGTGCACGCGGCCTGGACCTGGGGCTGTGAGGGCCGTTGAGCGAGGCCACGGCACGCCGATTGCCACTTTGGGGCCGTGCTTTCAATCAACAAAGCGCCAGTCGCACGCTGGCCGCGCCCCAGGAGAGGTTCACCATGCCATCGATCTTGAAACAGGCCGCGCTCGCGGCTATCCCTGTATTGGCCATCGGCGTGGGGGCGTTCGCCGACCCACTTCCGGCCGACACCACCTACCGGCCCCTGCCGACCGTGCCGTTTTCGGAGGTCAAACGCACCGATGAAGCCCAGAAACCGCAGGTGCAGCAACGCCAGGCCACCTTGTTCAACGAGCGCTACGACTTGTCGAACCGGCCGATCCCGCAGGTCACCATGTCGGGGGGCCGAAAGCCGGTGCAAGGTGGTGTGCGCGTCAAGCTGCCGGCCGCTGTGACCTGGGACCGGTTGGCCCAGATGAGCCCCGATGAGATCAAGCAGCGCGACCTGTTGCCCGAGGGCTTCAAGCCGCTGCCGCACGTCAAACATGCCAGTGGCGGGCAGGTGTTTCCGAGGCGGCAGATCGACGACATCGCGCGCATGGAGCAGCGCGACCTGAACCGCTTCGATGTGGAATTCGACCTGCCCGACCACCTGACACCGGAATTTCCGCCGCCCATTTTTCTGGCGACACGCACGGATTTGGGCGATGTGTCTCGCGGGCAGTTGCTGAGCATCCGCAACTACTACGAGCTGATGAACGGCATCGTGACGCCGGTGCAAATGGAAGGTTTGCGCCTGCTGCTCACACCCTTCCCGCAGGAAGAGTTCAACCAGACCGAAGACCGCAAGGTGGCCGCGCCCAGCCTGGGCGTCACGTGCCTCGATTGCCACGCCAACTTCCACAGCAACGCCGCTTTCCACCTGACGCCCGACCTGCGCCCGCAGGCCGTGCGCTTCCGGCTCGACACACCCAGCCTGCGCGGCATGTTCGCCCAGCAGATCCACGGGTCCAAGCGCTCGCTGCGGTCGATCGAAGACTTCACCGAATTCGAGCAACGCACCGCCTACTTCAACGGCGACCACGTGAGCGCGGCCCGCAAAGGCGTGCACCTGCCCGACCGTTCCAGCCAGGTGGCCATGATGGCGCAGATGCAAAACATCATCGACTTCCCGCCCGCGCCCAAACTCGACCCGACGGGCCGGCTGGTGCCTGAAAAAGCCACGCCGCAAGAACTGGCGGGCGAGCGGCTGTTTCTGGGCAAAGCACGCTGCGCCGAGTGCCACGCCCCGCAGATGGGCTTTCTCGACCACAACATGCACGACCTGAAGCTGGAGCGCTTCTACCGGGTCGGCCAACCCATCAATGGCATGACGGCGATGAACGATGGGCCGATCAAGACCTTCACCCTGCGTGGCATCAAGGACTCGCCGCCCTATCTGCACGACGGCCGTCTGCCAACGCTGGCCGACACCGTGGAGTTTTTCAACCTGGTGTTGGGCCTGAAACTGTCGGCGCAAGAAAAAGAGGCTCTGACGGCCTACATGCTGGCGCTTTGAACCACCTCCCCGGGCGTTGCTCTGCGCCCGGGGCCTTGGCTCGCATGGCATCACCGCTGAAAACCGTACACCACCGAGGCAAATATTGCCGCTTGAAATTGCCGCTCGAAACAAGCCAAAAACAGCCTCACCCCTCTTTAGCACTCACCCCCGGTGAGTGCTAATATTTGCGGAACCAAAGGAGATCGCACGTGTCTGTACTGTCCATGAATCTTTCTCCTGCCACCGCTGTCACCGTCCGCGACCCCTGGGCTCTGGTGCCGTCACTCGGCAACCTCGATGCCTACATTTCCGCAGTCAACCGAATCCCCCTGCTGACCCCCGAAGAGGAGATCAGGTTCTCCACACGCCTGCGTGAGCACGGCGACGTGGAATCGGCCGGGAAGATGGTGCTGTCGCACCTTCGCCTGGTGGTTTCCATCTCGCGCCAGTACCTTGGTTACGGCCTGCCGCACGGCGACCTGATCCAGGAAGGCAACGTGGGCCTGATGAAAGCCGTCAAGCGCTTCGACCCCACCCAGGGCGTGCGCCTCGTCAGCTATGCGATGCACTGGATCAAGGCCGAGATCCACGAATACATCTTGCGCAACTGGCGCATGGTGAAGGTGGCCACCACCAAGGCACAGCGCAAGCTGTTCTTCAACCTGCGCTCGATGAAGCAGAGCCTGAAAGAAGAAGCCGGCGACGGCAACACGCACCGTGCCACGCTGACGCAGGGTGAGGTGGATGCAGTTGCCAGCAAGCTCAACGTCAAGCGCGAAGAAGTGTTGGAAATGGAAACCCGCCTGTCGGGTGGCGACGTGGCCCTGGAGCCGCTGACCGACGACGGCGAAGAAAGCTACGCGCCGATCGCCTATCTGGCCGACGACACACACGAGCCCACACAGGTGCTGGAAGCGCAGCGCCGCGACTGGCTGGCCGGCGACGGCATCCACCAGGCGCTGGGCGTGCTGGACCCGCGCAGCCGCCGCATCGTGGAAGAGCGCTGGCTGAAGGTGAACGACGACAGCTCGGGCGGCATGACGTTGCATGAGCTGGCCGCCGAATACGGCGTGAGCGCCGAGCGCATCCGCCAGATCGAGGTGGCTGCGATGAAGAAGATGCGCAAGTCGCTGGCCGAACCGGCCTGAGCAAGACACTTGAGCGAACCGCCCTGAGTTGCCTCTCGCTGAAATGACAACGGCCCCGCAAGGGGCCGTTTCTCTTGGTGCGGTGCGACTTCGCCTCAGGCGCCCGCCAGCAGGGCCTTCAGGTCGGCCACCAGCGCTTCGGCGCCGCTTCCGTAGCGGGTGAACAGGCGCAGGCGCCCACTGGCGTCGAACACGTAGGAACCGGCCGTGTGGTCCATCGTGTAGCTGCCCGGCGCTTTGCCCGCGACCTTCTGGAAAAACACCTTGAAGTCGCGTGCGGTGGCGGTGGTTTGTTCCGGTGTGCCGCGCAGCGCGATGAAGCTGGGGTCGAAGCCGGTCACATAGCCCTTCAGGATCTCGATCGTGTCGCGTTCGGGGTCCACGGTGATGAAGACGCCTTGCACACGGTCGCCGTCAGTGCCCAGGGCCTTCTTGACCTGCGCCAGCTCGGCCATGGTGGTCGGGCAGACTTCGGGGCATTGGGTGAAGCCGAAGAAGACGACGGTGACCTTGCCTTTGAAGTCGGCCAGCGTGCGGATCTTGCCGTTCTGGTCGGGCAACGACAGGGCACGGCCGTAATCGGCTCCGGTGATGTCGACGTTCTTGAAGCCCTGGGCAGGCGCCGGGCCGCCGAACTTGTCGCACCCGGCCAGGCCCAGCGCCAAGACGGCCAGCAGTGTCCGGCGGTGGAGTGTGG
>JAYSYW010000201.1:0-9481 GCA_043727255.1 Rhizobacter sp. | reverse complement strand
CGCTGGGAACACGCCGTGGCGCAGGCCACATTGCCCGGCCCGTGACAGGGTTCCGCGGCGCTTTTCATACGCACCAGCACCAGGCGTTCAGCATGTGCGGTTCGTTCCTCCACTTCATTGAATGGAGAGCTGCCATGGCCACCAACCGCACCCATGCATTGAACTGGTTTGCGCCAAGATCGCCCACTCCGAAGACAAACAGGTGGGGCTGCACGCCGATGCGGCTTGACCACCCTCACACCCACACTCACCGAAGGAACGCACGATGAAGCTGGGTTATGTGATCGTTTATGTGGCCGACGTGGCCGCCTCGCTCAGCTTCTTCGAGCGCGCCTTTGGCCTGACACGCCGCTTCCTGCACGAGAGCGGTGACTACGGCGAGCTCGAAACCGGCGCCACCACGCTGGCCTTCGCCGACCACACCACCGCGCGCGGCAACCTCGGCCACGACTACGTGCGCGCCGACCAATCGGCCCAGCCGCTGGGCACCGAGCTCGGCCTCACCTGCGCCGACGTGGCCTCCACCTGCGAACGCGCCGTGCAAGCCGGCGCCACGCTGCTTGCCGCGCCCGTCACCAAGCCCTGGGGCCAGACCGTCGCCTATGTGCGCTGCCCCGATGGCAGCCTGGTGGAGTTGTGCACGCCCATCGGTTGACGCAAGCTGGCACGGCGGGCGTCAAGCCCAGCGCGGCGTTAAACGCCTCGGTCCGCCTCGCCCATGAGCACATCCCCCTGCCGGGTCCTGAACCCGTGCGGGCAGCGCAGCGAGACCGGCTTATCCCGGTGACCGCCCTCTGACCGCCCTCAATGGGCCGGCAGGCACAAGAAGCGGAAAACCGGCACAAAGGGCCTCGATTTCGCCTTTAATGCCGCATGCAGCGTCAGCACCGATTCTTTTCGCGCGCCCTTCTGACCCTTTTGGTCGTGATGCTCGGGCCCCTCGCATTGCATGCCTACACGCTGCACCGGCAGGCCGAAGCGGCGCAGGCGCTGGCTTACGGCCAGGTGACCAACCGCTCAGCCAAAACCGCCGAAGAGGTTGAATGGGTGTTCGCCCGGGCCGAGCGGCTGCTCACCTTGCTGGCGTCGCGCGACGCGCTGCAGTCACTTGACCCGGCACGCTGCCAGCCCACTTTGCGTGGCATGGCCACCCTCGACCCGCTGTACACCAACGTCGCCGTCACCGACATGACCGGGCTGGTGATCTGCTCTGCCGCCTCGGCCCCGCCCGGCGCTGAACGCCGCCCGCCGATGCGCATGTCGGGCCCGCGCTGGCATGCGGCCGTGAAGGCCGACCGCCTGCACCTGAGCGAGCCACTGCGCAACGGCCCGATGCTGGGCCGGCCGGTGGCGGTGCTGACACTGCCGATGCGCAACGACGACGGCGTGACCATCGGCTTGGTCGGCATCTCGCTCGACCTTCTGGTGATGGCGGAACGTGTGTTCGCGCCCGGCTTGCCGGCGGGCGGCAGCATCACGCTGGTGAACGCGTCGTCCACCGTGCTGACGCGCCACCCCAGCGCGCTCCAATGGATAGGCACCTCGTTGCCACGCTCGGTGCGCGATGCGCGCGACGACCACCCGAACCGCGTGGTCGAAGTCGCCGGCCCCGACGGTGTGTCGCGCGCCTACGCCACCACGCCGTTGCGCCAGCATGGCCTGCGCCTGGCGGCCGGCATTCCCACCGCCGTGATCTTTGCCGAGGCCCGCGCGGCCCAGCAGCGCAGCTACGGTGTGGCCGCGCTCACGCTGCTGGCGGCGCTGGCGGTGGCCTTCCACGCGGCACGCTGGTTGTCGGCGCCCTTGCAAAGCCTGGGTCGCACCGCGCGCGCCTGGGCGCAGGGCGAACGCGAGACGCGGGCCGACGAATCCCTGCCCGGTGAATTCAAGGTGCTGGCGCAAGAGTTCAACCGAATGATCGACGCCCGCGAAGCCAGCGAAGCGCGCCTGCGCGAGTCGGAACGGCGCTACGCCGAGATGCTGGACGGCGTGGACATGCTGGCCGTCACGCTCACCCAGGAAGGCTTGCTGAGCTACTGCAACAACGCCGTGCTGCGCCTGACCGGCTGGCAACGCGGCGAGGTGATCGGCCAGAGCTGGGCACGCCATTTCCTGCCGCCCGACAGCCCCGAACTCAAGAGCTACCTGCACGACCAGGCGGCGGGTGACGACCACCCGGCACGCAGCGAAGGCCACATCGTCACCCGCTCCGGGCAACGCCGGCTGATCCGCTGGGCACACACGCCGCTGCATTCGCCCGAAGGCGCGCTGATCGGCCGCTCAAGCATCGGCGAAGACATCACCGAGCGGCGCGAGGTGGAACTGGCCCGCCAGGCCAGCGCCGAAGCCGCCGCCGCCAACCAGGCCAAGAACGACTTCCTGGCCCGCATGAGCCACGAGTTGCGCACGCCCTTGAACGCGGTGCTGGGTTTTTCGCAACTGCTGCAAAACAGCCTGGGCAACCGGCTCACCGACACCGAAAAACGCCAGTTGCAGATGATCTTCGTGGGCGGCGAGCAGTTGAACGCGCTGGTCGAAGACATCCTCGACGTGTCGCGCATCGAAACCGGCCGGCTGGCGGTGGACGCGGCCGAGGTCGAACTGGGCGGCTTGCTCGATGGCGTGCTGCGCATGAGCGAATCAGCCGCCGGGCCAGCAGGTGTACGACTGGTGTCCGCCTACGCGGGCCAGATGCCGCTGACCCTGCGGACCGACCCGGTGCGCTTGCGCCAGGTGCTGCTGAACCTGGTCTCGAACGGCATCAAATACAACCGCCCCGGCGGCCACGTGACGGTGGACGTGACGCCCCAAGCCGGCCGCCTGAGCATCGCCATCGCCGACGACGGCCTGGGCATGACGCCCCAACAGCTGCAAACCCTGTGCGAGCCCTTCAACCGGCTCGGCCGCGAACACACCAGCATCACGGGCAGCGGCATCGGCATGGCGCTGTCGCGCGAGCTGGTGCTGTTGCTGAGCGGCGAGATGTCGGTCACCAGCACCGAAGGCCAGGGCACGCTGGTCCACGTGTCCCTGCCGTTCACCCCGGCAAGCAGCGGCGCGGCTCGGGCGGCGACCCCCAGCACCGAGGCCGTCGACACGGACACCGCGCAGCACACCACAGACACCTCGGAGCCGCCCGCGCCCACCGGCCGCGTGCTCTACATCGAAGACAACCCGACCAACGCCGTGCTGGTGGAACAGCTGCTGTCGCGCTGGCCCGGGGTGATGTTGACGATTGCGGAAGACGGCACCAGCGGCGTGCGGCAAGCCCAAGCGCTGCGGCCCGACCTGGTGTTGCTCGACATGCAACTGCCCGACATCGACGGCATTCGCGTGCTCGAACTGCTGCGTGAAAGCCCTGCCACGCGTGACCTTCGGGTGGTGGTGCTGTCAGCCAGCGCCATGCCAGCCGAGGTGGAAAAAGCGCGAAGTTCCGGTGCGCTTGACTACTGGACGAAGCCGATCGACTTCATGCCGTTCCTGCGTGCGGTTGCGGCTTTGCTGAACCACAAGCCTGCAAAACCGGCGAGCTCTGCAAAACCCGAACCCAACACAGGCGACTGAACGCCCAGGTTCGATCAGGAGTGGGCGGGTGTGGCGCTTGGCGCCGGGCGCCCCAGCAAGCCACGCGACACGTCCATCATCACGGCCGCAAACCAGGCCGAGCCGGCGCCGGTGGCGTAAAGCCGCTCCTCACCGCTGGAGCGGCGGCGCAGCACCAGCACCCCGCCGGTCAAGCCGAACAGCAGGCAAGAGTCGGTGTCTTCTTCGATCTCAAAGTCGTCCGCGTCGTGGCCGCAGGCGCTCAGCAACGCATGGAGCGCTTCGCGCTTGTCGTCGCTGACGGTGGGGCTGGCGGTGCACGAATTCATGCGGGTCTCCGGAAAAGTGTGATTCGACCCGTGAATTGTTCGAGCCAGCCGTGCCCGCCACCATCCCCCGCAGGAGCGACCAGGCCCCGTTTGGAGGGGGTCGCCCCCGAGGGGATCGAGCCCGACAGGCTCCTAGAATCCGCCGCACAAAGAGACCGCAGAAACCGCACACAAGCGAAGAGGGGAGCGCCGATGAACCACCCAGCCGATGCCCGCCATGCACCGCCACGCCAGGCGCTGCCATGGGGTTCAGTCGCCCTGGCGCGGCCTGCTGCCGTCTGAGCCCCGTGGCACTCGACACGCTCTACACCGCCGAAACGCCCGAGGGCATTGCGCTTTCGCTGCGGCCGGCCGGCCTGACCCCGCGCTTCCTGGCCTACCTGGTCGATTTCTGTGTGCGCATCGGCGTGTTCATCGTCGCGTCGATCGTCTCCATTCCCTTCGGCGGCATGGGCGCCGCCTTCACCACGCTGCTGTACTTCGCGCTCGAATGGTTCTACCCAGTCGTCTTTGAGCTGGGCCGGCGCGGCGCCACGCCGGGCAAACGCATGATGGGCTTGCAGGTGGTGATGGACTCGGGCCTGCCGGTCACGCCGGCCGCTTCGATCACCCGCAACCTGTTGCGTGCGGCCGACTTCCTGCCGGCGCTCTATGGCTTCGGCGCCGCCTCGATGCTGGCGCGCCGCGACTTCAAGCGCCTGGGCGACCTGGCCGCCGGCACGCTGGTGGTCTACCGCGACACGGTGGCGCTGCACGGCGCCATGCCACCGGCCACCCCCGTGGCGCCGGCCCGGCCACTGTCGTCGGGCGAACAAGCCGCGATCGTCGAATGGGCCGGCCGCGCCGCGCGGCTGACCCCGGCGCGGCTGGATGAACTGGCGGTGCTGGCGCAGTCGGCCACCCAAAAGCGCAACGGCGACAGCGCCACGGCGCGCTTGATGGGCGTGGCGCATTGGCTGGTCGGGCACCGCAAGGATTCGGCATGACCCCGCGCCAGTTCGAAGCTGCATACGCCGCGTTGTGGACCGAGCTGGAAGCCCTGCTCGGCCAAGCCGAAGGCACGGTCAAGCGCAACAAAACCCAGCCCTCCCTCGACGGCGCCCGGCTCAGCATGCTGTACCGGCGCTGCTGCGAACACCTGGCGCTGGCGCAGGCGCGTGACTACCCGATCGCGCTGACACAGCGGCTGGAATCGCTGACGCAGCGCGCGCACCAGCTCATCTACCGCCGGCCCGGCGACGGCATGGCGCGCTTCAGGCAGATGGTGCTGGTCGAGGTGCCGCAAGCGGTGCGTGCCCACCGCTGGTACGTGCTGGTGGCCACGCTGCTGTTCATGGTGCCGACACTGGCGGTGGGCCTGGCCAGCTACTTCGACCCCGGCTTCGTGCTGCACGTGGTTGACGCCCAGCAGGTGCAGCGCTTCGACGTGATGTACGGCCCGGGCGAGCAAGGCATTGGACGCGACCGCGCGGCCGACACCGACTGGAAGATGTTCGGCTTCTACATCATGAACAACATCGGCATCGGCTTTCAGTGCTTTGCCAGCGGCATCTTCTTCGGGCTGGGCAGCATCTTCTTCCTGGTGTTCAACGGCGCGCTCGGCGGCGCTGTGGGCGGCTACCTCACGGCGCGCGGTCACTCCGAAAACTTCTACTCCTTCATCGTCACGCACGCCGCCTTTGAGCTGACGGCCATCGTGCTGGCCGGCGCGGCGGGCTTGCGGCTCGGCCATGCGCTGCTGTCGCCGGGCCGGCTGACGCGGCTGGAGTCGCTGAAGCAAGCCTCGCGCGAAGCCATCGTGGTGGTGTACGGCGTGTTCGGGCTGCTGGTGATCGCGGCCGGCGTCGAAGCCTTCTGGTCATCGTCGCGCTGGGTGGCACCGCAGGTGAAATACGGCGTGGGCGCCGCGTGCTGGTTGCTGGTGTTCGCCTACCTCGGCTGGCAGGGCCGCCCGGCGCGTGCACCCAAAGTACCGGAAGGGCCGCATGCAGGTTGATGCAATCGCGGTCGAGTTGCGCCCGCGCCCGATGGGCGAAGCCGCCGACCTGGGCGTGCGGCTGGTGCAGGTGCATGCCGCTTCGGTGTGGCGCACCTGCGGGCCGGTGTTTCTGGTGGTGGTTCTGCTGGCCCTGGCCACGGTTGAGATCGCCCATTGGTTGCCCGGCCTGCTGATCTTCTGGCTGAAACCCTGGCTCGACCGCAGCGTGCTGTTCGTGTTGTCGCGCGCGGTGTTCGGCCAAAGCACACGCTTTGCCGACCTGTGGGCGGCGCAGCGCCAGGTGTGGTGGAGCCAGTTGCCAAGCACCCTGCTGAGCCGGCGCTTGTCGCCCTGGCGCGCGTACACGCAGCCGATCTACCAATTGGAA
Organism: Rhizobacter sp.; assembly: GCA_043727255.1. GTDB lineage: Bacteria > Pseudomonadota > Gammaproteobacteria > Burkholderiales > Burkholderiaceae_C > Rhizobacter. The sequence goes on along the minus strand of JAYSYW010000201.1, from coordinate 3,243 downwards.
GGCCAGACGACCGGCGCCGCACGCCGCCAACGCCGCCGCCAGTTGATCAACGGCCAGCGCGGCGCGGCCAGCGGCATGCACTTTGCCTTTGCGCACACCGAGGTCGCACTCGCGGTGGGCCTTGCGGCGCTCGCGGTGTGGTTTGCGCCGCAGGGGTCGAGCGGGCATGTGTTGACGTGGCTGGGCAGCGGCGATAGCAGCCTGGCGGCCACGCTGGTGACGGCCAGCCTCTACGCCGTGGTGGTGACGGCGTTGGAGCCCTTCTACGTGGCGGCCGGTTTTGCGATGTACCTGAACCGCCGCGTGCAGCTCGAAGCCTGGGACATCGAACAGGAATTCCGCCGTGCGTTCTAGCCTGCTGGCCGCCTGCATGGCGCTGAGCGCCCTGGCCGTAAACGCGCAGCCAGCGGGCGCGCCGCTGCCCAGTCGGCCCGAGGTCGAGGCCGCCCTGAAAGAGGTGCGCAAAGACCCCAACCTGCCCGGCACCGAGAAGAAACGAACCCTGGTCTTCAAAGACCTCGACAGGAAGCCGGACAAGGCCAAGAAAGACGACGCCAGCCTGCCCGGTTGGTTGCTCGGTTTCGGCCGCTGGGTCACCGAGGCCGGCCGGGTGTTCGTGTGGATGCTGGGCGCGGTGCTGGTGGCACTGCTGCTGGTGGGCCTGCGCCATTGGGTGCGGGCACGCGCCGACGCGCGGCCGCTGCGCCCCGGCCCCCGCCCCAGCCATGTGCGCGACCTCGACATCCGCCCCGAAAGCCTGCCCGACCGCATTGGCGCGGCGGCCCGCGCGCTGTGGCAAGGCGGCGAACACCGCCCGGCGTTGTCGCTGCTGTACCGGGGCGCGTTGTCGCGGCTGGTGCACCAGCACGCGGTGCCGATCCGCGCCGCCAGTACCGAAGGCGATTGCCTGAAGTTGGCGCGCAGCCGGCTCGACGATGCCCGGCTGCGCTTCTTCGAGCGGCTGGTGGCGGCTTGGCAGCTCGCGGTGTACGGCGGCCGACTGCCCGAGGCCGCCTTGGTGCTGGCGCTGTGCGACGAGTTCGATGCGCGCTGGGCGGTGGCCTTCGCAGCGGAGGCACGAAAATGATCCACCGCGACCACGTGCTGCGTGGCTTGATGGCCGCCTGTGTGATCGGCCTCGGCCTGTGGGTCGCGTCATGCACCGAGTGGGTCGAAAAAGACCGGCCCACAGCAGCCAAGGGCGAGGCCGCGAAGAACCCGCTCTATGCCGCGCAAAAACTGGCCCGCGCGCTGGGTGCCCAGGTGGCCCAACCCACCGGCCTGGCGCAGTTGCCGCCCCCAGGCGGCACGCTGTGGCTGACCTCGTGGCACTGGGACCTCTTCCCCGAAAACGCACGCCGCCTGCGCGCATGGGTCGAAGGCGGCGGGCACTTGGTTGTGCAGTCGTCAATGCTGGGCAACGATGCTTTGTCAGGCTGGGTGCCGATGGACGAGCACCACCCTGACGATGATGAAGAGGACGAAAACTCGGAAGACGAGGAAGACGCCGACGAGGCGTCCGCCCCGCCCCCGCCTTCATCCCCACGCTCCACCGGCAAACCCCGAGACGCCTGCCGCGACATCCGCGAACCCGCTGGCGTGCCCAGCCGCTTTGCCGATGGCCGCCCCTTCAAGCTGTGCCGCAGCTCGCCACGCCATCTGCGACAAGAAGGCACGGCGCGCCCGCCGCTGTGGGCGCTGGGCGGTCCCGACAACATCGACGTGCTGCGCATCGCGGTGGGCAAGGGCAGCGTGACCGCCATCGCGCCCTGGGGCTTGTTCAACAACGACCAGCTCTTCGAGGGCGACCACGGGGCGTTGATGGTCGCCGCGCTGCAGCTGCGGCGCGGCACGGCGCTGTGGTTCGTCACTGAAGAGTCGCGCCCCGGCCTGCTGAGGTGGCTGTGGCAAGAGGCCTGGGTGGCCGTGATGCTGGGCGCGCTGGCGCTGGCGTTCGCGCTGTGGCGCGGCGCGGTGCGCTTCGGCCCACTGGCCGCCGCTGAAGTGCCGGTGCGGCGTTCGATGGCCGAGCAGATCACCGGCACCGCGCAGTTCCTTCGGCTGCGGGGTGCGGGCGCGTTGCATGCCGCGCAGATCCGCGCGTTGGATGAAACCGTGCACACCCACCTGCCCAACTACCGCAAGCTCGGCCGGGGTGAGCGCGCCGCGATGTTGGCCAAGGTCAGCGGGCTCGATGCCCAGGCGATCGCCACCGCGCTTGACCGTTCATTGCACCGCACACCCCATGCGATGGCGGCCACGCTCGAACTGATCGAAACCGCGCGCCGCCGCGTGCTGCAAGCCGCGCGCGAGCGCACGCTGGTGCGGCTGCTCTCACACACCCCTTCACCGCCTGCCCGATAAGGACGACCTCTCCATGCAAATCAAACCCGAAGACCTGACGCGCGCGGCCGAACTGCTGAACCTGCTGCGCAGCGAGATCGGCAAGGCCGTGGTCGGCCAGCGCGATGCGGTGGAGCAAACGCTGGTGGCGCTGGTGGCCTCGGGCCACGTGCTGATCGAAGGCGTGCCCGGCCTGGGCAAAACGCTGCTGGCACGCGCGCTCTCGAAGACCATGACGCTGAACTACGCCCGGGTGCAGTTCACCCCCGACCTGATGCCGTCCGACATCACCGGCCACACCGTGCTCGACGCCGGCCCTCGCGGTGAAGGCGGCGTGGGTGCCTTGCGTGTGCACAAGGGCCCTGTGTTCACCAACCTGCTGCTCGCCGATGAAATCAACCGTGCGCCCGCCAAAACGCAGAGCGCGCTGCTGGAGGTGATGCAGGAATACCAGGTGACCCTGGAAGGCCAGACGCTGCCCCTGCCCAAGCCCTTCATGGTGATGGCCACGCAGAACCCGATCGACACCGAAGGCACCTACCCGCTGCCCGAGGCGCAGCTCGATCGCTTCTCCATGATGCTGCGGGTCGACTACCCGGGCGCCGACGACGAGTTGCAGATGTTGCGGTTCAAGGGGGAGCGCGTCGAACTGGAGCGGCTGCTGACCCCCGCCGACGTGACGGAGATCCGCGATCTCATCCGCCATGTCGTCCATGTCGACGACCGTATCCGCCAGTACATCGTCCTCATCGGGCGGGCCACGCGCGCGCCCGCGGACGTCGGGCTCCCGGCCCTCGCCGAGGTCCTCACGCTCGGCATCTCGCCCCGGTCGTATCAGCATGTGCTCGCGCTCGCCAGGGTGACGGCGTTCCAGCACGGCCGCGCCGACGTACTGCCGGA
>JAYSYW010000200.1:0-4443 GCA_043727255.1 Rhizobacter sp. | reverse complement strand
CAGGGGCACCTCGACATTCCGCTCAACGCCACCGGCCTCTGGCAGGCGGGGCGGGTGAAGGCGGCGGTGGCCGATGAGGGCTTTGCGGCGGTGTATTCCAGCGACCTGATGCGGGCGCTGGGCACCGCACAACCGTTGGCCGAAGCGGCCGGTGTGGCCGTTGTCACCGACCCTGGCCTGCGCGAGCGCGGCTTCGGCGACTTCGAGGGCCAGACCTTCACCGAGATTGAAGCCCGCTGGCCCGCGCTGGCCGAACGCTGGCGCAAGCGCGACCCCGACTTCGGCCCCAACGGCGGTGAAACGCTGCGCGGTTTCTATGACCGCGTGGTGGCCACCGCCACCCGCATGGCGGCCGCACACCCCGGCCAGACCATCGCGCTGGTCGCCCACGGCGGGGTGATGGACTGCCTGTACCGCTGCGCCACACGCGTCGAGCTGCAGGCGCCCCGTTCTTGGCAACTGGGCAACGCCAGCATCAACCGTTTGCTCTACACGCCCGAAGGCTTTTCGCTGATCGGCTGGAGCGACACGCATCACCTCGACCACGGCCCGCTTGATGAGTTCAGCGACGGTGCTCCGGTGGCCGACCGGGTGGGCCACGCGGCTTGATGCGGGATCGCCCTCTGCCGCGCTGAACCGCGTGGCATGACCATGGCGGCATGACCAGCTCTCAAATCATCGTCCTCGCCACGCCGGTCTTCCTGCTGCTGATCGCCGTCGAGTTCATCGTCGGCTTGAAACGCCGGCGCAACACCTACCGGCTCAACGACGCGCTCAACAGCATCGGCCTGGGTGTGATGAGCCAGCTGGTGGGCGTGCTCACGGTGCTGTTCACGGTCGGCATCTACGCGTGGGTGTTTGAGCACTTCGCGTTCACCCGCTTGCCGGCCGATGCGCTGTGGGTATGGGCTGTGGGCCTCGTGGCCTACGACTTTCTGTACTACTGGAATCACCGCCTGGGCCACACGGTCGCGCTGCTGTGGGCGGCGCATGTGGTGCACCACCAGAGCGAGGACTACAACCTCTCGACCGCGCTGCGCCAGCCCAGCACCTACTGGATCGCGAGCTGGGTGTTCTACCTGCCGATGGCGCTGGCGGGCTTTCCGCCGCTGGTGTTTGCAGTGGTGGGGCTCATCGACCTGCTGTACCAGTACTGGGTGCACACGCAGCAGATCGGCAAGCTCGGCTGGTTCGACCGCTGGTTCTGCGCGCCCAGCAACCACCGGGTGCACCACGCGGTGAACGACAAGTACCTCGACAAAAACTACGGCGGCATCTTCATCGTCTGGGACCGCCTGTTCGGCAGCTTCATCGAAGAAGACGACCCCGGCAACGAAGGCGCGGAGCGCATCGTCTACGGCACGCGTGGCCCCCTGCGCAGTTGGAACCCGGTGTGGGCCAACCTGCAGAACTACGCCGACATGTTCAAGGATTCGTGGCACGCCGCCCGCTGGGCCGACAAGCTGCGCGTGTGGTTCAAGCACCCCGGCTGGCGGCCGGCCGATGTGGCGGCGCGCTTTCCCAAGCCGGCCTTCGACATCACCGGCGTGCGGCGCTACGACCCGCCGATGTCGCGTGGCGCGCAAGCGGTTGCGGCGCTGCTCTTCGTGGCCTTGCTGGGCGCCACCGCGTTGATGCTGTGGCATGCCCACCGCATGAGCCTGCCGCAGCAGTGGGCGGCGGGGGCCGGTGTGGTCGCCGGCTTGTGCGCGGTCGGGTGGCTCAGCGAACACCGGCGCAGCACCGTGCCCACGTCCACAAAACAGCACTTCTAACGCTGCGCCCCATGTGGCCTGAAATTGCCGCGTTGCCCTGATGGCCGGGTGTTGACCTTGGGTTGGGCGAGCCTAGACTGAAAGCGTCTATTCCTCTCTCAGGAGGCCTTCATGGCGATCAAGCGGATGACGAAGGGCGACATGCCTCAATCGCTGGGTACCTACAACCCGGTGGGCCATGTGCTGGTGGCGCTGCCCGACGATGCGGTGGCCCAGGAAGCGCGGCAAGCACTGCTCGACATCGGGTTCAAGAATGAAGACGTGCTGCACTACAGCGCCGAAGAAGAACTCGCGCAGATGGACGCCATGCTTCCCCGGGCCAGCGAGGCGGCTGGCTTCGGCTACGAAGTGACGCTGATGCGGCGCTACCAGTCGCTGGCCACCGAGGGCTGCGGCTGGCTGGTGGTCTACGCGCCCGATGCGGCGCAAACCGAGCGCGTGGCCGAAGTGGCCCGGCGCTTCGACGCACGCAGCGTCGTGAAATACCACCGGCTGGCGGTGGAAGACCTGCTCTGAGGCACGGCCCAAGGCCCGTACTCAAGCGCCCTCGAACAGATCGTTGGCCGTCTTGGGCGGTGTGACACCCAAGTGGCGGTAGGCAGCCAGCGTGGCGATGCGCCCGCGCGGTGTGCGTTGCAAGAAGCCTTGCTGAATGAGGAAGGGCTCGATCACGTCTTCGATGGTTCCCGGCTCTTCGCCGATGGCGGCGGCCACGTTGTCCAGGCCCACCGGGCCGCCGTCGAAGCGGTGGATCACGGCTTCGAGCAGCTTGCGGTCCATCACGTCGAAGCCTTGCGGGTCCACGTCGAGCATGGCGAGCGCCTTGTCGGCCAAGGGCTTGCCGATGCGGCCGTCGCCCTTCACGTCGGCGTAATCGCGCACGCGGCGCAGCAGGCGGTTGGCGATGCGCGGTGTGCCACGCGAACGGCGTGCGATCTCGAATGCGCCCTCGGCATCGGTGGGCACGTTCAGCAGGCCGGCTGAGCGGTGCACGATGCGCGCCAGCTCTTCAGGTGTGTAGAACTCCAGCCGTGCCACGATGCCGAAACGGTCGCGCAGCGGGTTGGTCAGCATGCCGGCGCGTGTGGTGGCGCCCACCAGCGTGAAGGGCTGCAGGTCTAGCTTGATCGAGCGTGCGGCCGGGCCTTCGCCGATCATGATGTCGATCTGGTAGTCCTCAAGCGCGGGGTACAGGATCTCTTCGACGACCGGGCTCAGGCGGTGGATCTCGTCGATGAAGAGCACATCGTTGCGCTCCAGGTTGGTCAGGATCGCCGCAAGATCCTTCGGCTTTTCGAGCACCGGGCCGGAGGTCTGCCGCAGGTTCACGCCGAGTTCATTGGCGATGATGTGGCTGAGCGTGGTTTTGCCCAGGCCCGGCGGGCCGAACAGCAGCACGTGGTCCATCGCCTCGCCGCGTTTCTTGGCCGCGCCGATGAAGATTTCAAGCTGCTCGCGGGCTTTGGCCTGGCCCACGTATTCGGCCAGGCCCTTGGGGCGCAACGCCCGTTCGACCGCCTCTTCGTTTGGCGACGTGGACGCCGCGCTGACGACACGCGGTGGCGGCTGGAAGTCGTCGGTCTGGATGCTCATGGCTGTGATTATCACCAGCCCGTTCTGGGTGGACCATCCGCTTTGGCACAATCGCGGCCCCATGTTCCGCCTCGTCCGCCGTCAACACTTCGCCTTCTGGGCCGTGGCCTTTGTGCTGCTGCTCAAGGCTGCGGTGCCCATGCTCGCCAGCGCCTCGGCGCAAGCGCAGGGGCGCACGCTGGTCGAGGTTTGCACGGTGTACGGCGTGGCCACCGTCGCGCTCGACGACGCGGGCACCCAGGGCACCCCCGAGCACGGCCAGGCGCACAGCGGTGAACACTGCACGCTGACCGCCGTGCTGGCGCTGGCACTGCCCCACGCCCTGCCGGCTGCGGTGTGGCAGCTCAGCCCTCCCGCCCAAGCCCCGCCGCGTGCGTGGCCGGTACCCGTGCCCGATGCGGGCGCGGCCTGGTTTGCCCGGCTGAAGCACGGGCCTCCTGTTCTGTCCTGAACCTCCGTGGTGGGCTGGCGCTTTGCCGGCCCGGTGGGTTGCCCGCCCGCTCGCGCCTTGATGGCGTCTTCTTGAGCGGGCCTTTCAGGACGTTCATGTTTGCTTCTTTTCGCTCCGCAACGCTGCTGCTGACCGCGTTGCCCGCTGCGGCTTTCGCGCAGGCTCAGGGCGATGCGTCGGCCCACACGCTCGAACGCATCACCGTCACCGGCGGCTGGCCCACCACCTTGCCGATCGAGATACCGACCACCACCGAAGGCATCAGCGGCCAGCAAGTGGCGCAGACCATCAACGCCACCGATGCGCAAGACGCGCTGAAGTACTTCCCGAGCCTGCTGGTGCGCAAGCGCTACATCGGCGACTACAACCACGCCGTGTTGTCCACCCGCGCGTCGGGCACTGGCAACAGCGCGCGCTCGCTGGTGTATGCCGATGGCGTGCTGCTGTCCAACCTGCTGGGCAATGGTGCGAGCTACACGCCACGCTGGGGGTTTGGTCACGCCCGAAGAGATCGACCGAGTCGATGTGATTTACGGCCCGTTTTCGGCCGCTTACCCGGGCAACTCGGTAGGCGCGGTGGTCGACTTTGTGACACGCATGCCGAAGGCTTTTGAGGCACACGCC
>JAYSYW010000199.1:0-9609 GCA_043727255.1 Rhizobacter sp. | reverse complement strand
TTCGGGCTGAGCCTGTCGAAGCCCTGTTCGAGCGTCGCGCTGCACTTCGACAGGCTCAGTGCGAACGGTGAACTGCTGAACTTTCTTGCTGATCAGGTCCGTCGATGTGGCTCCCATTGCTCAGGCTCACAACTTGGCTTCGCCGGCCTTGGTGGTTGTCACCAGCGCAAGCGCTGGCTTGCGCTGCATCAAAGGGCATCCACTCCGCAGGTTGAAGATCGCCGCCCATGGACACACAACCCACGGCGGACGCCGCCCCATCCCCCACGGATTTCGACATCCCCCTGCGCACGCTGAAGCCCAGCGATGTGGGCCGCTGGCTGGCCCTGGGTTGGCGCGACTTCATGCGCGCCCCTTGGATCGGCCTGTTCTATGGCGGCTGCTTCGTGCTGATGGGCTGGGCCTTGCTGAAGGTCTATCAAAGCGCACCGGCTTATGTGCTGGCGCTGTCGGCCGGCTTTCTGCTGATGGGGCCGTTTCTGTGCATGGGCATGTACCGCGTCAGCCAGCAGCTCGAACGCGGCCAACGGCCAGGCTTTGGCGACTCGCTGTTGGCATGGAACACACGCATCGGTGCGCTGGCCATCTTCGGCTTTGCGTTGCTGGTGCTCGAGATGCTGTGGGGCCGCGTGGCGCTGGTGATCTTCGCCGTCAGCTTCGACGGCATGCCCGACTTCAAGGGTTCGCTGCTGAAGCTGGTCGACCCGCAGAACCTCGGCTTCATCGTGGCCTACCTCAGCGCGGGCGCGGTGTTCGCCGGGCTGATTTATGCGGTGAGCGTGGTGTCGATCCCGATGATCCTCGACCGCCAAACCGATGCCATCACCGCCGCGTTGACGAGCATTCGACTGGTGGTGATGCAGCCACTGGTGATGCTGTGGTGGGGCGCTGTCATCACCACGCTGGTGGTGCTGGCGCTGTTGCCGTGGTTCCTGGGGCTGCTGGTGGTGGGGCCAGTGTTAGGCCACGCCACCTGGCACGCGTATCGGGCTGCCGTCGAGGAAGAAGCGGAGCGTTGAACTGGCGCTGTCTGCCTGACGGTGAAAGGCAAGAGGCGACCTGACCAGCAAGAACGTTCAGCCACTCTCCGTTCGCACTGAGCCTGTCGAAGTGCCGCGCAGGAGTGCCGGGGCTTCGACAGGTTCAGCCCGAACGGTTTTCAGTTCTTGCTGATCAGGAGGGGCGAAGGCGCACAACAGGGGCCTTGGTGCCCCAAAAGCTCACCTGATTAGTGACGTGGCTCAGCCGACCCCTTTCTCCGTTCGGGCTGAGCCTGTCGAAGCCAGCGCAGTACTGGGCGCACCCTTCGACAGGCTCAGAGCGAACGGAGGCTGGCTGAGGTATGTCGCTAATCAGGAAAGCTCAAGCCCGCCGAGATTCGCCCAGCCAAGAGGTCAGGCTGCTCGACACCATTGCCGCTGCCCAGAACAAGAAGAACGTGAGCGAGTAGACGGCCGAGCGTGACAGTTCAAGCGGCTCGCCGCCCGGGCCGTGCAGGGCCTCGGGGTCGAGCACCGCGAACACCAGCATTTCCAGCACGCCGGCCACAAGAAAGGCCGGCCAGACGATCGACATCACGCGCTGTTTCATGGCCTCTCCGGGGTGTTGTGGGGGTGCTTGTGTATGTCAGCGCGCCGCGTTGGGCTGCACTGCGGGGACGGAGGGCGCTGGGGTAGGCGCGGGTGCAGGTGTAGCGGCGTGATTGCGCGCTTGCATGGCGGGCGCCAACCCTGGCACCGGCTGGGTCGCCAAGGCGGCATCGGCCTGCTTCTTGAGCGCCATTTCCTTGTTGATCTCAAGGCCGCGCCGGTAGTAGTCGTCGGCCACCACGGGGTCGGGCACGCTGATGGCGATGGCGAGCGTGGCGAAGCCCGCCACCACCACGGTGAGCGGCCCGCCCACCACCAGCCACATCATGGGCTCGCGCCACCAGACGCTGGGGACGGGTGCTGGTGTTGGTACGGCAGGGAGCTTGATGGCTTGCGTGTTCATGGCGTGTCCTTTCAGGTTCAGCGCGGCACGAGGAAGGTGGACTTCTCGTGAACGGTGTACGCCGGCTCATCGGCCTCGGCCGCACGCTCGATGTGGAACTGGATGCGGTTCGACTGGCCGGCCAATGGCGCGGCTTCTTCGGGCGGCAGTTGCACGCGCACCGGCAACCAGCGCGATTGGGCAGGGCCCACTTCAACCGACTGGGCGGCCACCACACGCAGGCTCGGCAGGCCATCGGCCTGCACGGTGTAGCGCTGCGGGCGTTCGGTGCCATTCATGATTTGCAGGCGGTAGACGTTTTCAACGCGGCCGTCTTCAACGATGCGGGCCAGCGAGCCCCGGTCACGGATCACGTCCACCCGAAACGGGCTGCGCATTGCCAAGCTGGTGACGAAGCCGATGCTGATGGCGCCCAAGATGGCGCCGTAGATCAGCACACGCGGGCGCAAGGCGCGCTTGAACATCTGAAGCCGCGTCCAGCCACCGGCCACGCCGTTCTGGGTGGAATAGCGGATCAAGCCTGGCGCGTAACCCATCTTGTCCATCACGCTGTCGCACACGTCGATGCAAGCGGCGCAGCCGATGCATTCGTATTGCAGGCCTTCGCGGATGTCGATGCCTGTGGGGCACACCTGAACGCACAGCGTGCAGTCGATGCACGAGCCCAGGCCCAGTTGCTTGGGGTCTGCCTTGCGCGGACGAGAGCCGCGCGGGTCGCCACGCTGCTGGTCGTAGGTGATGACCATCGTGTCGCGGTCGAACATGGCGCTCTGGAAGCGTGCATACGGGCACATGTACTTGCAGACCTGCTCGCGCATGTAGCCGGCGTTGCCGTAGGTGGCGAAGCCGTAGAACAGCACCCAGAACCATTCCCACGGGCCGAAGTTGAGCGTGAACGACTCGGCCCACAGGTGTTGGATGGGCGTGAAGTAGCCGACGAAGGTGAAGCCGGTCCACAAGCCGATGGTGATCCACGCGGCCTGCTTGGCTGTCTTGCGCCACAGCTTGTTGAAGCTCCACGGGGCTTCATCGAGCCGCATGCGCGCGATGCGGTCGCCCTCGATCTTCTGTTCGACCCACATGAAGATCTCGGTGTAGACCGTCTGCGGGCAGGCGTAGCCGCACCACAGGCGGCCAGCCACGGCGGTGAACAAAAACAAGCCCAGTGCGCTGAGCACCAGCAGGCCGGTGAGGTAGATGAAGTCTTGCGGATACAAGACGAGATCGAAGATGTAGAAGCGGCGCGAGGCCAGGTCGAACAGCATCGCCTGCCGGCCATTCCACGGCAGCCAGGGCAGGCCGTAGAACACCAGTTGGGTCAACCACACCAGCGCCCAGCGCCAGCCGGCGAACCAGCCGCTCACGGCACGGGAATAGATCTTCTTCTGCCGCTCGAACAGCGAGACGATCTCGGCGGTGTCTTCGTCGTCCCGTGGCAAAGGCTTGATGGGGATGACGATCGGGGGGCGGCTCACGGGTGGCGATTCGGTTGGCGGGCTGGGGTTCAGGACGCTGTGAACGTTGGAACGCTTGTTTGCAACGCTTACTTCGGTGCCGAGGCTGCAATGGGTGCCACGCTAGAAGCTGGTACCACCACTACTGATGCGGCGGCCGCTTCGGCTTGGAGGTTGCGGCCCGACAAGCCCGACACATAGCCCGCCAGCACACGCACCTGCGACGGTGTGAGCTTGTCGCCGTGCGGCGGCATCTGGTTGTTCTTGCCGCGGTTCACCATGTCAACAATGGCTTGTTCGCCCCAGCCATGCAGCCACACCTTGTCGCTGAGGTTCGGTGCGCCGAGGGCGGTGTTGCCTTCGCCCTTCATGCCGTGGCAAGCCGCGCAGGCCACGAACTTTTCACGGCCCAGGTGCGACTGAATGGCGTTGTGCGGGCTGCCCGACAAGCTCAGCACGTACTGCGCGAGGTTGCGCACATCCTCGCCGCCACCCACGGCGGCGGCCATGGGCGGCATGACGCCGTTGCGGCCCTTGGTGATGGTCTCGATGATCTGCTCGGGCGCGCCGCCGTACAGCCAATCGCCATCGGTCAGGTTCGGGAAGCCTTTGCTGCCGCGTGCATCAGAGCCGTGGCACTGCGCGCAGTTGTTGACGAACAAGCGCTCGCCCACGCCAAGGGCCGCCGGGTCGGCCGCGAGCTGCGGCACGCTCATGGCGTCGAAGCGGGCGTACAGCGGGGCCAGGTCGCGCCGGGCCTTGTCGATCTCGGCCTTGTATTCGTCGGTTTGCGACCAGTTCCATGTGCCCTTGAAACCACCCAGCCCCGGATAGAGCACGAGGTATATGGCTGAGAAAACGATGGTCAGCACGAACAGGCCCATCCACCACATGGGCAGCGGGTTGTTGAGTTCGCGCAGGTCTTCGTCCCACACGTGGCCGGTGGTGTTGTCGGTCGACATCACCTTGCGCCTGCTGGCCAAGATGAGAAGCGCCAGGCAGGCCGCGATGCTGAGCACGGTGGCCACGGCCACGAAGATGGACCAGCCGCTGTTGAAAAAATCGCTCATGGTTGAACTTTCACCTTCACTTCCACATTCACTCGGAACGGAATGGCAGCTCGGCTGCCTCGTCGAAACGCTTGCGGTTCTTGCGCGACCAGGCCCAGGCCCAGATCGCCACGAACACCAGCAGTGAAACCACGGTGACGATGGAACGAAGGTCGTTGACGTCGATGTTCATGCGCACCTCACTTGACCGACGTGCCCATCACCTGCAGGTAGGCGATGAGGGCGTCGAGTTCTGTCTTGCCTTTCACGGCTTGGGCCGAGGCGGCGATTTCCGCGTCGGTGTAAGGCACGCCCACGATGCGCAGCGCCTTCATGCGGGGCGCAGGGTCGGCCGGGTCCACCGCGCTCTTGGCCAGCCACGGGTAGGCGGGCATGTTCGACTCGGGCACCACGTCACGCGGGTTGTTCAAGTGCACACGGTGCCATTCGTCGCTGTAGCGCCCGCCCACACGGTGCAGGTCGGGGCCGGTGCGCTTGCTGCCCCACTGGAAGGGGTGGTCGTAGACGAATTCGCCGGCCACCGAGTAGTGGCCATAGCGCAGCGTCTCGGCGCGCAAGGGCCGGATCATCTGCGAGTGGCAGTTGTAGCAACCCTCGCGCAGGTAGACGTCGCGCCCCATCAGTTGCAGCGGGTCATAGGGCTTCAGGCCCGTGACCGGCTCGGTGGTGCTCTTCTGGAAGTAGAGCGGAACGATCTCGACCAGACCCCCGATCGACACCACCAGCACGATCAACACGATCATGAGGAAGTTGGTGGTCTCGATCTTTTCGTGCGAGAAGAATTTGACTTTGTCTTTGACTTCGTTTTTGTCTTGCGCGGCCATGCTGCTTCCTTGTTGCTTCAGGCGTCTTCAGGGTCGTGGCGTCAAGCGGTGACCAAGCCACCGATGGCAACGGGGGCGGGCTTCGAAGCCCGGGCCGTCATCACCGTGTTCCAGGCCATGACGACCATGCCGCTCAGGTAGATCAGCCCACCCAGGAAGCGCACCACATAGAACGGGTAGGTGGCTTTCACGCTTTCGACGAAGCTGTAGGTCAGCGTGCCGTCGGGGTTGATCGCACGCCACATCAGGCCTTGCATGACGCCAGCGATCCACATGGCGGCGATGTACAAAACGATGCCGATGGTGGCCACCCAGAAGTGCAGCTCGATCGCCTTGACGCTGTGCATCTGTTGCTTGCCGAACATCCGCGGGATCAGGTAGTACAGCGAGCCCATCGAGATCAGGCCCACCCAGCCCAGCGCGCCAGAGTGCACGTGGCCGACCGTCCAGTCGGTGTAGTGCGACAGGGCGTTGACGGTCTTGATCGACATCATTGGGCCCTCGAAGGTGGACATGCCATAGAACGACAGCGCCACGATCAAGAACTTCAGAATCGGGTCGTCACGCAGTTTGTGCCAGGCACCCGACAGGGTCATGATCCCGTTGATCATTCCGCCCCAGCTGGGCGCCAGCAGGATGAGCGAGAACACCATGCCGATGCTCTGCGTCCAGTCGGGCAAGGCGGTGTAGTGCAGGTGGTGCGGGCCGGCCCACATGTACGTGAAGATCAGCGCCCAGAAGTGCACGATCGACAAGCGGTAGCTGTACACCGGGCGGCCAGCCTGCTTCGGAATGAAGTAATACATCATCCCCAGGAAGCCTGCGGTGAGGAAGAAGCCCACCGCGTTGTGGCCGTACCACCACTGCACCATGGCGTCTTGCACACCGGCATAGGCCGAATAGCTTTTGGTGAAGCTGACCGGAATGGCGGCGCTGTTCACAAGGTGCAGCACGGCCACCGTCAAGATGAACGAACCGTAGAACCAGTTGGCCACGTAGATGTGGCTCACGCGCCGCTTGGCGATGGTGCCGAAGAACACGACCGCGTAAGACACCCACACGAGCGTGATCAAGATGTCGATCGGCCATTCGAGTTCAGCGTATTCCTTGCCGCTGGTGTAGCCCATGGGCAGCGAGATGGCGGCCAACACGATCACCGCCTGCCAGCCCCAGAACGTGAAGGCCGCCAGCTTCGGCATGAACAGCGCCACTTGCGACGTGCGTTGCACCACGTAATAGCTGGTGGCAAAGAGTGCGCAGCCACCAAAGGCGAAGATCACCGCGTTGGTGTGCAGGGGCCGCAAGCGGCCGTAGCTGAGCCACGAAATGCCGAAGTTCAACTCGGGCCAGGCCAGTTGGGCTGCGATGAACACACCGACCAGCATGCCCACGATGCCCCAGGCCACCGACATGACGGTGAACTGCCGCACGGCGGTGTCGTCGTACGTCACCGACAGCGGGGCCGCGCTGGCGGATGCGGGGTGGGTGGGGTTGCCGGGTTGGGGGCTCATCGGTCCGATCTCCTTGATGTGTCTGAACAATTGTTCTTTTTTGGAGGTCGGGCCGGCTTGATGCCGATCAAGCTTTGGGACGCGTGGGCGGCGGTTGGCCGTCTTCCCACAAGATGCGTTCGCCTTCACGGTCGACGTTGTCAAACTGGCCCCGGTTGAGCGCCCAGGCAAACAGCACCAGCAGCGCCAGCACCAGCAACACCGACAACGGAACCAGCAGGAAAAGAATGTCCATGGCTCGGCCCTCTCAGCCTTTGCTTGGTGGCTCAATGCCTGGCGGCAAGTGCCGCAAGCGCTGTGCATTCATCACCACGCCCAGCGAGCTGAGCGCCATGCCCAGGCCAGCCAGCCAAGGCGGCAACAAACCGGCCACGGCCAAGGGCACGCAGACGGCGTTGTAGGCCGCGGCCCAGGCCAGGTTCTGGCGCATGACGCGCAACCCGCGCAGCGCCAGGCTGCGCGCGCGCACCAGGTCGCCGATGCGGCCGCTGAGCAAAGTGAAGTCGGCCTGCGCGCGGGCGAGTGGCGCGCCCTGCCCCATGGCCACCGACACATCGGCCCGCGCCAGCACCGGGCCGTCGTTGACGCCATCACCCACCATCGCCACGCGCAGGCCCGAGGCCTGGGCTTCGCTGACGATGCGCAGCTTGTCTTCGGGCGACACGCCAGCATGCACCGCCGCAACACCCAGGGCGCTGGCCACGCGCCGGGCCGACCGCGCCTGGTCGCCCGACAGCAGCATCACCTTCACGCCTTCGGCCTGCAGCTGCGCCAGGGCCGAGCGCGCATCGGCGCGCAGGCGTTCTTCAAACACGAAGCGGGCCACGTGGGTGCCGTCCACCGACAACCACGCGGCGGCGCTGTCTTGCGCTGGCGACGCGGCCTCGGCACTGGCACTGGCACTGGCACTGGCACTGGCACTGGCATCGGCAAAACGCGCCGCACCCAGGCACCAACGGCGGCCATCGGCATCGACACCTTCAACGCCCTGCCCCGCCAATTCACGCAAGGCGCCCAAGGCTTGATCGACCTCGGGGTTGCCGCTCTCGGCGATGGCGCGCGACACCGGGTGCAATGACGCCGCCGCCAGCGGCCGCGCGTACTGCATCACCGCCTCGCGCGTCCACCCTGGCGCGGGCTCCACCTCGACCAGCGCCAGGCGGTCTTCGGTCAAGGTGCCGGTTTTGTCGAACACAAACAGGTCGGCATGCGCCAGCGCTTCGAGTGCCGACAAGCGCTGCACCAACACCCCTGAACGCGCCAGCGCGCCGGCCGAGGTGAGCAGCGCCGAGGGCGTGGCCAGCGACAAGGCGCATGGGCAGGTGACGATGAGCACCGAGACGGCAACCCACAGGCTGCGCGAAGGGTCGATGAAGGCCCAGGCCACGGCCGCGCCCACGGCCAGCAGCAGCACGGCCCACAAGAAGGGGCCGGCCATGCGATCGGCCAGCCGCGCGAGTTCGGGGCGTTCGGTGGCTGCCCGTTCCATCAGGCCGACGATCTGCGCATAGCGTGTCTCGGGCCCGGCCTTTTGAACCTGCATGACGACCGGCGCGCTGAGGTTGAAGCTGCCCGCCATCACCGCTTGGCCGGGGCCGCGCGGCATGGGTTGCGACTCGCCAGTAAGCAGGGCTTCATCCACCTGCGTGTGGCCGCTGTGCACCTGTCCATCGGCAGGGAAGGCCTGGCCGGGGCGCACGCGCACGTGGTCGCCAAGCGCCAGGCGGGCCACCGAGACATGTTCGCTCTGGCCGCCGGGCAACAGGCGCTCCACCGATTCGGGCAGGCGCAGCATCAGGTTTTCAAGCGCGCCCACGGTGGCGCCCCGGGCACGCATTTCAAGGTAGCGGCCGCAGAGCAGAAAGAACACGAACATCGTCAGCGAGTCGAAGTAGACCTCGTGGCCAAAGAGGCCCGAAGGGTCGAACGCGGCGCCGGTGCTGGCGATGAAGGTGACGGCGACACCCAGCGCCACCGGCACGTCCATGCCGATGCGCCGCTGGCGCAGGTTGGCCCAGGCACCACGCAAAAACGGAGCGGCGGAAAACACGACCACCGGAATGCTGAGCAGCCAGCTCGCCCATTGCAGCAACCGCAAGATGTCGGGGCTCATGTCACCCGGCGTGGCGAAGTACACGGGGGTCGCGTACATCATCACTTGCATCATGCAAAAGCCGGCCACGAACAAGCGCCACAGCATCAGCCGCTGTTCACGCAGGCGCCCCGCTTCGGCATGCAACGAGGCCGCGGGGTAGGCACGGTAGCCGGCCCGTTCAACCGCCCCGGCCAGTGCCGAAGCGCGGGTGCGCGCCGGGTCCCAGCGCACACGGGCGCGGCGGGTGGCGGGGTTCACCTCGGCCGACTCGACCCCGTCGATCGCACCCAGCGCCTGTTCGATGTTCACCGAACAGGCGGCGCAATACATGCCTTCGACCACGAACACCGATTCGGCATGCGACGCGCCCGCCGCGTCTTGCGACCAGCGGGTGAAGCGGTTCAGCTCGTCGGTGTCGTCCCAAGCGAGCGGGCTTTCGCCAGCCCGCGCATCGGCGGGGTTCAGGGCCAGGGTGTTCATGGCAATGACAGGGCGCGGTCAGCGACCCTGCTCCGCCAGTTCACGCAGCATGCGCATGTCGGTGATTTCGATGGTGTAGCCGCGCACCTTCACGGCGCCGCGCACCACCAGTTGCTTGAGCACGCGCGAGAAGGTTTCGGGCGTGGCGCCCAGTTGCGAGGCGAGCGCGCGTTTGCGCTGGCG
>JAYSYW010000198.1:0-23909 GCA_043727255.1 Rhizobacter sp. | reverse complement strand
CCGGTCGCTTTAAGAGCGCCCGGCGCCTGCATTGCACCTGCGGGCTGCTGGTTGCGTCACACGGCTGGCGACTCGACGTGCTCGGGCCTCACGCCCATGCCGAGCAGCCGGGCGAGCAAGCGCTGCAATGCCGGCACACGCGTGACGAGGCGCAGCGGCAGCGGCACCGACAACTCGCCCCGGCTTGCGATGGCTGGCACCAGCACGTTGTTCTGAATGCCCATCTGCATGGCCTGCGTCGCCTTGGTGGGCCACAGGCGGCGCTTTCGCACTGCATCAAGGTCGGCATCAGCAACGTGCCCTGAACGCAGTGGGGTCGCCAACAGGTTGGCGGTGGCAATGGCGTCCTGGATCGCGAGGTTGATGCCGACGCCACCCACCGGTGACATCGCATGGGCCGCATCGCCAATGCACAGCAGCCCCGGCCGCGACCATTGCAGCAAGCGGTCGATCTTCACGGTGAGCAGCTTCACGTCGTCCCATGAGCGCACTTCGCCGAGTTGCGCGCTCAGGAAAGGCGCGGCCTCGGCAGCCTGTTCTCTGAACACACCGATGTCCTGGCGCTGCAAGGCCTCGGCGCCGCCTTTCGGCACGACGAAGGCGCACTGCCAGTAGTCGCCGCGATCGATCGTCACCATGAAGCGGCCGGGCACGATGCGCGCCAAGCTTGAATCGTGCGTCGCCGGGTCGCGTGGCACGCGGAACCACAACACGTCGATCGGCGCGCCAACGTCTTCGACGGCGAGGCCGGCTTCGGCACGCACGGTCGAATGCCGGCCATCGCAGCCGACCGTGCAGTGGGCGGCGATCTCGAAGTCGCCGTCAGGCCGATGGCCCCGGACGCCCACGACACGCTGCTGGCCATCGAACACCAGGCCGGTGACCTGCGCTTGCATGTGCAGGCTGAAGGACGGCAGCTTGCGGGCCTCGCTGGTCAGGAAGTCGAGGAACTCCCACTGCGGCATCATCGCGATGAAGGCATGGCGCTCGGGCAAGCCGCTGAAATCACCGAGACGGATTTGTTCATCGGCGAACCAGCCTTCGATCTTGTGCAGCCGTTGGTGCGGGCGCTGAAGAAACGCGTCGAGCAGTCCCAATTCGTCCAGCGCGCGCATCGTTGACGGATGCACCGTGTCGCCACGGAAGTCGCGCAAAAAATCTGCGTGCTTCTCGATCACCGTGGTTTGAACGCCAGCGCGGGCCAGCAGATAGCCCAGCATCATGCCGGCCGGGCCACCGCCCACGATGCAGCACTGGGTGGTTTCACGGATGGGGTTCAAAGTCACCGGCAACTCCTTCGCCTCGTCGAAAGGCGCTGCCTTATTTTGCAGCAGCGCGGCGTCGCACCCACCTCGCCAGGATGACGTCAACGCAGGTACTGCTGACGGGCCACCATCGGTCGAGGGTTGCCATGGCTGGCTGCTGTCGAGCCATGAGCGGGCATTTCATCAACAAAGACATCGCGTGAAGCGGCTAGCCACGCCAACGCTAGCCGGCCCAGTTGCTGTCCACAAAGCGCGCCAGTTGCGACGTGGACAAGGCGCCGGTATGAAGCGCCAGCACGCGGCCATCGTGCAGCAGCATCAGCGTGGGAACGGATCGCACCATGAACCGGGCGGCCACTTCGGGGTGCTCGTCAATGTCCACCTTGACGACCGGCAGGTCGTGGGCGCGGGCTTTCGCAAAGGCTTCCAGATGGGGCGCCATGCCCTGGCAGGGGCCGCACCAGTCGGCCGTGAAGTGAATCAGCAGCGGGCTCTCGGTTTCATTGATGAGCCGCTGCAGGGTGGCGGGGTCTACGTGCATGGCGTGTGTCATGTTCCAGGCTCTGGCGGCAATTGGTTTTGAGGCTTCACGGGTGGGCATCGCGGGGTGTCGTGGGGTGTCGTGGGATATGGCGGGGTATCAATCGACCCAAGGCAACTTCGCCGCGACAAGGCGCCGCCGCTCAACCCGGAGCAGTGGTGGCCAAACGTTCGAGCGTGTCGTTGATGGCCCGGTACAGCGCGTCGGGCTTCAAGGGTTTGTGCAGCATGGTGTAGCCGGCGCGCTGCACAGCGTGCAGCACCTGCGGCGCGGTGTCGCCCGACAGCAGCATCGCGGCCACTTCGACGTCGTCGCCGAACTGCGCGCGCTGTTGGGCCAGCACGGCTTGAATGGCACCGATGCCGTTCTCGCCGTCGGCCAGGCGGTGGTCAGACAACACCAGTTGCGGCATGCAGCCCCGCTGCTCCAGCAGCTCGACGGCGCCGCCAGCATCCATGGCGCTGAGCACCTCGCAGCCAAATGCGCGCAGGGTGCTGGCGGTGGCGTCGAGGCTGGCTTTGTCGTCGTCGATCACCAGCACGGTGGCGCCACGCACGAAGTCGGGCCGGGGCGGCGCCTCGGGGTCGGCCGGCCTGGCGCTGTGCACGCTGGCCAGCGGAACGTCGATCGCGAACATGGTGCCCTTGCCCGGCACCGAGCGCAGGTGGATGCGGCAGGCCAGCAGATCGCTCAACTGCTTGACCAGCGACAGCCCGAGGCCGAGGCCCTTGTGGCGGTCGCGGGCAACGTTGCCAATTTGATAGAAGGTCTCGAAGATGTTTTCGCGCTCTTCGTGGGCGATGCCGACGCCGCTGTCCCAGACCTGCACGCGCACCACCGCGCCACGGCGCCGGCAGCGCACGCGCACACCACCGGCCGGTGTGTAGCGAATGGCGTTGAGCGCCAGGTTGCGAAGAATCCGTTCCAGCAGCACTTCATCGGTTTCGACCACGGAGTCGTCGGTGATGAGCTTCAGCTCAAGGCCCTTTTGCTGGGCCATCGGCCAGAGTTGCACGTCGAGCCGGTCGAGCACCCGTGCCAGCGGAAAGCTGCTCACCACCGGCCGCACGGCGCCCATCATCAGCTTGGAGACTTCGAGGATCGAGTCGAGCAGGTCTTGCATCGCGTCCAGCGAGCTGCCGATGCGGTGCACCGTGTCGTCGAGAGAGGCATCGCGGTTGTGCCGCTTGAGCTGGCCGACGTACTGCACCAGCGCATGCATCGGCTGGCGCAGGTCATGCCCGGCGGCCGCGAGGAAGGTGGTTTTGCTGGCGTTGGCGTGTTCGGCTTCGAAGCGTGCCTGCTCGATCAGCGCCTGCTGCTCGGTGCGTTCGAGCAACAGGCGTTCACTCTCGAAACCGAGCCGAATGGCGGCCTTCACCGCGTCTTCCTGCACCTTGGTGAAGGCGACGATGGTGACGGACAGCAAGGCGATGCCCACGCCCATCAGCACATGGAGGGTGTCTTCGAAACGCAGCAGACCGGCGGAGAAGATCACCGACACGGGCACCGCGAAGCTCAGCACCAGAGGCCGGTAGACAGCCTGTGCGCCGGCCGTTCCCATCATGACCAGCGCCACGCCAGCGATCAGAAAGAACTCATACATGGCCGTCTTGCCGGGCAAAAGCACCCATGACGTGGTGCCCCACATCGCCGCGCAGTAGACCGAGAAGCCGATGAATTTCAACCCTTGGCGCCGCTGCGCCTGGGCGTTCTTGAGGCGCCTGAACCGTTGTTCGATGCGGCTCCCGGTGAACAGGCCCAGCAACATCAGCGCGCACCAGACCCAGGGCACCACGTTTGTCTGGAACCAGGTGCCCGTCAATTGCGATTGCGCCGCGACAGCGACCAGCACCGCCGCGACCATGCCCGTGTAGATGCCCTTGGTGCTGGTCATCACGATGCGGATTTGCAGCAGCTTCTCGCGCTCGCGTTCGTTCTCGGCTCCAAGGCCTTCGTAGAGCGAACGTGCGCCGAGCTCTTGCAGGATGGCGTTGCGCTCGGGGCGGTCGCGCCACAGCTTCAGCAAGCCGAGGTCGAAGCGCATCGTCGGGCGCCCGCTCAGTCGGCCAGCGCCAGGCGCATGCGCTGGTCGGCAAAGGCCGCCAGCACCGCCCCCTTGGCCGCCAGGCCATCGCTTTCACCGGCATCGGTGAGGCGCAGCTTCCAGGCCATGCGCTGCACGTGCACGCGCACGGTGTGGTCGGACATCGGCTTGTCGGGCCCCGACAGGCGCCGGGCGATCTGCTTGTAGGTCAGCCCCTGGATCAGCAACGCGGCCACTTGCCGCTCGCGGGTGGTGAACGTGGGGTCTTCAGCCGACGCTGGCGCGCCCTTGTGCCGTGACCGCAGGTAGCACTCGGGGATGTAGAGGCTGCCGGCCAACGTGAGGTCGATCGCCAGGCGAAAGACCTCGACGCTTGTGCTTTTGGCGATGAAGCCCGTGGCGCAGTGTTCAAGGGCTTCGGGGATCAGGCTCTCGTCGAGGTCGGCCGCGCCCGAGACGATCACGATGCGCGGGTTGCAGTCGTTCGACTCGCACCATTGCTTCAAAGTGCGCAGCGTGGCGATGCCCCGGCTGTCTTCGAGGTTCAAATCGAGCAGCACCAGCCGCATCTCGGGCACGTCGGACAACACGGCCACGGCCCGCTTCAACGACGCCGCCTGGTGCACGTTTGCCTGCGGGTGAAATTCTTTCAGCGTCTGTGCCATGCCGACGCGAGACCCGAAGTCATCGTCAACAACCAGAATGTCCATGTCTCGCACCTGCCTCCACTCTTCTTCTGTTCTGGGGCCAGCATAGCGGCGCACATGCCGCGTTTTGCCCAGCGAACCTAGGGGGGCCTGGTGGCCAAGGGCCACGGTGACGGCCGGTAAAGACGCCCGCGCATGGAGAAATTCCCACTGCAACCCAGGTGACGGCGCGGGGTGGCGTGTTCCAATAAAATTCGGCCTCCGCGCGCCGCCGCGCTGCGCCTTGAGCGACACGGCCCGCCCCCGATCAACCTCACTTCGAACGAGACTCCAAATGATCAATCACGACAAGCTGTACATCGGGGGGCAGTGGGTCCCCAGCGCCGGCAACGAAACCCCGGGCTCTGTGATCTCGCCGTCGAACGGCGACACCATTGCCAGCGTGGTGCGTGGCACCGCCGAAGACGTGAACCGCGCCGTCGCGGCCGCCAAGGGCGCGTTTGAAGCCTGGTCGAGCCTGAAGCCGACCGAGCGTGGCGTTTACCTGATGAAGATCCACGAAGGCCTGAAGGCGCGCGCGGCTGAAATCGCCCGCACCATCACGTCGGAAATGGGCATGCCGCTGAAGCAGTCGCTGCCCATCCAAGCCGGCTCGCCGATCGCGGTGTTCAAGTACTACGCGAAGCTGGTCGAGTCTTTCCACTGGGAAGAACAAGCCGGCCACTCCACCATCGTGCGCGAAGCGGTGGGCGTGGTCGCCGCCATCACGCCGTGGAACTACCCGCTGCATCAGATCGGCGCCAAGGTCGCGGCCGGTCTGGCCGCAGGTTGCACCATTGTGTTGAAGCCGGCCGACGTGACGCCGCTGAACGCGTTCATCCTGGCTGAGGTGATTCATGAAGCGGGCCTGCCGGCCGGCGTGTTCAACCTCGTGACCGGCCGTGGCACGGTGGTGGGCGAAGCAATGGTCAGCCACCCCGACGTGGACATGGTCTCGTTCACCGGCTCCACCGGCGCAGGCCGCCGCATCTCGGCGCAAGCCGGCCTGACCATCAAGCGCGTGGCGCTCGAATTGGGCGGCAAGTCGGCCTCAGTGATCCTTGACGACGCCGACATGGTCACCGCCGTGAAGGGTTCGGTGCAGGCTTGCTTCTTGAACGCCGGCCAAACCTGCACGGCGCACACCCGCATGCTGGTGCCTGAAAGCCGCTACGAAGAAGTGGCCAAGATCGCCGTGGCGGTGACGCAGGCCTACAAGGTCGGCGACCCGTTCGAGGAAACCTCGACCATGGGCCCGGTGGCTTCGAAGTCGCAGCAAGACACGGTGCAGGAATACATCCAGATCGGCCTCGACGAAGGCGCCGAACTGCTGTGCGGTGGCCATGGCGCCCCCGAAGGCCTGGACAAGAAGGGCTTCTACGTGAAGCCCACCGTGTTTGGCCGCGTGAAGCCCGACTCGCGCCTGGCGCAAGAAGAAGTCTTCGGCCCGGTGCTGTCGATCATCACGTACAAGGATGAAGCCGACGCCGTGGCGATTGCCAACAACAGCATCTACGGTTTGTCGGGTGGCGTGTGGGCCGGTACCGACGAGCGTGCCAGGGAAGTGGCGCTCAAGATGCGCACCGGCATGGTCGACATCAACGGCGGTGGCTTCAACATGCAAGCCCCGTTCGGCGGCTACAAGCAGTCGGGCAACGGCCGCGAGTTCGGCAAGTACGGCCTGGAAGACTTCCTGGAAATCAAGTCGATGCAGTTCAAGCGCACCGCCTGAACGTTCGACTGAACCGCACTTTGAACTTCATTCCGGGCCCGGCCTGGAACGCAAAAAGGGCTTGCCGCGAGGCAAGCCCTTTTTTCATGGTGGCGGGCTCCGTTAACATGACGCCCATCATTCCAAGACCTGATCGAAGGAAGCCCTGATGCGCTACGACGCCGAACACAAGCAGCGCACCCGTGCCCGGGTCTTGAAAGAAGCCGCCGCCGCCATTCGCGCGCACGGGCCCGACCGCGTGGCGGTGGCCGCGATCATGGCCAAGGCCGGGTTGACGCATGGCGGCTTCTACGCCCACTTCGCGTCGAAAGAAGAACTGCTGGTGCAGGCCATTGACCAGATGTTCGACGAGGCGCTGGAACAGATCGACGCGCTGATGGCGGGCCAGCCACCGGCCGAGGGCCTGGCACGCTATGTGGGCTTTTACCTGTCGGCCCCGCACCGCGACCAGCGCGAGCAGGGCTGCCCGCTGCCCACGCTGTCGGCCGACCTGCCGCGTCTGAATGCGCCCGCCCGCGAAGCCTTCGAGCGCGGCGCGGCGCGTGTGACCACCGCCATTGCGCAGCGGCTGCAAGCGCTGGGGCACGACGAGCCGGGGCTGATGGCGGTGTCGGTGCTGTCTGAACTGGTGGGGGCGATGGTGCTGGCGCGTTCGATCGCCGACCCGGCCCGTTCGGCCGACATCTTGCGGGCCTCGCGCCACGCGCTGCGCAAGCGGCTGGGGTTGCCGGCTGCGCCGCGTGAATAACGTTTCAGGTCAGCGCTTCAAGATCAGCGCTTAATTCACCGCTTCCAGAATGGTCGCAATGCCCTGCCCACCGCCAATGCACTGGGTGGCCAGCGCATAACGCTTGCCTTCGCGCTTGAGCAGTTGCGCCGCCTTGCCGGTGATGCGCGCGCCGGTGGCGCCGAGCGGGTGGCCGATGGCCAAGCCACCGCCGTCGAGGTTGACCTTCTCGATCGGGATTTCCAACTCGCGCAGGCAGGCCAAGGCCTGGCTGCCGAAGGCTTCGTTGATCTCGACCACGTCGATCTGGTCGATCGACAACCCGGCGCGCTGCAGCGCCTTGCGGGTGGCCGGCACCGGGCCCATGCCCATGATGTCGGCTGGGCAACCGGCCACGGCGGTGGCGATGATCTTCGCCAGCACCGGCAGGCCATGGCGCTTCGCATAGGCGGCTGAACACACCAGCACCATCGCCGCGCCATCGGTCAGCGGTGAAGCGGTGCCGGCCGTCACCACGCCGTCTTCACGGAAGGCCGGCTTCAGGCCAACCAGCGCTTCGAGCGTGGTCTGCGGGCGGATGCAACCGTCGGCGTCCACCACTTCGCCTTCGGGTGTGGTGACGGGTGCGATCTCGTCGTTCAAGCGGCCCGCAGCCCGCGCGCTGGCGGCTTTCTGGTGCGAGGCCAACGCCAGCTGCTCTTGGTCGGCGCGGGCGACCTTGTAGCGCGTGGCCACGTTTTCGGCCGTTTCGCCCATGCTGATGTAGGCGTTGAGTTCGGGCGTGTTGAGCAGCGGGTTGTGCGAGCGTGTGAAGCCGCCCTGCGGCACGCGGGTCATCGACTCGACGCCTCCGCAGATGAACACCTCGCCCGCACCAAGCGCGATTTGCCCGGCGGCGATGTGGATGGCCGTCATCGCCGAGCCGCAGAAGCGGTTCACCGTGGTGCCGGCCACTTCGTTCGGCAGGCCGGCCAGCAACGCGACACGCCGGCCCATGTTGTCGCCCTGTTCAGCTTCGGGGTAGGCGCAGCCCAGGATCACGTCTTCAACGTGCTTCGGATCGACCTGCGTGCGCGCCACCAGCGCGCGCACCGCCACGGCGGCCAGGTCGTCGGGGCGCACCCCAATGAGCTTGCCCTTCTTGGCGAAATGGAAGGGGGTGCGAACGTATCCGGCGATCACGGCGGTGGCGGTGTCGTGGGTGGCGTTGGACATGGGGGCTCTCCGTCGGTTGATTGGATGACGACCATCATATCAACAGAGAAGAAACCGTGGAAGCCCGGCGGAAAGCGCCCGCCGGGCCGGGGCTGTCGGACAGTGCCGACATGCGTTCCCGGCCCGCACCGACTGACGCGGCGGGCCGTGCTTCCTAAGCTCTTTACCTGGGGTGGGCATGTCGCCCGCCCGTCGGATCAAGGAGACCCTCATGCTGCGCAAAGCTCTTGTGTTCGCCATCTCTTCGGGCTTGGCCGCCTCGCTGTACCGCGCTTGGCGAGCGCGCCACGCCGCACTTGGCGTGACTGCCACACGTCGCTCGCCACCACGCGCCTTCTGAGGTGGCCGGCCTCTGGATTTTCCGCCACGTCACTTGCAACATGACTGACATCAGCCAAGTCCACGCCGCACCATGACGCCGAAGATGGCTTGGCAGTTGCTGAAGGAAGCTGCCCAGTCGTGGTCGGACGACTACGCGCCCAGCATGGGCGCGGCGCTCGCGTACTACACGATGTTCTCGGTGGCGCCGCTGCTGTTGATCGTCATCTCTGTGGCGGGGCTGGTGTTCGGTGAAGAGGCCGCCACGGGTGAAATCTTTGGCCAACTGCGGGGCCTGATGGGTGAGGACGGCGCGAGCGCCATCCAGGCGCTGCTGCAAAGCGTCAACAAACCGACCGAGGGCGCATGGGCCACCGTGGCCGGTGTGGTGATGCTGCTGATCGGCGCCACCACGGTGTTCGCCGAGTTGCAAGACGCGATGGACCGCATCTGGCGCGCACCGGCCCGCACGCGCAGCAGCGGGATGTGGAGCCTGGTGCGCGCGCGGGTGCTGTCGTTCGGCCTGGTGCTGGGCATCGGCTTCTTGCTGATGGTGTCGCTGGTGCTGAATGCCGCGTTGTCGGCGCTGGGCCGGTGGTGGGCACCGGCGCTGGCGGCTTGGACTTCGGTGGCGCAAGCGTTGGATTTCTTGCTCAGCTTTCTGCTGGTAACGGCGATGTTTGCGCTCATCTACAAGCTGATGCCGCGGGTGTACGTGGCTTGGCGCGATGTGTGGGTGGGCGCAGCGGTGACGGCGCTGCTGTTCACCTTGGGCAAGTTTTTGATTGGCCTGTACATCGGCACCAGCGGCGTCACCTCGGGCTTTGGCGCGGCGGGTTCGCTGGCGGTGGTGCTGGTGTGGGTTTACTACTCGGCGCAGATCTTCCTGATGGGGGCCGAGTTCACCTGGGTCTACGCCCACACCTTCGGGTCTCACCAGGGCCGACAGCGGCCAGCACATGCGGTGGCTGCACCCGCACGCTCGGAACCCTTGGGAGCCGCGCGCTGACGTGCGAGCGTCTTGCGGCCCAAGGCCGGTTCAAATGCGAAAGGCCTTGAAGAACGCGGCGCCGCGGCGTGGGCCTGTGGGTTGGAGGTCCACATCGATCGGCGGCTGCGTTTCGGCCACATGGCCATCGATTTGCTGAATTTCGACTCGCAGCAGCACGAAATCAACCTCGCCCGCAATGACGTTCAGCTGCGGTGCTCGCACGCTCGGGTCCAGATAGGCCGGGCTGTGGTGGCCGTCGAACAGCGCGCCAAGACCTTCGACATGGATGAGGCGCGCGCTGCGCGGGTCAAGCACTGACAGCACCAGGCTTGGGTCGCGCGCGATGTCGTGCGCGATGTCGCCGTCTTTGGGGATGAGAAACAGAAGCGCGGGCGCGCCTTCGACCGAATAGTTCGAGAACCGCAGCTTGCGCGAATGCGGCTCGCCTGCCTCGGAGCGCGTGGTGATCACACAACGCCGGCTGCCGTCCATCAGGGCCGAAACCAGACGCAGGCCCTGTTCAGCAGGTAACGCCTTTCTGTTCCAAAACGGAATGTGCATGGCCCTCACCGTCCACCGACCGCACCGCGCGGCTTCGTTGATTCACTTAGGGCAAAGGGCGCTCCCGGTCGCTGGCCCAGCAAGCATCAGCGGGTGGCGTTCAGCGGGAAATGTGTGCCGAAAACTTGCGGCTCAGCACGTAAAAAAGCCCGCCAGGCGGCGGGCTTTGAGGGGTGGCCCGGCCCCAAAGGGCGCGGGCCGCGCGAGGCTCAGGGCGTCGCGGTATAGGTCGTGCAGAAGTGCGAGCCTGGCAGATTGGCCGGGTTTGCCGAGAACGTCGTGGCGGGCAACACCGCCACGCCACTGGCCGAGGCCACGTCCAGGCCTTGGTACAGCGGGCTGGTCGACGTGAACGGCGCCCAGGTGGCGTCGGTGCCGCCGTTCGGGTTGCCAGCGCGGGCAAAGCGTGCCCAGTAGCGCGTCATCGTGGCCGACAAGACCTGCTGCTCAGTGTTGAGTGCGCCGCGCGTGCTCATCGAGAACAGGTAGGTCAGCTCTGACGCGTGCGCCGCACCTTGCGAGAAGCTCAACGGGCCACCCACGCCCGTCGTCGGCAGGGGCGGCGGTGCGGTGCGGTCGCGGAACTCGTAGGTGTAGACCGAGGCGTGCTGGCTCAGTTCGAGCGACGAGTTGCGGCCGTTGCAGGCGAAGATGGCGTCGGTGCCCAGGGCGCCGTAGGCTTCAGCGGCATTGGCGTAGTTCGCCACCGGGTACAGCGGCAACAGCGCGTTGGCGGTCGGCGCACCGAAGAGCCCCGTCACCGCCAGCGGGTAGGTCGTGCTGTTCAGCGCCACCCCCGAAGACAGTTCACTCGACGCCGCGAAGTAACGCCATTCGTCACGCGTGGTGCCCTGGAGTACGGGCACCCGGTTGTGCGTGCCGGCCGCGATGATCGGCAGCACCGAACCTGTCAGCACACGGCCGTCGTTGATGGGCTGCGGGCCGCTCGGGAAGGCCGTGGCCTGCGCCGTCAGCACGGCGGAAACCGACATGCTGCGCAGGCAGGCTGCGGTGCCTGCATCGGTGCCCGTGGTGCTGCACGAACCGGCGGTCGGCACGGCTTGCCATGCGGTGTAGGCGGTGGCAAGTGGCAGCTGGCCGGTCGAGTACGCACCGCTTTGCACGATGGCTTTGTGGAACAGGCCGGTGGACGGCATCGACGGCGCAGGGGTGACGCTCGTCGATGAGGCCAGGTGCGACATCACGCTGAAACCGCCAGCGGACTCGCCCATGATCGTCACGTTGCTCGCGTTGCCGCCGAAGTTCGCGACGTTGTCTCGCACCCAGCGCAGCGCCTGCTGCTGGTCCATCAAGCCGTAGTTGCTCGAAGAGCCGCCGCCTTCCGCACTCAGCGCGGGATGGGCCAGGAAGCCCAGCGCGCCGATGCGGTAGTTGACGGTCACGACCACAGTGTCTTGACCCACCAGCGCGGTCGGCACGTAGGTGGCTGCGGTGCCGCCCACGAAGGCGCCACCGTGGAACCACACCACGACCGGGTGCGGGCCGGTCGTGGTGGGGGTAAACACGTTGAGGTAGAGGCAGTCTTCAGTGGTCGAACCGGAACCCAGCGAGGCGCTTTGCGGGCAGTGGTTGCCAAAAGCGGTGGCAGCGCGGGGGGTCGTCCAGGCCGCAGGCGCGGCCGGGGGCGCCCAGCGAAGGGCACCGACTGGTGCCGCGGCGTAAGGGATGCCCCGGAAGCTGCGCATCGTGGTGCTGCCGGTACCGACCACCGAGCCGGTGGCCGTGGTGGCGGCTTCCGACACCGATGGCGTCCAGGCGGCGCAGTTGTGGGCTGCGGCGAAGGCTGCATCACTGGCCAGAGTGGTGCCGACGTCGTTGAAGGTCAGCACGCTGTCGTTGGCTCCGAAAGCCGGCCATGCCGTGGGCGCGGTGGTGGTGTTCGGGTTGCCGGTGCGGGCGAAGCGGGTCCAGTAGCCAACCATCGTGGTCGCGACCGCAGCTTGCGGTGCGGTCAGCGTCTTGCCCGACAGGTCGAACAGATAGGCCAGCTCGCTGGTGTGTTCTGCGCCCCGCGGGAACGAGATCGTCGCTGGTGCAAAGCTCACCGGCGGCGCCGTGCGGTCGGCAAATTCGTAGGCGTAAACCGCGTTGTTGGCTTTTTGCAGCTTCGACGACACACGGGCGTTGCAGCTGAACAGCAAGTCGGTTCCCAGCGCAGCCAGAGCCAGGCTCGGGCTGTTGCTGTAGGCCGACGTGCGGTACGGCGACAAGGTGGGGTGAGCGATCAGCCCAGGGATGGTGCTCGGGTTGAGCGCCAGGAAGGGGAAGGTGCCCGCAATCGCCGCCGCGTAGTTGCCACTGTTCAGCGCCGCGCCCTTGTAAGGCGTGGCGACGCTCGTGGGCGTCACTTCGTCCAAAGCCACGAACAGACGCCATTCGTCTTGCGTGGTGCCCTGGATCACCGGCACCTTGTTGTAGGTGCCCGCTGTCAAGCTGGCCTTGACCGAGGTCGCCAGCACCGTGCCGTCCACCGACGGGATCGGACCCGAGGGCCAGGCCACCGATTGCGCACCCAGCAGGGCCGACACCGGCAGCGCGCGCAAGCAGGCGAGGGTGGTGCAGGTGGAGCCGCCCGAGGCGGTGGCAGCAACGGTCACGCCCTTGGCCTCAGCGGCAGTGAGTGTGTCTTGGCCATCGAGCGCATAGGCGCCGCTCATGATGATGGCCTTGTGGAACAGCCCGGTCGAACCCGCCGAGGCCAGGTGCGAGTGCACGCTGAAGCCGCCAGCCGATTCACCGAAGATCGTCACGTTGTCTTTGCTGCCGCCGAAGTTGGCGATGTTGCTTTGCACCCAGCGCAAAGCCGCTTGCTGGTCCATCAGGCCGTAGTTGCCCGACTTGCCGCCTTGCTCAGTTGACAGCGCCGAGTGCGACATGAAGCCCAATGCGCCCAGACGGTAGTTGAGGGTGACGACCACCATGCCCTGGTCAACCAGGCGCTGCGGGTTGTAGGCACTGCCCAGGCCCAGGTAGAAGGCGCCGCCATGGATCCACACCATCACGGGGTGCGGGCCGGGGGTCTTGGGGGTGTAGACGTTCAGGTACAGGCAGTCTTCGCTGGTCGAGACGGCACCGAAGCCCGTGGCCGGCTGCGCGCAGTGGCTGCCAACCGAACGCGCTTGGCGGATGTCGTTCCAGGCGGTGGGTGCGGCGGGCGCAGCCCAGCGCAGGGGCCCCACGGGTGGGGCGGCGTAAGGAATGCCCAGGTACGAATTGGACGCGGCCCCTGCGTTGCCGACCACCGAACCCGAGGTGGTGGCGACAACCGGGTCGCCGCCATCACCACCGCCGCCGCAAGCTGCCAGGGCTGACACCACTGCAAGGCAGGTGGCCCAGCGCCCGAAAGCCGCCGTGAAAATTGAAAGCTTCATTTTTTCTCCGAAAGGTCGCGCCTGGGACTGCCGGGCCATGGGGCGAGAGTCTAGGGAAATTGCGCCAAAAAATGTATTGCTTACAACCCGTACGCCCCGCAACCACCTGTCGCGAGAGAGACAAATTTCACGCTTGCGTACGGCCTCGTGAGCGAGCCGTCAAAAGGGCTTTGTGGCGGCGAGCAGCAAGCTTTCCAGGCAGTGGTCTCGAATACCGTAGAAACCCTTGATGTCTTGGATTTGCGACATCAGCGCCTGCCGTGCGGCGTCGTTGATGCCGGCGGCGCGTTTGACGGCCAGGATCATCTTGTTCTTGTTGGTGTGTTCGAGAGAGATGAACTCGAACACCTGGGTCTCATAACCGCACCATTCGAGCAGCATCGCCCGCAGGCCGTCGGTCAGCATTTCGGCTTCCTGGCCCAGGTGCACACCGTGCTGCAAGATGGGCCGCAACGGGTGCGGGCTCAGCAGCTGGGGGCGGATCTGCTTGTGGCAGCAGGGCGAACACAGAATGATGTCGGCCCCGGCCCGCACACCCAGGTGAATGGCGTGGTCGGTGGCGGTGTCGCAGGCGTGCAGCGCGATCATCACGTTCAGCGCCTCGGGCGTGTAGTGACGCACGTCGCCCTGCTCGAAGCGCAAGCCGCCCAAGGCCAGCTTCGTGGCGGCCGCATTGCACAGCGCCACCATGTCGGGGCGCAACTCGACGCCGGTGACGCGCGCGTCCACGCCCTTGGCCTTCAGGTGGTCGTGCACGGCGAAGGTGAGGTAGCCCTTGCCGGAGCCGAAATCGACCACGTTCACCCGCTTGGCCGTGGCCAGGGGCGACGCCTCCAGCGCGTGCGAGAACACCTCGACGAACTTGTTGATCTGCTTCCACTTGCGTGACATCGCCGGGATCAACTGCCCCTGCGCGCTGGTGACGCCCAGCGCGGCCAGGAAGGGCCGATCGAGTTCAACGAAGCGGTGTTTTTCGCGGTCGTGGCCGGCCGGCGCTTCGTCGCGCCGCGCGGCCTGGCGCAGCAGGCTGTGTTTGCCCTTCTTGCTGCTCAACAGCTGAAGGTCTTCGTCGGTGGTCAGCAGGTGGGCTTGGCCGAACTGCGCGCCGAGCTGGTCGCGCAAGAAGGCCAGCGCTTCGGGCAGTGGCAGGTTCTTGGTGATGTCGCGCGTGGTGTGGGTGAACAGGAACGACAGGTGCGGCTGCTCGCGCAGCGTCACCTCGCGCACGGTGAGGCGCTGCAGGTCGGGCTCGGTGCCACGGTGTTTCGACAGCACCAGCTTGACGAAGCTGCGGGCGGCGAGCGCCTGTTCCAGCTCACTGACGAAGCGGTCGAGGGCGGCGTGGTCTGCGCGGGCGGTGGAGGGGCTGGCGTCTGGCATGAAACCCCGGCAGATGCCGAAAGAAGAGTGGAGCGCGGCATTGTAGAAAGCGCGCATGGCCCCGCATGCGCGCAACCCTTGTGGTGTGCACCACACTCTGACCCGTGAACCCCACCCCCGATCTGGCCCAAGGCCTGCGCACCATGAAGCGGTTGGCGCTCGGCCTCTTGGCCCTGGCCGCGCTGCTGTACGGCGTGGCCAGCGCGCTTGAAGCGCATCACCCTGCCTGGGGCTATGTGTCGGCCTTTGCCGAGGCCGCGATGATCGGCGCCATTGCCGACTGGTTTGCGGTGGTGGCGCTGTTTCGCCACCCGATGGGCCTGCCGATTCCGCACACGGCCATCATTCCGCGCAACAAGGCGCGCATCGGCCGCAACCTGGCCGGCTTCATCTGCAACCACTTCCTGGGCACGGCCCAGGTGATGGACAAGCTGAAGTCGTTCGACCCGGCTGGGCGCCTGGCCGAGTGGCTGGCGCAGCCGGCCAACGCGGCGCAGGTGGGCCAGCACCTGGCATCGGTGTTGCGCTACGGGCTCACGGCGCTTGACGACGATCGCGTGCGCCGCTTCGTGCGCGACACCCTGCTGGCGCGGCTGGAGCAGGTCGATGTGTCCACCCTGGCCGGCCAGTTGCTCGACGCGTTGACCGCGCACAGCCGCCACCAGGCGCTGCTCGACGACATGCTGGTGCAGGTGGCGCGCAAGCTCGACGACGAGGCGTTGCAAACCCACCTGGCCGACGCGATTGCCGCTGAGTTGACGTACCTGCGCTACGTGGGGCTCGACAACCTGGCCGGCCGCGCCGCCACGCGCAAGATCGTCAGCGCCGTGGCGAAGCTGATCGCCGAACTGGGCGAAGACCCGGCCCACCCGCTGCGCCATCGCTTCGACGCCTTCGTGGCCGATGTGATCGAGCGGCTGAAAACCGACCCCGCGTTCAAGCTCAAGGGCGAAACGCTGAAGAACGAGGCACTCGCGCACCCGCAGCTCGCCACCTACCTGCACGGCCTGTGGGGCGAGGTGCTGGGCTGGCTGCAGGCCGACCTGACGAAGCCCGATTCCACGCTGCGCCAGCAGGTCACCGACGCGGCCCTGAGCCTGGGCGACAAGCTCGGCGCCGACGCCGCCATGCGCCAGTGGATCAACACGCAGGTGGAGGCCGCCGCGCCGGCCTGGATTGACCGCTACCGCGAAGACATCCGCCGCTACATCGAAGGCCGGGTGGAACGCTGGAACACCGAAGAGCTCACGCGCGAACTCGAACTCAACATCGGCCGCGACCTGCAGTTCGTGCGCATCAACGGCACGCTGGTCGGCGGGCTGATCGGGCTGTTGATCCACGCCTTGACCGAAGCGGCACGTGGCTGGTGAGGGGCCGGCGCTTCATGTACCGCCGGCACAATCGCCGGTTCCTCTGTTTTTCGATTGACGCCATGGCCTTCGCCGACAACCTGCAGCAGCTCCCCGCCGTCACCCACCTGGCCGGGCTCGACCTGGTCGATGCCGAGGGCCGCACGGTCGCCTCGATCGACAACAAACCCGGCCAAGCCGGTTCGGTGGCGGTGTACGCGGCCTTGGCCCAGCGCTTCGGCAGCCTGACCGCCGAAGCCGCCACCGAAGGTTTGGCGCTTTACGCCGAACACACCGCCGACGCCCGCGCCCACCCCGGCAAGCACCCCAACATCGACCGCCTGCTGGCCATCGCCACCGGCGCCACCCCGCTGGCCGTGACGCTGCGCCCGGCCTGACCCTTCCCGAGAAAGCCTCACATGCTCGACGCCATCGAACTGCAAAGCGCGGCCAACCCGACCGCCAGCCTCATCGTGTTGCACGGCCTGGGCGCCGACGGCAACGACTTCGTGCCCGTCTGCGAAGCGCTCAAGCTCAGCGCCATCGGCCCGGTGCGCTTTGTGCTGCCGCACGCGCCCTCGATGCCGGTCACGGTGAACGGCGGTTATGTGATGCCGGCCTGGTACGACATCTTCGGCCCCGACCTCACCGCACGCGGCGAAGACGAAGCCGGCCTGCGCCGCTCGCAAGAAGGCATCGACGCCCTGATTCAGCGTGAACGCGCGCGCGGCGTTCCGGCGTCGCGCATCGTGCTGGCCGGCTTCTCGCAAGGCTGCGCCATGACGCTGCTGGCGGGGCTGCGCCACCCCGAACGGCTGGCCGGGCTGGTGGGCATGTCGGGCTACCTGCCCCTGGCGGCCAAAACCGCCGCCGAGCGGGCCCCCGCCAACGCCGACCTGCCGGTCTTCCTGGCCCACGGCCAGCAAGACCCGGTGGTACCCATGGCCCGGGGCGCGGCCACGCGTGACGCACTGGTCGCGCTGGGCCACCCGGTGGAATGGCATGAATACCCGATGCAGCACTCGGTGTGCATGGAAGAAATCGCCGACCTGAACCGCTGGCTGCTCACGGTTCTGGCGCCCGCCTGACACCGGCAGGTCCCGCCCGCCGACCCTGCCGAGTTGAGGGGGACGCCCGGGCCTTTTGGGGGTGCCGCCCGGGGTTTGATCGCGCCACAATCGGGCGCTCGCCACGTGGCCACCCGCCTTGGGTTGACTGCCCCGCGTGGGCGCACCCATCGCCATGACCCAGCCCTCTCTCGACGACTCCGACGACGAGCGCACCGTTGCCCGGCCCGCGCCAGGCACGCCCACGGGCCGGCAAGACTTCGTCGCCAGCTCCTCGCTGTTCGGCCACACGCTGCCCGAAGGCACGCGGCTCAACGAGTTCGAGGTGCTCGGCCTGATCGGCGAAGGCGGCTTCGGCATCGTCTACCTGGCGTATGACCCGTCACTCGAACGCCGGGTGGCCGTCAAGGAATACATGCCGTCTTCGCTGGCCTCGCGCGCCAACGGCTCGGCCACCGTGGCGCCGCGCTCCGACCGCCATGCCGACACCTTCCGCGCGGGCCTGAAGAGCTTCGTCAACGAAGCCCGCTTGCTGGCGCGCTTCGACCACGCGGCGCTGGTGAAGGTCTACCGCTTCTGGGAAGCCAACGGCACCGCCTACATGGTGATGCCCTACTACCAGGGGCCCACGCTCAAACGCGCGCTGGCCGACATGCGCCACCCGCCCAGCGAACTGGCGCTGCGCAGTTGGCTCGCACCCCTGCTCGACGCGCTGGGCGTGATGCACGCGGCGCACTGCTTCCACCGCGACATCGCGCCCGACAACATCTTGCTGACCGACACCGGCCCGCTGCTGCTCGACTTCGGCGCCGCGCGCCGCGTGGTCGGCGACATGACGCACGCGCTGACCGTGGTGCTCAAGCCCGGCTACGCGCCAATCGAGCAGTACGGCGACTCACCCACCATGACGCAAGGCGCATGGACCGACCTGTACGCGCTGGGCTGCGTGGTGCGCTACGCCATCACCGGCAAAACACCGCCCTCTTCCATCGAACGGCTGATGGGCGGCGACCGCCAGCAGCCGCTGCACCAGGCGGCGGCCGGCCGCTACAGCGAAAGTTTTCTGCGCGCGATCGACAACGCATTGGCGGTGCAGCCCCAAGACCGCCCGCAAAGCGTGGCCGAGTTCCGCGCGTTGCTTGATG
Source organism: Rhizobacter sp. (assembly GCA_043727255.1). Lineage (GTDB taxonomy): Bacteria > Pseudomonadota > Gammaproteobacteria > Burkholderiales > Burkholderiaceae_C > Rhizobacter. Next base: position 5,493 of record JAYSYW010000198.1, on the reverse strand, counting down.
CCGGCACGTCGGTGGATTTGCCGATCACCACATCGCCCGCGCCCTTGCGCGAGCCGGCCACCGAACCCGCGCCCGTCCGTGCGCCGCAGCCCGCCGTCGCTCCGGCCAAGCCACTCACCCCGCTTACTCCAGTCACGCAATCCACCGGCCCCGACCTGCCGCCGCGCACGCAGCCTGCCCCCGCATCCGCCCAAACCTGGATGCCGATCGCCACCGACCTGGCGCCCGCGCCGCCTCCGCCGTCCCGCAGCCGCCGCCCGGCAGCCGCCGCAGGCATCGGCCTGACGCTGGCCTGCGTGCTGGCGGTCGTGGCCTGGCATTGGGACGCGGCCCCGCCGGCCATCGCGACGACGAGCCCCGTGCTGGCCGCCCCACCCCACGCACCTGCCCCCATCGAAGCCCCGGCAGTGCCGGTGGCCCTGCCCACACCGGCCGCGCCTGCTGAACCAGCGGTTGAACCCGCAGTTGAGCGTGTGGTTGAACGCGCGGTTGAACCGATGCCCGAACCCGTGGTGAAAGCGGCAGTTCAGGCCACCCCGGCCCCCGCGCCCGTGGTGCTGGCCCCCGCCGAAGCCACGCCCCCCGCCAAACCGCGCCGCGACGCCGCCGCGCGCATCGCCAAGACCGACGACGTGCCGCGCCCCACCGTGGCCCCGCTCGCCAAACCCACCCGCGAAGCCCACCCGCCGCGCTGCACCGAAATTTTGCAAAAAGCCTCGCTCGAATCCCTGTCGGCCGAGGAAGCCCGTTTCCTGAAGAAGGAGTGCCAATGAGCCAAGCCCTGAGCCTGTTCCGTCGTTCGTCCGTGTCATCCACAGCCTCAACCTGGAGTGGCGTGCTTTGCGTGCTGGCGGCCCTGCTGGCCGGTTGCGCCGCGCCGCAGGCCACCGTCGTCACCCAGGAGTTGGGCTTCGAGCAGGCGCTGGCCCAAGCCACCGACGGCCTGGCCGCGCAGACGCAAAAGCTGCCGGCCTTCCTGGCGGTGGTCGAATCGAAGATCGCCAGCGCCGGCATTGCCAAACGCGCCGTCGTGCTCGACCCGATGCTCGACTCCGCCAGCGGCCAGCAAACCGCCGCCACCAAGCTGCTCGAACGCAAGGTCAGCGACCGGCTCGCCTCGCGCTTCGACGGCAAGTTCGAGGTGCTGCCCTTCCTGTCAGCCAACCTGAACAAGGCGCAGTACCTGCTGACGGGCACCATGACGCGCAACCAGGGCGACAAGGGCAAGGCCACCCAGCGGATCAACCTCGCCCTCACCGAGCTGAGCAGTGGCAAGGTGGTGGCGCAAGCCTCGGCGGTGGCGCGAGACGAAGGGCTCGACAGCAACCCGCTGCCCTACTACCGCGACAGCCCGGTGCTGGTGAAAGACAAGGTCATCGAAGGGTATGTGCGCACCACAGCCACGCCACCCGGTGAGCGTGGCGACTCGTTCTACCTCGACCGCATCGCCACTGCGACCGTCATCAACGAGGCCACCAACCTCTACAACTCCGAGCGCTACCAGGACGCGCTGGGCCAGTACCGCAGCGCGCTGGCCACGCCGGCCGGCGAACAGCTGCGCGTCGTCAACGGCATCTACCTCACCAACGCCAAGCTCGGCCGCACCTCCGAGGCCGAAGCCGCCTTCGGCCGCGTGGTGGCCATGGGCATCGCCTACAACGAACTGGGCGTGAAGTTCCTGTTCAACCCGGGCAGCACCGAGTTCTGGTCAGACAGCAAGGTGAGCGGCGCCTATGCGATGTGGCTGCGCCAGATCGCCAAAGAGGCCAAGGGCTCGAAGGCCTGCTTCAGCATCGTGGGCCACACCAGCCACACCGGCTCGGAAGCCGCCAACGACGCGCTCTCGATGCAGCGCGCCAGCTCCATCCGCCAGCGGCTGGTCGCCGAAGCCAGCGAACTGGGCAGCCGCACCAAGGCCACGGGCATGGGCTTCCGGCAGAACATCGTCGGCAGCGGCACCGACAACGCGGTCGATGCGCTCGACCGGCGTGTTGAATTCAAGATCGTGCCTTGCAGCTGACAGGCACTGGTGCTCGGACGCGCCCATGGCGGCGGCTGCACCCCGGCGCACCTGACCGCGTGAACAGCGCGTGGGAAGCCTTCCGCCGCAAAGCGTGGCTGGTGGTGATATCCAAGCCCCTGCCCAGGACATGAACACCCCGATGACGAAGACCTTTCTCATGATCCCTCGCATGACCCTTCGCACCACCATCCCCGCGCTCATCGTGTTCATCGGCCTGTGGGCCTGCCTGGCGGCACCCGCACGCGCCGCTGACCCCGGTGGCTTTGCGGGCCATTGGGAAGACTGCGACAACTTCGCCGACGCCTGCTATGGCTACCGGCTTGATCAGAAGGGTGCCAAGGTCTGTGGTTCGTTGACGCGCGCGTCCAAGGCCGACGCCCCCCGGACCTACGGCCACATCCGGGGTGAACAGTCCGGCGAACTGCTCGTGAACGTGGCGGTGTGCGGCATCGAGTCGCGCAGCACCTGCCCCCAAGTGGTGCCGGCCAACCGGCGTGGGCTGCTGCTGTGTGGCGACCAGCTCTTTGAGACCGGGGGCCGCCGCCCCAGCTGCGCCGAGATGGCCGATCAGCCGATCAACAAGCCTTACCGCCGCGTCACCGCCAAAGACTTCGCCAATCGCTTTGGCCCGTCACCCGCGCCGCTGTGCGAGGTGCCGGTGTCGTCGGCCAGCGCACCGGCCACCCCGCCACCGCCTTCACGTTGAGCCGCGCAGTGGCCTGAGGCCTGGGGCTGACCCGGGCCGGCGCCGGGCCGCTCAAGGAACGATGGCGATTCGCAGCACGGCGCTGTCGGCCTCATTGCCTTCTCGGTCTTGCGCCCAGGCGAACACATCGACCGCCGTGCGGCCGTCGCTCGGCACCACCATCAAAAGTTCATAGGGTCGGTTGCTGTCGGTGCCCAGCAGCACGGCGTTGCTGCCGTCCACCCGGTAGAAAGCGACTTGTTCGATGCCGCTCCAGTCGTCGGCCGCCGCCGCGCTGAGGCGCACCGTTGCGCCGGCCATGGCCTGCGCCGGGGCGGCGATGGACACCTCGGGCGGCACGTCATCGTCGCCGTCGCCTTCTTCGTAGTCAGAACCACCGCCGCAGCCGGCCAGCACGGCAACAAGACCGGCCACCAGCGCGGCCCGCAGGGGCACAAGTAGTTGTTTCATGCGGGGAATCCTACGCCGGCCACCCCGCCCTCTGCCACCCCTTGGCCCTAAGGGAAACACCGTCAACCGCGCGGCAGGCGGGCGAGTTCTTCGCCCACCAGGCGCAGCACCAGTTGGTCGAGTGTCTGCACCGAGTACTGCTTCACGTCGTGCACGGTCTTCGTGCCGGGGCCGCCGCCGGGGTTGTCGGCGTCGCGGTAGGTCAAGAACACGAAGCGGCCCGCCGTGTACTGCGCGATCTGCCGGAAGATGTATTCGCCGACCGGGTCAAGCCCGCTGGCGCCCACCGCGAACACCTTGATGCCCTTGGCCAGCGCGGCCTGCATGTCGCGGTCGTATTGCGGGCAGGCGCCCGACGGCTTCACGCCGTCAACCTGCTGCTCCCAGGCGAGGGCTGGCGTTGACGTGCAGCCGTCGTAGTCCAGGTGCGGCGGCGCGTCGGCCACCAACACCACCAGCCGGGTCGCGTCGGCCCGCCAGCTCAGGCCGTGCACCACCTCGTGCAGGGCTTCGTTCAGTGCCTCGGGGGTGTCGCCGCCCCCGCTGGCCTGCACCTTGGCCAACACGTCCTGGAAGGCGGCCAGGTTGTGGGTGAAGTCGTGGCTGCGGGTGATGAAGGCGTCGCCCCGGTCGCGGTAGGCCACCAGGCCCCAGCAGATGTCGGGCTGGGCGGGCAGTTGTGCGATCTGCCGGGCCATGGCCTGCATCGAGTGCTTGAGCTTGGCGATCTCGTCGCCCATAGAGCCGGTGGCGTCGACCAGGAAGACGAGGTCGAGCCGGGGCACCGCCGCCACCGGCTGGCCACCCAGGCGCACCTGCACAGCGTTGGTCTGCCCGCGCACCAGCGTCGCCCGGCCCGCATGGCCGGCCTTGCGCACCCACACACCGAGCGCGCGTTCACCCAACCCCCCCAGGCCTTGCGGCGACAGGAACACACGCGGCTGCAGCCACACGCGCCCGGCCGTGTCGGTGCGGGCCCACATCACCGGCTCGGCCACACCGGGCCGCTGCACCGCCACCTCGGCGTCGTGCACCGGGCGGCCTTTGGCGTCGGTCACTTCGAGCAGGTAACGCTCGCTGACGTCGCGCTCGCGCACCGGCAGGCCGGCCTTGCGTTGGCGGTAGGCGAGGTATTCGCCAAAGTCGGCGTTGTCGTCCACCACGGCGGCGGTGACGGGTTCATGGGGTGGACGCTGGCGTGGCGGCGCGCGGCCGGGCACGACCGAGGGCATGGGCGCGGGTTGTGCGGATGGCCCGGGTGGTGCGGCGAAGGAGGCCACGGCGTCCGCAGCAAGCTCGGCGGCGGCCACGCCCGCTGGCGCGGCTGACTTCATGCGGCGCGCTTCTGTGGCCGGGTGATGTTCACGCTCCGTGCGTTTGCTGTATTCGGCAGACGCCGCTCGGGTGCTTTGGGCGCTGGCGCCGGGCAGTTCGCGGGTGCCGGGCTCACGCCGGCAGTGGGTGGCAGACGGCGCCTGGAACGCGGGCGGGCCGCTGTCGCCATCAGCGATGGGTGTGTCTTGCCAGAGCGGCGGCCAGGCGGGCGTGTTCGCGGCCTGAACCGGCGGCGGGTCGATGCCAGCGCAGGCGATCAGCAACACGGCCAGGGCGGCCAAGGGCCAAGCGGCACGGCGAGAGGGGAAGGGCTTCATCGGGGTCTCCAACATGAGGGCACACCCGGCATGACACGTGGCAGCCCAGCGCATGGGGTGAAACGCGGCGAAGAAAAGTTTTTGATGCGACGTCACCCCGCCGCGCCACCCCCCGCGTATCACCCAGTCTTGAGGCAGACTTTCACCCCCATGCACCCCGGCCCCGAACCCACGGACGACATGCTGATGGCCGCCTATGCCGGTGGCGATTCGGCCGCCTTCGAGCGGCTGTACCACCGCCACCAGGCCGGCCTGTACCGATTCATCCGCCGGCTGCTGGGCGCCACGCTGGCCACGCAAACGGACGAGATCTTCCAAGACACCTGGCTGCGCGTCGTCAAGCACCGCACGCGGTGGCAACCGCAAGGCGCGAGCTTTCGCACCTGGCTGTACACGCTGGCGAACCACCGGGTGATCGACGTGTGGCGGCGCAGCGGCCGCGAAGTCTCGGCCACGCCCGACGATGGCGACGCCCCCTGGGAACCCGCAGACACCGGCACCGCCTGGCAGCAGTGGCCGGCCGCCAGCGCATCCACCAACGAAGACATCGCCTTCTGGCGCCGCGCCGGCGTGCGCCTGCTGGCCTGCCTGGAAGAGCTGCCCTTGGCGCAGCGCAGCGCCTTCCTGCTGCACCACGACGACGAGTTGCCACTGGCCGAGGT
>JAYSYW010000197.1:0-9687 GCA_043727255.1 Rhizobacter sp. | reverse complement strand
CCTGTCGAAGCCCTGTTCGAGCGTCGCGCTGCACTTCGACAGGCTCAGTGCGAACGGTGAACGGCTGAACTTTCTTGCTGATCAGGTGCGTGGATGCGGTGATGGAAGGTGCCGGCCATTGTGTTTGCTTGAATTAAATTTGAGACTTTGTGACGCGCAACTTCTCTCATGGCCTTCCACTACCAAACCGTCCCCGTCACCGCCTTCTCCCAGAACTGCTCGATCGTCTGGTGTGACGAAACGATGAAGGCCGCTGTCATTGACCCCGGTGGCGACTTGCCGACCTTGCTGAAGGTGGTGGACCAGCGGGGTGTTCAGCTCGAACAGATCTGGCTCACCCACGCGCACATCGACCATGCCGGTGGCACCGGCACCTTGGCGCGTGAACGGGGCTTGCCGATCATTGGCCCGCATGAGGCCGACCAGTTCTGGATCGACGGCCTGCCGCAGCAGAGCCGCATGTTCGGCTTCCCTCCGGCCGAAAGCTTCACGCCGACACGCTGGCTGCACGATGGCGACACGGTGAGCATTGGCCACTGCACGTTGCAGGTTCGCCACTGCCCTGGTCACACGCCGGGGCATGTGGTGTTCTTCGAGCCGACTTCGCAACGCGCCTTCGTGGGCGACGTGCTGTTCGCGGGCAGCATCGGCCGCACCGACTTCCCGCAGGGCGACCACGACACGTTGATCGCATCGATCACGCAGCGCCTGTGGCCGATGGGCGACGACGTGACCTTCATCCCCGGCCACGGCCCGGAAAGCACCTTCGGCGAAGAGCGGCGCTTCAACCCCTACGTGCGCGACCCGCGCTGAGGGCCGCGCACTCAGGCGCGGTGAAATCTGACCGCCACGGCCGCGCCCGGCGTGGCCACAAGTTCAGTGAAGCCTGAGCCGGTCTGGAAGCTCTTTTGCTGGTAGTGCCAGGTGATGGGGCCGATGCTTCCCGCTTCGGTTTGCAGCAGTTGCTCTTGAACGGGGTTGGCCACGGAATAGGGGGAATACAGGCCCGAGGTGACGACCACCTTGACGCGTGCATCTGGCGCCCCGTGTTGCCGCAGCGTGAGCTCGCCTTCGACGAAGCAGTGGTAGTCGCCGGCAATGAGGGTGAGGCCGTCACCCCATTGCTGCAGCAGCGCCAGCAGGCGGTTGCGCTCGTGCGGAAAGCGCTGCCAGTTGTCGGCCCGCACGGCCAGGGGGCCGTCCATGTGGGCAAAGCCGGGGAACGCCGGGGTGGCCATGGCCAGAAGCCTCGGGCGCCAAGGGGATCGGGATGGAGCGGTTTTCTGGAGCCAGTCAGACAGCCGGGCCCAGTCGTCGGGTGAACCGATCGTGGCCCCGTTGCGGTGGGCCGAGATCTCGTCTTTGCGCGCCGTGCGGGTGTCGAAGATGAAGAAGTCGTGGCTGCCGAATGCGAACTCGGTGGTGGGGGTCAGCGGGGGTGTGAGGAAGCCGCCCGTGCGGCTGCCCCCGGCCGGCCCGGGGGCGAGTTGGTAGCGTTCCCAGGATGAGCGTGCGTGCTGATGTTCATCGGCCCGGGCATCGCAGGTTGAGTCGTTGAAGTTGTCGCGGAACTCGTGGTCGTCGGGCGTCATGACGACGGGCATGCGGCGCATGAGGTCGGCCTGGTGCGGGGCCGTCCAGGCTTCGCGGTAGGCATCAGCGTGGCGTTGGCGGCTGGCGGCGGCGCCGCGTGTTGGGGGCGGCACATCCGCATAGACCTGGTCACCCAGCAACAGCAGCAACTGGGCGGGTTGTTGCTGGTGCAGGGCCAGCATGCCCTGGAAGGCGGCATCGGCCACGGCGCGGTCTGCCAGCAGGGGCGACTGGCGGCAACAGCCCACGAAGAAGCGGAACGGCGTGGCCGCGCTGTCTTCGCCCAGGTATTGGGTGAGCTGCGCGCGGGTCAGCACCACGTGGTCGATCAGCGGGTTCAGCCGTTGCCTGTTGCGCTTTTCGGCATCGCGCTCGCGCTGTTGCGATGCGCGTTCGATGACTTGCGCTGGCGTGCCATCGACCGCCGCCGCGTCGTTGGCGGTGCGGACCCAGACCTCGAGTTGCGTGTTCACGCGTTGCAAGGTCGAACGGGCGATGTGCATGCGGACGATCAACTCGCCTTCGGGCCAGACATGCAGGTTCGCAGGCGGTGCGGGAGCCAGCGAATGCACGGTGAGCAGGCCAGGGCCGGCAGGTGCGATGCCATCCGGGGCAATGACCAGCACCAGGTGTGTGGCCGGGGGGCGGTCGTCCCGGGCCTTCAGGGCGATGCTCAAGGTGAGGCCACCTTGGCCGTCGGGCACCACGTCGCCGAGCCAGGGGCCGATGGCTGGTGCGTGGAGCCTTTGTTCGCCACCTTCGGCTGTTGCGGGCAGGCCCGATGCGTCTGGGGCGGGCACCTGGTCCGGGTCACGGATGAAGTGGTGGATGGCGGGCAGCAGGGCCGTGCCCAGGCCATTGCCGACCACGCAGTCGAGGTGGCCGTAGTCCTCGAGCCGCAGCCGCCATGCGGGCACGTCTTGTCGCGCGGCTTGGCGCACCCGGGCCAGAAGTTGCAGCGACTGCCAGGTGCCGCTGGGGTGGAAGACCTCGTTCTTGCCGCCGTGCACAAAGAACACCGGGAAGCCGAAGTTCTGGCGCAGGTTCTCGGGGGTGACGTAGAGGTTGTCGCCGGCCTGGTCGGTGAGTTGTCCCTGGTAGGCGAAGTAGGCGGTTTGCTGGTAGGTCGTGAGGTTGCAGGGGCCGAGCAGGTCGCCCATGTCGTGCAGCACGGCGTCCGACATCTTGTCGAACTGGAACAACTGGCCAAACACGGCCGCGGAACGGTGGGCATTGGTGAGCCAGCGGTTGCGCTGGGGGTCGCCACTCAGCCGGGCCGCGCCGCGGCTGCCCTTGGGGTAGGGGTTGGTGGTGAACAGGCGATTGAGCTGGTGGTTGCCGCTGTCTTTGTCTTGCGCGTCGATGGTGCTTTCGACCTTGCGCAAGCCCGCCATCTTTTGCAGCCGGCCGGCCATGAAGGCGCGCATGCGGTTGCGCTTGGGCAGCGTCACCAGCGGGCTGACTTGCAAGAGCGTGGCCGAGCGCACCTTGCTCGGCCCGTGCTCGTGCTTCAGCCGGCCGGCGAGCGCGGCCATGCAGAACATGGCCGAGCCGATGCAGTGGGCCACGATGTCGATTTGCGTGGCTCCGGTGCGCGTCAACACTTCGTCGATGAGCGCGGGAACGTCATTGAGTGCGACCTCGTCGAGGCTCCATTGCGGGTCACCGTCGGTCAGGCCGATGCTGGTGCGCAACTCGCCCACCCACACGTCGTGGCCTTGTCGAGCCAGCCACGGCGCCATGGGGCTGGGGATGCTGGGGTGCGTGAACTGGATGCCGCCCGAGCCAAAGCCGTGCAGCATCAGCACCACGCGGCGTGGGGTGTTGTTGTTCTTGTCCTTGCCGTCGGGGCTGGGCGTGAAGTGCGTCAAACCCAGCCGTTGGGGCGGCGTCGCGTTGCCCGGCCGTGGCCTTGGCGGTGGCAGAAAGAAGAACTGCTCGAACGCCAGGCCCTCATAGGCCGAACCGGCTTGCGCGGGTTGCCAGGGCAGGCGACGGATCTGCTTCTGCGTTTTTGCCTCGGGCAAGGCCGGCTGGCGAAAGCTCGGGAAGTGCGTGTCGGCCACCACACGCGCGAAGTACAGGCCCAGCGAGAGCGTGTCGCGGATGCCGTGCACCCCCGTGGCTTGGCGCACGACCTGCACGGGCAGCATGTGGCGGTCCAGCCTGTGGAGGCCGTCGAAGACCAGGGTGGTGAGCCAGCGCGGCGTGGCTTCGCCGGGCACCTGGGCCCACAACGGCATTTCAGTGAGCTGCCGCCACGGGTTGCCGCCCGCAACGTAGACCAGGTCTTTGCGGCCGTGGAGCCGCGTGCCTTTGGGCAGATGGAAGTGCGTGCCGTCGGGCAGGGGCACGCGCCAGTCGTTTTGCAGGCAGGCGAACTCATAACGAAGGTGACGGGTTGACCCGAAGTTGGACGCCGCGCGCGCGAGCAGCAGCCGTGTTCGCCATGGCTTGCGCCACCAGCGCTGCGGGTCTTCGGCCAGGTCGGCCAACCGGCGTTCGTGCCACCAGGCCCTCACGCTGCGCAACACGCGCTGTGCGAGGTGGGTGTCTTCTTGCTCAAACCAGAACACCGTGCCGTGCAGCTCTTCTGGCGCGCCCAGTGGATGGCTCTCGGGCAGTTGATCGGCATGGGCGGAATGGCGTTGCTCTGTTGCCAGCGTGAAGTGGCCCTTGAGCGCCACTGACTTGCGCGCTTGGGCCAGAAACGCTTGCAGGTCGGGCACCTCGGCGAATTCACACACCAGGGACAAGCGGGTCTGATGGCTTCCCGGGGGCGCGGATGGAGACGCCTCGCCTGAGCCATCGAGGTCGGGTTCACGTTCGCCCAGCACACCGCTCATGCGCTCATGGATGTGCAGCGCGGTGGGGCCTGTGGGCGGCTTCGTCCACGCGGGCGGCGCGGCCTGCATCGCGGCGGGCACAGGCCCGGCGTGTCGCGTGCCCTGCGCCACAAACCACCCCAGGCGGAACCATTCGTCCACCACGCCTTCGGCCAGGGCGGTGATGGTCAGCAGCGGGTTGATGCCCAGCGAGGTGGGCACGACCGAGCCATCGAGCACGTACAAGCCCTCGTGCACGAGGCGGCCTTCCAGGCCCTCAGGCACCTGCCCGGCAGACGTGGGCACGGCGGGCTGGAAGGCCGTGCCGAGGTCGAACACCCGGCCCCATGGATCGACCACGCCCTGGCGCCCGTCATCGGCCATGCGGCAGCCGCCCAGGGGGTGCACGGTGAGGGCGCGGCCCGTGCGTGCGGGGCGGATCAGCTCGGGGGCGTCGGGCGAGAAGTGCCACAGCGGGTTGCGCAACCAGAACGCGCTTCCGGTTCGGTCGGTGGCCTGTTTGAGCAACGCGTCGGGGCCGGTGAGCCACGGCGCCTCGCGCAGGTTCGGCCATGTGATGCACAGGCCGCCGTCGGCCCGGGCCATCTGGAAACCGGGCAGGCGCGTCAGCTGGCCTTGTGCGCCGTCGTAGCCAATGGCGCACAACAGCAAGGTGTTCTCGATCTTCTTGTCATCGACCACGCATCGGTCGGTGTTGACGGAGAACCCGATGCGCCAGCGCGTCCAGCGTTGGGGCACGACCACCGTGCTGAGCAGTTCTTTGTAGAACCAGCCCAGTGGCCCCGGGGCCGTGAGGTTCTCGACCACGAAGCCGGTCTTGCGCCCGTTCTTGTCGGTGCTGCGCAGGTCGATCTTGCGGGTGATGGTGGGCCCCAGTTGGCGGTCTGCGGGCGCCTGGGTTTCGTCCGCGACCGAGCTGGCCGGCCAGGGCAGGTCGTACTGCGCGGCGAGCAGGTCGCCATTGGTCGAGAAGCGCTGCCCCAGTTGCGACGAGAAGCGCAGGCCGCTTTGCTCGGATCGCATCAGGATCTCGGTGCTGCCGAAGGCCCCGGCCGACACGATCACGTGGTCAGCCAGCACCTGGAAGCGTTCTTTGACGCCTGCGTCGGGCCAGCGCTGGGGGTGGGTCAGCACGCATTCGATCGCCCAGCGGGAGCCGGTCGACGGGGTGCCACGTTCAATGCGCCGCACCGTCACGCCCGTGTACAGCCCCGCCCCGTGGCGGTGGGCGCGAAGCAGGTAGTTGCCGGTCAGCGTGCGCTTGGCCCCGACGTTGCAGCCGCTGAAGCAGTCGCCACATTGCACGCAGGCGGCTTCATGGGTTTCGGGCGTCCAGCCAGGGGTGGGCGGGGTGCCTGTCGGCGGGGTGATGGTCAGGCTCACGGGCTGAGCGACCCGCCCCAGCCGCTGGCCCAACTGCGCCATGGCCCGGTCTTTGGGCAGCGCGGGCGCCGGCCAGACCTGTGCGCCCAGGGCCTGGCGCGCGCGCTCGAACAAACCCGGCCAGGCCGCGACCGGCGAGCGCCAAGCCGTGGGCCAGTCTTCATCGGCCAGGGTGGGTGCGTCGGGTTCTTCGGCCACCCCGGCGTTGATGAGCGAGCCGCCGCCGAGGCCGTTGGCCACCAGCGCCCAAACGTCGCCGCCCATCTTGAAGTCGAACAAGCCATCGGCCAGGCCATCCACGTCGCTGCCCTCGCCCCGCCCCATGCGCATGTGCCCAGGCACCGCGTCGAGGTTGGCGGGAAAGTCGCCCGGCCGGTATTCGAGGCCGCGCTCCAGCACGGCCACGCGCAACCCGCCGGCCTGGGCCAGGCGGGCCGCCGCCACGGCACCGCCGTAGCCGCTGCCGATGATGAGCACGTCAAACTTTTCGGGCGCGCCCGCATGCGCCGCGCCGGCCAAGACCTCGCCCCCCTGGGACAAACATTCGCTGCCACGTTTCATCGACTCGGCTTTCTTTTCTTTGGTGTGCCTGGGCTTGCTGGACGGTGGCGTGCAGGCCGTTGCCGTCCAGCGGTGCGTGCCTCACCCGGGTGCCGGGATTGGCGGTTTTGGTTTGGTGGTGATCAGAGCGGCGGGCAAGTGCGCCAGCCCCAGCCAGAGGCTGGGCATGGGCTGTATTGCCGATTGGGCAGAAGTCTTTGAAGACTCGCTGCTGCTGGCCGGGGGTGGAGTGTCACAGCGCCGCGTGCGGCGCCTCGATCTGCGCCCGGCGTCGAGCCGCGAGAGGGTCGTCAAGCAGGCTGTCGAGCCGGCTTGCCCTCAGCCCTTGCCGCTCTTCGGCGGCTCGAAGCGTTGCGCCGGCTTGGCGGCGCGGGCGTACAGGTTTTGAACCTTGGGCAGGTTGCTTTCGATCTCGCGGATGCGCGACGGCCCCGACGGGTGGGTGGACAAAAACTCGGGCGGGGCGCCCTTGCTGGCTTGCGCCATCTTTTGCCACAGCGTGACGCCAGCGCGCGGGTTGTAGCCCGCGCGGGCCGACAGTTCCATGCCCACCAGGTCGGCTTCGGATTCGTCTTCACGGCCGAAGCGCAGGGTCAGCAACTGGCCGCCCATGTCGGCCACCATGCGCCCGCCATTGCCCAGGCCGAAGATCGCCGCGCCCAGCTCGATGGCGCCGCGCGTGGCCACCGTTTTGCCCATGCGTTCGCGGGCATGTTCGCGCAGTGCATGGGCCATTTCGTGGCCCATGATCATCGCCACCTCGTCGTCGTTGAGCTGCAGTTGGTCGAGGATGCCGAAGTAGAACGCGATCTTGCCGCCGGGCATGCAGAAGGCGTTGACCTGCTTGGAGCCCAGCAGGTTGACTTCCCACTTCCAGTCGCGGGCGCGCGGGTTCCATTCGTAGGTGTAGGGAATGATGCGTTTGGCGATGCTGCGCAGCCGAACCACCTGGGGGTGGTTGTCGGGCGCCAGGGCGCGCTGCGTGCTGGCTTGTTGTTTCAATTGGTCGTACTGGCCGAGTGCCGCCGCTTCGATCTGCGCGGCCGGCACCAGCTTCGAGAACTTCGATTCGTTGCCGACATCAACGCCTTCGCGTGCCCAAGCCGGCACGGCCATCGTGGCGCCTGCGCCGGCCAGCACCTGGGTGAACAGGCGGCGTGAATGAAGGCCGCAGCGGCAGCCGCTGGCATGCACTGGAAGGTCGGCCGAGGGGTTGAACGACAGCGGGGTGGAGTCGGTCATGGCAGTCATGGGCAAAGGTGGTGGTTCAGATCGGATGAGGCGCCAGTTTGTTCCGGCGCGGGGGGCGGTGGTGTGGGCTGGGCGGCCGATCAGTCGTCGGACAAAGGCAGGTCGGGGTCCACTTCGAGTGTGCGCACCGGCCGGCGCAGCCACCACAGCAGGGCCAGCGCGGGCAGGGCGGCGAATGTCGAGACGATGAAAAACTGCGGCCAGCCGATGGTTTCGGCCAGCACGCCTGCCAGCGGCCCCACCCACACGCGGCCAACCGAGGCAAATGCCGACAGCAGCGCGTATTGCGTGGCGGTGAAGCGGTGGTTGCACAGGCTCATCAAGAAGGCCACAAAGGCGGCCGTGCCCATGCCGCCTGAGAGGTTCTCGAAGGCGATGACCATCAGCAGGCCGCCGTCCACCGGGGTGGCTTGGGCCAGCTTCACGAAGCCCCAGTCGAAGGCCGGGATGGTCAGCCCGGGCAGCGCGCCCTGGCCGTTGACGGCCAGCCACCAGAAGCCCAGGTTGCTGGCCATCTGCAACACGCCGAACAGCATCAGCGAACGCCACAACCCCAGCTTCAACATCAGCGCGCCGCCCAGCAAGGCGCCGCCGATGGTGAGCCACAGGCCGATCAGCTTGTTGACCACGCCGACTTCGGCGGTGCTGAAGGCCATGGCCTGAATGAGGAAGGGCGTCATCAGCGAACCCGCGAAAGCATCACCCAGCTTGTAGAGCACGATGAACGCGAGGAAGGCGCCGGCGCCCTGCTGGCTGAAGTAGCTGCGCAGGCCGCCGAGCAGGGTTTCGAAGCGCACCACGCGCGCGACCCACGCGGCCAGCGGCAAGGTGAAGCCGATGCCGAGCAACAGCACCAAGAGGTTGGTCCATTTGCCTTGCAGCGCGGGCGACAGCGCACTGCCTTCCCAGAACGGCGCCGAGAGGGCTTGGGCCAGGGCCGGGCCGAAGCGTTCAGTCAGCAGGCCGCCCACCGCCACCGCCGCCACCACCGCAAAGAAGCCCAGCAGGTCGCGGTGCGCCACGCTGGTGGGCTTGAGCGCCACCGCAATGCGCGGCAAGGCCACCAGCGACACCACGGCCGCCGCGACCATCAGCCCGGCCATGAAGCGGTAGACCTCGGGCCACGTCCAGCCGCCGCCTTGGGTGGGGTCGACCCAGATGAAGGCGATGCCGCCGGACAGGATCATCGCCAGCCGGTAGCCCAGCACGTTGGTCGAAGCGCCCAGGCCGCGTTCGGCGGCGGGCAGCAGGTCGGTGCGGTAGGCGTCGATCACCACGTCTTGCGAGGCCGACACAAAGGCCACCAGCACGGCCAGCAGCGCGAAGGTGCGCGTGGCTTCGGTGGGCGAGGTGGCGGCCAGCCACAGCAGTGCGCCGGCCAGCGCCAGTTGCGTGGTGACGAGCCAGGCGCGGCGCCGGCCGAGCCAGGGCAGCTCGAAGCGGTCCATCAGCGGCGCCCACAGGAACTTGAAGGTGTAGGGCAGGCCGACCAGGCTCAGGAAGCCGATGGTCGCCACGTCCACCCCTTCCACGCTGAGCCAAGCCTGCATGGCCTGGCCGGTCAGCGCCAGCGGCAGGCCCGAAGCGAAGCCCAGCACGGTGATCACCAGCAAGCGGTGCAGGGCGGCCAGGCGAGCGGGGGCGGGGTGATGGTGCCGAGGAATTAAGTTCAAAACAGAGGAATTAAGTTGCGTAAAAAACGGCGCATTCGGGCAACGCTCGAGGAATTAAGTTGAGAAAAAGTGGGGAGGACGGCCGCGGCCGTTCAGCGCTGCCGTGCCATGCGTCGATTGATAGTGGGCACACACATCATTAGCCTTGAGGGCGTCTCTCGCGAGATGTGAACGCGGAGCGAAAGCCGACGAAGACACCGCGTGGAGAACTTGCGGAGTGATGGTAGCGCCGCCATAGGTGCAGGCGGAGGTGTCACCTTGCCGCCCGCGGTGAACGGAGAGCTAGGAGCCTGTCGGGCTTGGGGCGTCGAAGCGAGATTTGGGCTCAGCGAGGACAGTTTTTGCCGGGTTCGCAGGCCCATAGCCGTAGCTATGGGACA
>JAYSYW010000196.1:0-9690 GCA_043727255.1 Rhizobacter sp. | reverse complement strand
GCGCACCCGCATCGCCGCCCACCCGAACGGCAACGGGTATGTGCAGCACATCGCCGAGTCGCTGGACGTGCCGCTGCCGTACATCGACCTCACGCAGGTGGCCGCCAGCGACCGCGAATCCGAGTTGCTGCGCCGCATGCAGGCCATCGTCGACACGCCGTTCGACCTGTGTGAATCGCCGCTCTTTCGTGTGGCGCTCTACAAGCTGGGCGACGATGAGCACGCTTTCCTGTTCATGCCTCACCACCTGGTTTGGGATGGTTGGTCGTTCGACTTGCTGTACGAAGAACTCGCGGCCATCTACAACGCCGGCATCACCGGCCGCCCCAGCCCGTTGGCGCCGCTGGCCGTCACCTACGGCGACTACGCCGAATGGCAGGCCGCGTGGATGCAAGGCCCCGAGTTCGACACCCAGTTGGCCTACTGGAAACAGCGTTACGCCAACGCGCCCACCGCCGTCGCCCCACGAACTGAGAAACCCCGGCAAGGCGGCATGACGGGTGAGGGCGCCGCCGAATGGGTGCGCATTGACGCCGAGCTGACCGAGCGCCTGCGTGCGGTGGCACGCCGCCACGACGTCACGCTGAACATGCTGACCATGGCGGTGTACGGGCTGATGATGTCCGACGTGATCGGCCACCCGTCGGTGGTGCTGGGCATGCCGGTGCGCGGCCGCACGATGGTCGAGCTGGAGCCGGTGATGGGCTTCTTCAACAACCTGCTGCCGGTGTCGATGACGTTGGACAGCGCGGCCCCGCTGGCGGCTTTTTTGCGCGCGTTGAAGGCAGACCTGTTGCAGGTCTTCAGCCACCAAGACGTGCCCTTCGAGCGGCTGGCCATCGAACCCGAAGTGGCCTCGCGTTCACACGCCGGCCTGTACCAGGCGCTGTTCTCGTACCAAGACGCGCGGGCTCGCACCCGCCAATGGGGCGCTCTGCGGCAGCAAACCATCTTGCTGTTCCAGAAGGGCGCCACCGAAGACCTGGGCCTGTGGCTGATGGAGGTGCCCAACGGTCTGGAAGGCGGCTTCATCTACAACGCCGACCTCTACACCGCGCAGACGGCCGCGGCCTTCCGCCAGCGCTACCTTGAACTGCTGCAACGGCTGGTGGACGACGCGCCCGCCACGCTGGGCGAACTTGTCGAACACCGCGATTCCCTGGCCGCCCAAGCGCTGCGGCCTTTGGCGGCCATGCCTGCGCTTGGCGAGCCGGCACGGGGGGTGGCGCCGGCTTCGTCGGACGACGGGTTGTCGGAAATTGAACACCAGATTGCCGACGTCTGGGCTTCGGTGCTTGACGTTGATGTGGAGCAGATCACCGGGCAGCACAGTTTCTTTGACCTCGGCGGCAGCTCGTTGATGGTCATGTGGGCCGCCAGCGCGATGGAAAAGAGCTTGGCCATCAAGGTGCCGGCGGCCGCCTTCAGCGGGGCGCCAACGCTGCGCCAATTGGCGGCTTCACTCAGCGGCCCAGCCGATGCCGGGTCCACCGTGCTGATCCGGCCCGGCGCGGCTGGCGGGCCGAACCTCCCGGTGTTCTTTGTGCACGACGCCGATGGCCAGACCTTGCTGTACCGAAACCTGGCCCTGCGCCTGAACCCTCGACATGCCGTGTACGGGCTGCAGCCGCTGGCTGGCGAGGGCGTCGCGATCCGTCAAACGCGCATCGCCGACATGGCGATGCACTATGTGCGCGAGATCCGCAAGGTGCAGCCGCACGGCCCGTACCTCCTGGGCGGCCTGTGTGCCGGCGGGGTGATCGCCTTCGAGGTGGCGCTTCAGCTTCAGGCGCTCGGTGAACCGATCGGCATGATCGCCCTCATCGACGCAGCCGACGTGACCGCGCCGCTTCGCTTCGGTCGGCTGGCCGGCCAGCGCTTGCAGAATTTCAAGGGCACCTTCAGTGGCACGTTCAGCGGTACGTTGGGCGCCAACAGCGAGGCCGTGTCGGCCCCGGCGTTTGCCACCCGCTCGGTGGCTGCCGTGGTGGGCAAGGCGCGGCGGCTGGTGACCTACGAAGCCAAGGCCACGTTCGCCAAGCTGCAAACGGCGCGCAAGGTCCGGCTGTTGCAGAAGCACCTGGATGAACGCAGCGCCATCCCCGAAGACCTGCGCGACCTGACCGTGCGGCAGATCTACACCGTGGCGGCCAACCACTATTCGCCGGGGGATTCGCTGTCGAGCGGGGCCGTGCTGTTCCGCGCCACCGAAGGCAGCGGCGCGAAGGACGACCGGCCGGCCATCGAAGCCTACGACGACCCCTTGTTGGGTTGGCAGCGTTGCGTGGCCAGCCCGATCCGCTGCTTCGACGTGCCCGGTGGGCATTCGAGCATGCTGCAAGAACCGAACGTGGGTGTGATGGCGTCGCAGATGCAAGGCCTCATCGACCAGGCGCTGCAACTCGCGCCGGCCGGTGCGGCGTGACTTCTTTCGCGCTCGGTACGCGCTGGCACCCCCAACATGCGTGTGAATGCCCACCTGCGGTCCTGCCATCGCGGGGGGCCAAGGTACATTCCTGCCCGGGCCGGCGCTGATGCCGGAAATGTCGGAGAACATGGGTGAACAGCGCAGTGTCAACACAGGCCATGACGGCCCGCCAGGAGCGGGCATGACACTGCCGCAAGTCGCCATCGTGGCCATCGGCCGCAACGAGGGCGAACGCCTGCGGCGCTGCCTCGATTCGGTGCGCAACCGCTTGGCATGCATGGTCTACGTCGATTCCGGTTCCACCGATGGTTCGGTTGAAATGGCCCGTGCCAAGGGCGTCGATGTGGTCGAACTCGACCTGCGCCAACCCTTCACCGCCGCACGCGCGCGCAACGCCGGTTTTCAGCGTGTGCGCGAGTTGATGCCCGACGTGCGCTACGTGCAATTCGTTGATGGCGACTGTGAAGTGGTCGCCGATTGGCTGGAACGCGCGCACCAGTTTCTGAACGAGAACCCGCGTGTTGCCGCCGTGTGCGGGCGGCGCCGTGAACGCCACCCCGAACACTCGATCTACAACCGCCTGTGCGACATGGAGTGGGACATGCCGCCCGGCCCCGTGAACTCGTGCGGTGGCGACGTGATGATGCGTGCCGATGCGCTGCAGCACGCCGGCGGCTACCGCGACAGCCTCATCGCTGGCGAAGAGCCCGAACTCTGCGTGCGCCTGCGCGCGCAGGGCTGGGTGATCCATTCGCTGAAGGCTGAAATGACCCTGCACGACGCGGGCATGACGCGGCTGCGCCAGTGGTGGTTGCGCATCAAGCGCAGCGGCTACGCCTTCGCCGAGGGCGCGCACTTGCACGGGGCGCCGCCCGAACGGCACCGCGTCCGCGAATCGCGCCGCGCCTGGGCCTGGGGCCTGGCGCTGCCGCTGGGCATTGCCGCCGCGGTGGTGGTGTTCGGCCCCTGGGCCGCATTGCTGCTGCTGGTCTACCCGTTGCAGGTGCTGCGCCAGTTCGTGCGCTTGCCGGGCAGTGCGTGTGATCGCGGCTTGCAAGCCGCCTTCCAGGTGCTCGGCCGCTTCCCTGAAATGATGGGTCAACTGCAATTCGTGCGCGACCGCCTGCTCGGCCGCAGCGGCCGGTTGATCGAATACAAGTAAGCCGATGCCCATTGCGCGCCCCCAACCACGCGGCTGGCATGTGGCGTGCATTTGCATCTGCTCCGTCTGATGAATCAACCGACCCGGAATCTGCCCCTGTGAATGCTGGTCAACGCTATTTGCTGATCTCGCCCTGCCGCAATGAATCGAAGTACATGCGGCAGACGCTCGACACCGTGGTTGCGCAATCGGTGCGGCCCACCAAGTGGGTGATCGTGGACGACGGTTCCACCGATGAAACGCCGCAAATCCTGGCCGAGTACGCCGCCAAACACGACTGGATTGAAATCATCACTCGCCGCGACCGGGGCCACCGCGCCGTCGGGCCGGGTGTGATCGACGCCTTCTATTCGGGCTACGAGGCCATCGACCCTGACGACTACGACTTCTTGTGCAAGCTCGACCTCGACCTGCGCCTGCCGCTGCGCTATTTCGAGATCCTGATGCAGCGCATGCACGCCGACCCGTTGATTGCCACCTGCAGCGGCAAGGCCTGGATCGAAGAGCACGGCGAACTGGTCGATGAACGCCATGGCGACGAAACCTCGCTGGGCATGACCAAGTTCTACCGCGTCGATCGCTTCAAGGCCATCGGCGGCTTTGTGCGCGAGGTGATGTGGGACGGCATTGACTGCCACCGCTGCCGCATGAACGGCTGGAAGGCCTGCAGCTGGAACGAACCCGATCTGCGCTTCGTGCACCTGCGGCCCATGGGTTCCAGCCAGCAGGGCGTGTACACCGGCCGCATGCGCCACGGTTTCGGCCAGTACTTCATGGGCACCGGCTTCGTCTTCATGGCGGCCAGTGCGGTGTCGCGCATGACCCAGAAGCCTTATGTGCTGGGTGGGCTGGCCATGCTGTGGGGCTGGGTCAAGAGCGCGCTGCAAGGCAAACCGCGCTACGACGACCCGGAGTTCCGCCGCTTCCTGCGCAAGTACCAGATGCGGGCACTGCTGGTGGGCAAGAAGCGCGCGAGCGAAGAGTCCACCGCGTCCATTCGTTCTTGAGCGCCCGGCACCGGGCCCGTTCCAT
Source organism: Rhizobacter sp. (assembly GCA_043727255.1). Classification (GTDB taxonomy): domain Bacteria; phylum Pseudomonadota; class Gammaproteobacteria; order Burkholderiales; family Burkholderiaceae_C; genus Rhizobacter. The sequence continues at coordinate 5,068 of JAYSYW010000196.1, read as the reverse complement.
CAACCACTGAAGCACCTATGTGTGGCATTGCAGGACTTGTTGGTCGCATTGGCGATCCGAACCGCCAGGCGCTCAAGCGCATGAACGATGCCATGCGGCATCGCGGCCCCGACGGCGAGGGCTTCTGGGAAGCGCAGCCTGACGAACGTGGGTGGGGCGCACTGCTGGCGCACAGGCGCTTGTCCATCCTCGACCTTTCCACCGCCGCTTCGCAGCCCATGATCGACCCCGGCACGGGCGACGTGGTGGTGTTGAACGGCGAGATCTACAACTACCGCGAGTTGCGCAACGACCTCGCGGCCAGCGGTGAGAAGTTCCAGTCCAACGGTGACACGGCGGTGATGCTGCGTGCGCTCAGCCTGCAGGGGCGCGAAGCGACCTCCACCTTGCGCGGCATGTTCGCATTCGCCTTCTGGGACGTGAAGACCCGGCGGCTCGTGATGGCCCGCGACCCGCTGGGCATCAAGCCGCTGTACGTGGCGCACAACCCCGACCCGGCGGGTGAGTGGTCGTTGATGTTCGCTTCAGAGGTTCGCGCGCTGTTGGCGTCGGGCCTGCTGGGCACGCCCCGGCTGAACCCCCAAGCCGCCGCATCTGTCGTCTGGAACGGGTTCATGGTGGCGCCCGACACGGCCATTCAGGGCATCGAGTCGGTGTGGCCGGGCGAGCTGCGGGTGTATGACGGCCAGGGCCGTGAAGAGCTGCGCGAGACCTACTGGCAACTGCCAGAAACCGATGGCGATGGCTCGATGACCGAGGCACAGCTTGCTGATGCCTTGCAGGAATGCGTTCGCCTGCACCTCGCAAGCGACGTTCCGCTGGGGGTCTTTTTGTCTGGTGGTGTGGATTCGTCCGCAGTGGCAAACCTCGCGCAGAAAACGTCCACCACGCCTGTGCACACCTTCACGCTCGCGTTTGAAGAGCAAGAGCACAACGAGGGCGTCTTTTCACGCCGCATCGCCGAAGCCATTGGCACCCAGCACCAGGAATTGGTGCTGACCGAACAACGTTTTCTGGGCGGCCTTGAAGCGGCACTCGACAGCCTCGACCAGCCCACCTTCGATGGCTTGAACTCGTACTTCATGTCGCACGCGGTGCGCGAGGCCGGGTTCAAGGTCGCGTTGGTGGGAAGCGGGGGCGATGAGCTTTTCGGCGGCTACACCACCTTTAGAGATTTGCCCAAGCTGCTTCAGGGCGCGGCTCGCGTGAAGCGGGTGCCCAAGGGCGTGCAGCAAATCGCAGCCAAGCTGCTTGCTTCCCTGATGCAGCGATCGAAGGGCGGCTTTCCGCCGCAGACCCGGTGGTCGAAGCTGCCCGAAATGATCAGCCGCGGAGACGACCTGCTGGGGCTCTACCAGATGGCCTACGCGCTCTTTTTGCCGGATACGCAACGCGCGCTTCTGGGCAGCTCGACGCAATCCGCATTGATCGATGGGCTTCCGGCGGCCATGCACCGACGGTTGGGCGAGGAATCGCGCCTGCGGTCCCCGCTGTCGGCCATCAGCGTGATGGAGCAACGACTCTTTCTGGGCGAGCGTTTGCTGCGTGACACCGACGCCGCCAGCATGGCCGCATCGATCGAAACGCGTTTGCCACTGGTCGACCAGATGCTGCTGACGCAAGTTGACCAACTGTCGCAAGCGGCGCGGTATGAGCCGGTTCGCACCAAGACCATGTTGCGTCGCATCGGCTTGCGAGGCCTTGACCCCGCGCTGTTCGACCGCCCGAAATCAGGCTTCGAGCTCCCCTACGACCGCTGGCTGCGAAGCAGCCTGGGCCGCAAGATCGACGGCACCATGCGCGACGCCGACGCCGTCCGGCGCACAGGGTTGAACCCTGAAATGGTGGCCCGGCTCTGGAAAGCCTTCCAGGACGGCGCGCCTGGCTTGTACTGGTCGCGGGTGTGGGCGATCTATGTGTTCATCCGCTGGTGCCATCGGCACCAGGCCTTTGTCTGACCTTGCCTGCCATCGCATGAAGATTGCCTATTTCGTCAACCAGTACCCGAAGGTCTCGCACAGCTTCATACGACGCGAAATCCTTGCCTTGGAGCGGCAAGGGCTGCACATCAAACGCTATTCGCTGCGCGGGTGGGACGCCGAGCTTGTCGATGCCGAGGACTTGGCTGAACGTGAACGCACACGCTTCGTCTTGCAGCAAGGTGTGGGCGCATTGCTCGGGCAGCTGTTGTCGTTCACGCTGCGCCGGCCACGCGACGCCTTTCGCGGGCTGAAAAAGATGCTTCAACTGGCACAGGGCGGCGACCGCACCTGGGCCCATCACTTCATCGCGCTTGCTGAGGGCGTTGTGCTCTCGCAATGGATGAACGATGACGGCATCGAGCATGTGCACGCTCATTTCGGCACCAACTCGGCCGAGGTCGTGATGCTCGCCCACGCGGTCGGCGGCCCCGGCTACAGCTTCACCCTGCACGGCCCCGAGGAATGGGACATGCCTGTTCAATTCAAGCTGCGCGAGAAGATCCGCGATGCGCGATTTGTCGTCGGCATCAGCTCGTTCGCGGCCGGGCAGGTCTTTCGGTGGGCCAGGCCGGAAGATTGGGACAAGGTCCACGTGGTCCATTGCGGCATCGAGCCCGCTTTTCACGACACGAAACCTGTGCCCGTTCCTGACAACTGCCGAATGGTGTGTATCGGCAGGCTCTGCAAAGAGAAAGCGCAAGGTCTTCTCATCCAGGCCGTGGGCCGCCTGAAAGAGCGGGGAATTCCCGTTGAACTGGTTCTCGCCGGTGATGGCGAAATGCGGCCCGCCATCGAAGCCTTGATTGCGAAGCTGGGCCTTGGGTCGCAAGTGCGCATCACGGGTTGGATCAGCGGCGCCCAGGTGCGCGAAGAGCTGATGGCCGCCCGTGCGCTGGTGCTCCCCAGCCTCATGGAAGGGCTTCCCGTGGTCATCATGGAGGCGATGGCTCTGCGCCGGCCTGTGCTGACGACCTACATCGCCGGCATTCCTGAACTGGTGCGCAATGAACAAGACGGTTGGCTTTTCCCGGCTGGCTCGCTTGATGAACTCACGAACGCAATGGCGGCTTGTTTAGCGACTCCGGTTCAGGATCTGCGCACCATGGGGGAATCGGGTCGAACGCGTGTTCTGGAGCGTCACGACATTGATGTCGAGGTTGCAAAGCTGCTCAAACAGTTCAGGCGCGTGGTGGCGAACGCAGCGCAGTAGACCGTTCACGATGGTGGGACACACCGGCAGTCGGCTTCGCCGGAAGGTTGACGGTCTCCTGGCCGTGCAACAGCGCTGCTGGCCTGCGTCACGCCATTGATGCGAGTCATCGCGTCACCCAAGTCCAACTCGGCGTCCACGCCGATGCAGGCATTCATGCTGGAGTGCGAAGGGCCTGACACGAGAGTCGGGCACACGCACCCATTTAGGGGTGCTGCGGTTGAACCCGCTTGATGCCACAGCCCCGGCGCACGCCCCTTGTGCAAGGCCATCCCAGGGACCAATGCACCCCTGTGTGGATAGGTGGGCTCCCCCTCAATGCGGGATAGGAGCACAGCGGCATCGCTCGTAGCATGCCCCTCATCAAATCAAGAAAAAGCATGACGTTGCCCGAGGAAACCTCCGGGTCACAAGGGCTTTGAATGATTTTCCGGATACGAAGATGAGACCTTGCGCTGCAAGTGCAAAGGTCTCTGGCGGATCAGGTCGAAATGCCAACGGGTCGGTTGAGGCGAACCATGCGCCATCACCCGTTTGCCGGCCATCTCATCGAATAAGTACCTCGTTGGAGCATCAAAACTCCGCGTGACGCAAGAAGCTTCGACAGCTCGCTTGCGTCCCAAATCACTGTAAGGAATCGAATGCGACTCGCTCTGATCGGCCTTTTACTTGCTGCCGCGACTTCCTCCTCCTACGCAATTGGCGTCTCCGGTCAAGGGACGTGGGAAACGACGCTTCAGGCGAGAGACGTCAATTCAGACGGCATCGTGGACGCCTACTACGACACATCGCTGGACATCACCTGGCTCGCAGACGCGGATGCGATGAACGCTGGCGTGGAAAACTCGGAGAACGCGGGCCGGCGATCGTTTGAGTACGCCTCGGAGTGGGTGTCAACCCTCGATGTCTTCGGCGTCTCGGGATGGCGCCTTCCAGCCACTTACGACTTTGGCCATGATGGCTGCCAGTGGAGTTCGACCGGCGGCACCGATTGCGGCTACAACGTGCTCCCCGACTCGTCCGAGATGGCACACATGTACAGCATCACGCTGGGCAACATCAGCCACAACAACAATCCTGGCACCTCCCTCCTGTCGAATACGGGGCCGTTCGCAAACCTGATGGCATTCGGCTATTGGTCCGGTACCCCGGTGGTCGACGGGTGGAATCCAAGTCACCCGCTGGTCCCTGAAAACGGCTGGCGCTTCAGCTTTGCCGCCGGGCGCCAAGACGACCTGCCCAAGTCGTATGGACATTTCGCGTGGGCCGTCAAAGATGGCGACGTGGGTGTCATTGCCACCCCCGTGCCAGAACCCGAGTCGTTCCTTCTGATGTCGGCAGGCCTGCTTTTTGTTTCGATCGTCCGGCGCCGCCGCAAGGCTGCAGGGGCAGTTAGCGCCTGAGATGGAAGGTGACTCGTGAGAGTTGCCAAGGCTGTGTGAATACTCGGCGCCTGCATGCTTCGACGCATTCAGGCGCCGTTTGAATTTGGAGCATGGGTTTGGAGGGCTTCATGAGGCCCCTGTGGACAAATAGAGTTTTGCGTCTCATGTGACCATGTTCCGCTTCGTCTCTGGCTCATGCTTCCTTCCAGAAGCGACATTTGGGGCGTGAACGATCCGGGCTTCAATCGGGCGATCGCGTATCCACATCTCCACATCCAACCGCAAACCAGCTTAGCTCCTTCGGTTCGACGGGGATCAAGGCCTTCAGGCCAAGAGCACTGCGTAGCACCTGATGCACCGCGGCCCGGCTCAAGGCCTCGGGCACTTCAATGTTCCTGATTAGCGACATACCTCAGCCAGCCTCCGTTCGCCCTGAGCCTGTCGAAGGGTGCGCCCAGTACTGCGCTGGCTTCGACAGGCTCAGCCCGAAC
>JAYSYW010000195.1:0-4544 GCA_043727255.1 Rhizobacter sp. | reverse complement strand
CACCCAGGCTACCCAGGCAACTGAGGCCGCGCAGCAGCGCGTCGCCCAGGCTGGGCAAGAAGCCACGCCAGGGCCGCGCCACCATCGAGCTGCGGTGGATGGGTGGCGCACTGGTGCCCAGGCCCAGCGGCGCGTGAGAGGCGGCCAGGCGGTCCAGGTCCACGGGCATTGGCACGGCACGGCTGGCAACCGTGCCATTGCCGCTCAATCGGGCTGAATGATGGTGGTCCATGTTTCGGTCAGTGCGTGGGTGGCTTGTGGAAGGCTGTGTTGCAAAAACGCGCGCAGCTCGACGGGCTGCTTCGCGTCCAGGCGCTTGATGCGAACGGTGAGGCGCCATTGGCCGTTGCCGTCGTTGCGGTAGGCGTTGCTCTCAACCAGCTTGGCGTTGGTGCCGGTGCTGACGACGGGCTTGACCACCGCGCCGGCTGGCAGCTCGTTGAGCGAGGGGCCGGCGAAGTCGATGACGTACTGGCGTTCATCGGGCTTCAAGCCGCCGTAGCCGCTGCCGATGCGTGACTGCACCGTCCAGGCGTTGGGCGGGCGCTGTTGCTTGTCGCCCTGCCAGTGCATGCGGTAGGCGATGTCGAGCGGCTGGCCGGGCGCGGGCAGTTTGTCGGGCACCCAGTAGGCAACGATGTTGTCGTGCGTCTCGTCGGGAGTTGCGAGTTGCAGCAGCTCCACGCGGCCCGGGCCCCAAGTGCCTTGCGGCTCGATCCAGGTGCTGGGGCGGCGCTCGTAGCGGGCCTCGATGTCTTCGTAGCTGGCGAAGCTGCGGTCGCGCTGCATCAGGCCGAAGCCCTTCAAGCCCTTCATCGCGAACGACGTGACCAGCGGCCGGCTCGGGTTGAGCAGCGGGCGCCACAGCCATTCGCCTTGGTCGCTGGCCATCATCAGACCATCGGAGTCGTGCACCTCGGGGCGGAACTCACCCGCACGCGGGTGGTTTTCACCGTGCTGGAACATGCTGGTCAGCGGGGCAATGCCCAGCGTGGCGACCGGCGTGGTGCCGGCCCGCAGGTACAGGCGCGAGCGCACATCGGTCACCGTCTCTTCGCCCGGCTTGAGCTCGAAGCGGTACGCGCCGGTGGCACGGGGCGAATCCATCAGCGCATGCACGACGAGCGTGTTGCTCTTGGCCGTGGGCCGCTCGATCCAGAACTCGGTGAAGCGCGGGAACTCTTCGCCCTTGCCGCCCACGGTGTCGATGCCCAGGCCGCGCGCCGACAGGCCGTAGAGCTGGCCCTTGCCCAGCACGCGAAAGTAGCTGGCGCCCAGAAAAACCGCCAACTCGTCTTTGTAGGCGCTGTTGTTCAGCGGGTAGTGGACGCGAAAGCCCGCATAACCCAGGTCGCCCCATTTCGCGGGCGACAAGGTGTTTTTGCCGTAGTGGAAGTCTTTGGGGTCGAAGGCGAGGTGCCTCACGCCTTGCGGGGTGACCTCGTTGATGTGCACCGGCTGGGTTTGCAGATACCCGAGGTGGAAGAACATCAACTCGAAGGGCAGGCCTTCGGCACGCCAGGTGGCTTGTTCGGGGTTGAAACGGATGTCGCGGTACTGGTCGTAGGTGAGCTTCTTCAGCTCGGCCGGCAACACGTCTTTCGGTTGCGTGTAGGACTGCGCTGACAAGCGCGCGGCCTTTTTGGACACGTCGTCAAAACCGAACGGGGCGGCTTCCACCGCATTCGCCAGCACCGCGAACACGCCGAGCACCAGCATCTGCAGCACCCACCAAAACATGCCGTGCCGGGACAACGACGCCGGGGGACGGTGAACGGACGAAAGCTCTGAAAGTTGCAAAACGGGCCTCCTTCATGAATGAAGTCAGCCTGGCCTGCGCAACCTGCGTGCCACCACGAAGAAGTCGAATCAAATCAACGAGTTGTGGGGTCGATGCGGTTCTTTTCCACGGATCACCGTGGGTCAGCATGCCGCAAGCGTCGCCAATCAGCGACAAGCACCCCGGGCCTCACCGCCCAAGTGCTTGATCCACAAGGTGTTTTGGGTTGTCGCTACTCGGCGACAGAGGCGTCGCCGCGAAACAAGCCTGGTGTCAGGCCGTGCTTTTGCAGCAGGCGATAGAACTCGGTGCGGTTGCGGTCGGCCAGCCGGGCGGCGTCGGCCACGTTGCCGTCGGTGAGCTTGAGCAAGCCCACCAGGTAGTCGCGCTCGAAGCGTTCGCGCGCCTGGGCGAAGGTCAGCACCTCGACGCTGGGCACGCGCAAGGCGCGCTGCACCAGGGCCAGCGGAATGAGCGGCGCGGTGGCGAGCGCGCTGACCTGTTCAACCACGTTGTAGAGCTGGCGCACGTTGCCCGGCCAGGTGGCGGTGGCCAGCGCCTTCAGGGCCTCGGGCGCGAAACCGTTCAGGCGCTTGTTGTACTTCTGCGCCTGCTTGGCAAGAAAGTGGTTCGCCAGCAGCGGAATGTCTTCACGGCGTTGGGCCAGCGTGGGCAGGTTGAGCGCCACCACGTTGAGCCGGTAGAACAGGTCTTCGCGGAACTGGCCTTCGGCCATGGCGGCGTCAAGGTCGCGGTGGGTGGCCGACAAGATGCGCACATCGACCGGGAGGGTCTGGTGCGCACCGACCGGCCGCACCGAACGTTCTTGCAGCACCCGCAGCAGCTTCACTTGCAAGGCGGGCGGCATGTCGCCGATCTCGTCGAGGAACAAGGTGCCGCCATCGGCCGCCTGGAACAGGCCCCGGTGGTTGGCCACGGCCCCAGTGAACGAGCCCTTCACGTGGCCGAACAGTTCAGATTCGAGCAGCGCTTCAGGGATGGCGCTGCAGTTCACCGCCACGAAGGGCTTGGCGGCACGCGAGCTGGCCTGGTGGATGGCCTGGGCCAGCAGCTCTTTGCCGCTGCCGCTTTCGCCGCAGATCAGCACGCTGGCGTCAGACGCGGCCACCATCTTGGCTTCGGCCAGCAACTCGGCCATGCAGTTCGAGCGGCTGACGATGGGCGCACGCCAGGCTTCATCGACCTGGCCGCTGGGCGCCGCCTTGGCCGGGCCGAGGGCCAGCGCTTCGGCGATCTTCTCGAGCAACGCCTTGCCGTCGAAGGGCTTGGTGAGGTAGCTGAACACACCGCGTGCGGTGGCTTCCACCGCATCGGGAATGGTGCCGTGGGCGGTGAGCAAGATGACCGGCAGCGAGGGGTGGCGGGCGCGGATCTCGTCGAACAAGGCCAGGCCGTCGCGGCCGGGCAGTTGCACGTCGCTGACGACGAGTTGCGGGCGCGCGGCGGCCAGTTGCGCCAATGCGTCTTCGGCCGAGCCCACGGCGGTGACGTGGTGGCCGGCCGCGCCGAGCCGCATCGACAGCAGCTTCAGCAGGTCGGGGTCGTCATCGACGAGCAGCAGGTTGGCCATCAGGTGAACTTTCGTGCGGATGCCGTCTGCACAGGAAGAGATTCGCTCCGCTTCCCGCGCCCGTTCGCCCTGAGCCTGTATTTCCGATCGTCCTGAGCCTGTCGAAGGAAGGGTCTGCCGCAATGGCGCAGGGGCTTCGACAGGCTCAGCCCGAACGGGCTCGGGAGCGGTGCACGCGTCAACTCAATCCACAAGCTTCTTGCCCATTCCCATTCCTCCGTCCCGGCTGAGGTGGACTTCTGACCACACTGAGCCTGTCGAAGGAAGGACTTGCCGCAAGGCCACAGGGGCTTCGACCGGCTCAGCCCGAACGGGTTTGGGAGTGGCGCACGCGTCACCTCAATCCACAAGCTTCTTGCCCATCCCAATTCCTCCGTTCGGGCTGCCGTGGAGTTCCGACTGCACCGAGCCTGTCGAAGGGAACCTTGGCGAATGGGAGCGCAGATTGTTCGAGGCGTGGAATTCATCGTGCAGCCTCAAGGCTTGCCCGGGGTTGACGCCACCGCAGGCGCGGCCGGCACCTGCGTTGCCGGCCGCGCGTTCAAGCTGCGTTCGATCGCCTTCAGCGCTTCAAGTTTTTCATTGAGCTGCTGCAGGTTGCGCTGGCTGTCGCGCAGTTGGGCGGCGTGGCGTTCAAGCTGCTCTTCCAGCCGGCGTTGTTCGGCCAGTCGCGCTTGCAGCAAACGCGCCAGCGGCTGCCAGGCCTTCAACTCCGCCGCGCTGGAACGCGTGATCGGGTCCAGCAGCGCGATCGCCCGGCCCAGGTCGCCGTTGGCGCGCTGTTGCGCCAGCGCCAAGGCCAGTTCAAGCACCACGGCCGGCGACGCCGCCGTGGCCGTGGCCGCCACCTGGCCGTTCAGGCGCGTGACCTCTTGCGCCAATTCGGGCGCGGGCAACTGGCGGATGTGCTCGTGGAATGCCAACAGGCGGCGCGCGGCGGCATCGGCCGGGTCCACCTCGGGTGGCGCGGGGGGCGGGGGTGGAGGCGGCGGTGGGGGCGGCGGCGCGGGGGCCACCATCACGGGCGGTGGGGGCGGCAGTGGTGTGAGGCTGCCGCAGCCGGCCAGCAGCGCCGATGCACCCAGCAGCAGCCCCAGCCAGCACGCCTGCGGGCGTTCGGCGTGGCGGAAGGGGGTCGTCATCCTCAACTCGTTACGAAGCATGCGGAAGCTC
>JAYSYW010000194.1:0-9730 GCA_043727255.1 Rhizobacter sp. | reverse complement strand
CCCGCGTGGCGAAGGCGTTCACGTCTTTCGTGGCCTGGGCGGTGTTGAAGCGGATCAGGCCGGTGAACACGCCGTCGGCGCTTTTCTCGTCGGCGTCGAAGGCGATGTCGTTCAACACCACCACGCCGAATTCGGTGTGCAGCGCCAGCGAGGCCGGTGCATTCAGGCCACGTGCAGCGAAGGAGCCGGTGAAGTCGGCCACCACGATGGCGTTGCGGCCGTCGCGCGTTGGGGCTTCGAGCTCGAAGACTTGTATCGAACGCGCCAGCGGCGGCGTCTTGGCGAAGGCCGGGCGCAGCGCAAAGCCGGTGGGGCCAGGCACGGTGCCGATGGCCTGGTTCATCAGGGCCTGGTCGGCGGCGTCCACCTTGCCATCGCTGTTGAGGTCGGCGGCGCTGTTGGTGCTGCCGAGCAACTGATTCATCAGGGCCTGGTCGGCCGAGTCGATGCGGTTGTCGTTGTTGAGGTCGGCGTCGCAGGCGTTGCCGATGCCGTCGCCGTCACCGTCGAGCTGCGCCGGGTTGGCCACGCGCAGGCAGTTGTCGGCCACGTTGGGCACGCCGTCCGCGTCGGTGTCAGTGGTTTGTGCCCCGGCGTTGCCCGCACCCAGCATGCACAGCGCCACGCAGGCGCCGAACCATCGGTTCTTGTAGGTCATGTGGAAAGTCTCCTTGGTTGTCGTGAAGGCCATGACAAGGCCGGCCCACGGTCTTGGCGCCGCAGGGTCGGGGCAATGTCGGCCCTGGCGCCAGCAGGGTCAAGCAACACACGACGCGGAGGGTAGGGATGGACACGAGGTGTGGGGTGGAATTCGCTTGTCGGCTGGGCGACACCGCCAGCGTGCGCAAGTCACGCTGGCGCGCGGTGTGTCGATGGCAAGCCGGCATGGCCGCCCGTGGCCTGTTGGCCCGCGCTTACGATGCCTGCCGTGCTTGCGCCAGACACCCTCCCCCGCCATTCGCTCGAAGCCCTGCGCGCACGCCACGGCTCCAGCTACCGCTGGCGTGTGCTGCTCACGGTGATGATCGGCACCATGGCGTCGATCATGGCTTCGACCATCATCAACGTCGCCGTGCCCGACATGAGCCGCGTGTTCACGCTGGGCCAGGAACGCGCGCAGTGGCTGTCGGCCGGCTTCATGGCGGCCACGACGATCTCGATGCTCACCACGCCCTGGCTGCTTGAGCGTTACGGCTACCGGCGCACCTACATTGCCGCCGTGGTCGTGCTGATGCTCGGCGGCATTGGCGGCGGGCTGGGCCAGACCTTCGACTGGGTGTTGGCGATGCGCGTCACCGAGGGCCTGTCGGCCGGTGTGCTGCAACCCATTCCGGCCGTCATCGTCATGCACGCCTTTGGCCGCCACGAGCAGGGCAAGGCGATGGGCATCTTCGGTTTTGGCGTGGTGCTGGCGCCGGCCATCGGGCCCAGCATCGGCGGCTTGTTGGTCGATGCCTTCGGGTGGCGCTCCATCTTCTTCGGCGTGGTGCCGTTCTGCGTGGCTTCACTGTGGCTGGCCTTGCGCTACCTGCCGCATTGCGCCCCGGGCGGCGTGGCGGTCAACGCGCAGGGCCGCAAGCTCGATTTGCCGGGCCTGGCGCTGGTGTCCGTCTTCGTGCTCGCAGGCTTGAACGGGCTGGTGCATCTGCACGGCAGCTCGTCAGGCCCGGCCACCGCCTTGCTGCTGTTGGCCGCGGTGGCGCTGGCGGCCTTCATCTTTCAGCAGCGGCGCACCACCCATTCGTTGATGGAACTGCGCTTGTTCGGCTTCAGTTCGTTTTCGTTGGGCGGCTGCGTGGCCTTCATCTACGGCATGGCCTTGTTCGGTTCGACCTACCTCGTGCCCGTGTTCATGCAGATCGCCTTGAAGCTGCCGCCTTCGCAGGCCGGCGCCGTGCTGTTGCCGGCCGGTCTGGTGCTGGCGATCACGATCCCGCTCGCCGGCCGCCTGGCCGACCGGCTGCAGGTGAACCGCGTGCTGTCGGTCGGGTTGATCCTGCTGGCCGCTTCGTTCTGGTTGATGGTCACGGTGGGCCTGCAGACCTCGCTGTGGATCATCACGCTCTGGGCCATCGTCGGGCGCATCGGCCTGGGGCTGGTGCTGCCTTCACTGAACCTCGGCGCCATTCGCCGTCTGCCGCTCGACTTCGTGGCGCACGGCTCCAGCACCATCAGCTTCTTGCGCCAGTTGGGCGGCGCGGTGGGTGTCAGCGTGGTGGGCATCGTGCTCGAATGGCGCTTGCAGGTGCACCACGACGACCCGGTGCGCGCCTTCCACGAAACCTTCGTGCTGCTGGGCGTCATCAGCGCGTGCGCGGTGCTTGCCGCGTGGCGCATGCGGCCTGAAGAAACCACAGCCTGACGGCGGCGGCGCGGGCCCGCCCCCACGTCGCCCCCGCCCCTGCGGGCCTACCATTCGCATCCCCGCTTTTCTTGCGATTTTTCCTGCGCCGCTTCATGAACCATTCCCTCGACCAACTGCCCGGCCAGTGCGACGTGCTCGTCATCGGCGCCGGCCCGGCCGGAAGTGCCGCCGCCATCGTGCTGGCGCGTGGCGGGCTCGACGTGGTGCTGGTCGACCAACACGCCTTCCCGCGCGACAAGGTCTGCGGCGACGCGCTGATCCCCGATGCCCACGCCGCGCTGCAGCGCCTGGGCCTGCTGGGCGAGGTGCTGGCCCAGGCCCAGCCGGTGGCGCATGTGGGCTGTGTGGCGCCACGCGGTGGCCGGGTCGATGTGCCCGGCACGCTGGCCGTGCTGCCGCGCAAACAGCTCGACCTCATCGTCTGCCGCGGGGCAGTGGCGGCCGGTGTGCGCATGGTGGCGCCGGCCCGTTTTGTGGCACCGATAGAAGAAGCCGGCCGTGTGGTCGGTGCCCAGTTGCGCAGTGGCGACGCCACCCGGGAGGTCCGCGCCCGTTGGGTGCTGCTGGCCACCGGCGCCGTGCCGCAGGCGCTGATGGCGGCCGGTGTGTGCGAACGCCAATTGCCCAGCGGCGTGGCGCTGCGTGGCTACGTCAAGAGCCCCGCCATGACGGCGCGTTTGAAGGCCCTCGACATCGTGTGGCACCGCGCCCTGCGCCCCGGCTACGGCTGGGTCTTCCCGTGCGGGGGCGACGTGTTCAACATCGGCGTGGGCATCTCGCACAGCCACCGCGAGTTGAGCAACGGCCGCATGGCCAAGAAGGGCGACGCCAACCTGCGCGACATCTTCAATGCCTTCACAACAATCTACGAACCGGCGCGCGCCCTGATGGCCAGCGGCAGCTTGCTCGGTGAACTCAAAGGCGCCCCGCTGCGCTGCACGCTCGAAGGCGCCCGCTTCAGCCGGCCCGGCCTGCTGGTGACGGGCGAGGCTGCGGGCAGCACCTATTCCTTCACCGGCGAAGGCATTGGCAAGGCGCTCGAAACCGGCATGCTCGCCGCCGACGCCCTGCTGCGCGGCACCGACGACGCCACCACCCGCGCCGACTACGAACAACGCCTGCTCGCCCTCAAACCGCGCTTCGATTTGTACGAGCGCGCCAACCAGGTCAACGCCCACCCCTGGCTGGCCGACCTGCTGGTGTGGCGCGCACGCAAGAGCCCTGGCATCGTGCGGCGCATGAGCGGCGTGCTCAACGAGACCAGCAACCCCGGCAACCTGGTCAGCGTGCGCGGGGTTTTGAAGCTGTTCACCGAATAGAAGCAACGCTCGTCGCAAGTCGCATCAGGGGCTGAGCGCTTCGACGACCCGAGAGGTGGCGACGCGAGAGGCCATCGGGAAAGGCTGTTCGCTCAACGCCCCCTCATAGGGTTGAAGGTGCGCTGCTGAGCGAGGCTGCGCGACAGAACGCGCCGTTGAGGAGGCTTCGGTCAGAACGTGCTCTGCGACACCGGCTGCCAAGCGGCAATTGACGTTCATCGCATTTGTCCAGAAGTAGGTTCCGGAAACCATGCTGCCCAGCACATAGAAATGGCGAAGGGCGTTGCGACTGCGTGAAAGAGCCTGGCTGGTATCGAAGTCTGCCTCGATGCCGCCAAACTCATCCGGGCGGGCGAGCCCACTGGCCACGCAGTTGCGGATGAGGTCCGAGCGGCATTGACGGGCGTTGGTGCTGTACCCGGCGGCGTTCACCAGGTAATCGGAATAGATCGTCGCGCAGAACGACTTGCGCGAGTCGATCACGTTGACGACAAACTGACCCAATGCCTGGTTGAAACACAGATCGGCGCATCCAGCGTAGACAGTCAACTGGTCGGAGTGGAGAAGCTGCTGGACCTTGCGTGCGTTTTCCAAAGGGAACGAAACCCGATAAGACAGCCATTGACTCTTGAAGTCTCGCTCGAACACCCGCCGATCCTCGTCTGGCAGGTAGTGCCAGATCAGATCAATGGTGTCGTTCAGTCCGTACACGATGGTTTGCCAACTGCGGTCGTCCGTGCTGGAAGCCTCGATTTCGAGGTCGAGGTATCGGTGGGGGCCGTGGCTCGGCCTGAGAACATCCGCCAAGTCCACCGGCGCGCCCTCGCACAACTCCATTTCCTGCAACAGCAGTTCAGCGACCTCCTGCAGCCGGAGTTGGTTGCCGCGCTCCTGAGCCAGTGCGGCGATCTTCTCCCTCATCAGCAGTTGAGGTCTGCGCGACAAGTTGTGCTCGCCTCGGACGCTGGGCAACCGGCCGTTGCGCGACACCATGACGATCTTCCCGCGATGGCCGGCGTCGGCCAGCGAGACCGCAGCGTCGATTGCGCTCAAGCTGCTGCCGATGATGCACACGGACTTGTCTGGATCGATCTCCTGCGTCAATCGGGTGCAAGGGTAGGGGGTCGAAAAATAGCCCGGCCTGTCACGCAAATGATCGAACTGCATCCCCTCCGTGTTGCCAATGGCCATGACGACAAATGACGCGTCATAACTGCGACCATGTTCGGTCAGCACCGTATAGCTGGTGCCGTGCTGGCGAACGTCGCTCACCAGTGCGTTCAGGTGACTCACCTTGACCCCCTGGGTGCGCAGGATTTCCGCAGCTTCGTCGTACACGTCTTGCATGTACAGCCCGAAGAGCGCACGGGGGAGAAATGCTTCCGGTGTGACGACGATGCGGGGGAAGCGCGGGCGCCATCGCTGTTCGTTGTTCAACGCCCAGTTGTAGAAATGGGTCGGGTCACTGTGCAGGGCTGACATGCCGACGGCACGGGTGTTGAGCAGATTCGACTCGGTGTCTTGTTGGTACGCCGCACCCGCCCCCGGTTGCGGCCTCGGCTCAAACACCAAGAGTTCGTCAAGCTTCCTGATACCGCCCGCACGCTGCTGGCGGGCCAGTTGGTACATAAAAGAAGTGGCCACCGATCCGCCACCAACCACCGCCAGAACAACCTCTGTCTTTGTCATGTGAACTCCCTTTTTTGGCTGACACCAATCAGACGTTCATCGTCAGACTGGAAGAACGTGAACAAGCGAACTTCAGTTTTCATAGGGGACCGTCAGCCCCCCCGTGGAGAAAGTCGTGGCTGGCATGAGCTTGAGTGCCGGTGATACGCGCAGCTCGAAGTCGGCGAGCGAGAGCACATCGCGCTGCAGATCAATGCCCGGTGCGATCTCGACCACCTCCAGGCCGGCTGCCGTGAGCCGCATCACCGCGCGTTCCGTGACCACCAGAGGGTCTTTGCAGCGCGCCCGACCCGCCGGGTCGTAGCAGATGCGGCCCACCGCGCTGACCAGTTTGCGCACGCTGCCCTCTGTGGTGATTCGCAGCCCGTTGCAAGCGTCGGACTCGACCTGCAGGCCGCCGGCGGTGAAGGCGCCGCAGAACACAAGACGCTGGGCGGCCTGAGAAATGTTGACGAACCCACCAACGCCATTGAGGCGATTGCCCAGGCTTGCCACGTTGATGCGACCGCCCGAGTCGATCTCTCCAAAGCCGAGGAAGGACAGATCGATGCCCCCCCCGTCGTAGAAGTCGAAGTTCTCGGCCTGGCCCAGCAGTGCCTCCGGGTACTCGGTCGCTCCAAACGACAGTCCACCCGCTGGCGTGCCACCAATCGCACCAGACTCGACCGCGAGCGTGAAGCCGCGATGCTTGCCCCTGTCTTGGCGGCGGGCTTCCGCAGCCACCTCTTCGGGCGTGCCGATGCCGAGATTGACGAGGAGGGGGCGGCGACGTTGCTCTCGGTTCGAGAGTTCGAGCAGCTCCAACAAGGCCCGCCGCGCGATGATGCGTTTGACCGCCGGTGTGTCGGGTGCGGTGGCTTCGGCACTGCGCGCGTGGTCGCAGGCAGCCTGGCCCCAGTCGCCGGTGTAGGCGGGGTTGTAGTGCTCACCATAAGTCTGACGGTGCTCGTTGCAGTCCGCGACCACGACGTAGTCCACCAGGGCGCCAGGGATCTTCACGTGCTGAGGTGGAATGGAGCCAGCCTTGCACACGCTCATCACCTGAACGATGACGATCCCTCCGCTGTTCCTCACGGCCTGGGCCTGGGCGAGCACATCCTGCAGGTTTGCTTCGCGCTCCATCGAGATGTTGCCTCGTTCGTCCGCCCTGCTGCCCCGGAGCAACGCGCACTGCAGAGGCGTGGCGCGGTAAAGAATCGCGTCTTTGCCGCCCACTTGCATGGGTTCAACAAGCCTCTCCGACGTGCAGGCATTGAGTCTTCCGCCCTCTTGCCTGGGGTCGATGAAAGTTCCGAGCCCCACCTCGGTCACCAAGCCGGGTTGACCGGCGGCGATGGCTCGGAACATGTGGCTCACAACACCTTGCGGCCAGTTGTGTGCTTCGATCGCATTGGCCGCAACCATCTGCCCGATCTTCGGTGCGAGGGACCAGAAGCCACCCACGATGCGGGTCAACAGGCCTGGATGAGCCAGCCGATCGACCCCCTTTCCAGATTTGTCTCCGGCACCTGATGCAAACATCAACGACAAGCGTCTTGGGGTGCCGGTGGTGAGGAATCGTCGCTCCAGTGCGGCCAACAGCGACTCGGGTGCGCCGCAATGGCCGAACCCTCCTACTGTCAGCGTCCAGTCGTCGTGAATCAGACTTGCTGCGCGATCAGCGCTCAGAACTTCCATGTTGGGGTCCTCCCTTGCCGCAGCCTTAGCCGAGCCTCGCCACGGGTTGCTCCCACACGACAAGGAAGATGCAACCCGTCTCGGATGAAAGAGCGTGCGTGCTCCCCGGTGGGCAGATTTCCAAAGTGCCCGGGCCGTGCCGGCCGGCGTCGTTGATCAGCTCTCCCTCCAGCACAAGAATCAACTCGTATCCGTTGTGGAGGTGGGGCGGAACCTGCGCGCCGGCCGCGTACTTCAGCAGCGCCGCTGCTGGGCCGACCCCGTTGATTCGTGCGGTGTACAGGCGGACGATCTCGACATTGCGGCGCCCGTCGGCCGAGTACGGTTGCCAGTCCAAGGTGTCGCGATGTGCCTTGTCAAAAACCTGGAAGAGGGATGACATCAGAGCTGGTGATATGGCGAGGTCTTGCATAGGATCTCCTGGTTGAAAGAATGAAGTCGTGTTCTGCGTGTTCTGTTCAGCGGCGTGACGTGGTCAGGTAGACCCCGCCAGCCGAGACGATGAACCCCATGACCTGGACGGACGACAAGGTCTCGCCCAGCACGAAGAAGCCCATCAGCGCGGTCACAGAGGGGATGAGGTAGAAGAGGCCGGCCACCCGGCTGGCTTCGCCGCGACGCACCATGAGGAAGAGCACGCTGATGGCGCCGATGGAGTTGACCAAGCTGAGCCACAGCGATGAGCCGACAAGCGCGGGCGACCATTGAACGGTCAAGCCCTCCAACGCCAGAGCGGGGATGCCGACCAGGATGGAAGCGACCGACAGTTGGATGAATCCGCCGGTTCGCAGGTCCATGGTGGCGCAGTGCTTCTTTTGGTAGAGCGTTCCCGAGGTGATTCCGAGCAGGGCCACCACAACGGCCAGGTAGCCCGTGATCGATCCACCATCGAACGAGGTCTTGCTCGACACCACGATCGTTACGCCAAGCAAGCCCAGACCGAGGCCAGCAACCTGCTTCGCGGTGACCTTCTCACCAAGGAACCAGACTGCCCCGATTGCGGTGAAGACCGGCATCGTTCCCACGATCAGGGCTGAGATACCAGCCGAGATGCCCTGGCTCAAACCGTAATAGAGACCAGAAAACTGCGTCGCCTGAATCAGCACGCCCACAACCGCGATATGCAGCCACGCTCGCCGCGTGGCGGGCCACGGTGCGCGCGTCAGCATCGACACGAAGAAGAGGATCAGCGCCGCGACAGAAAATCGGATGAAGATCAGCGTGAAAGGCCCGGCGTAGGGAAGGCCGACCTTCCCTGCGACGTAGCCTGAACTCCACATGAGGATGAACAGCGTGGGCCAGAACAGCGAGTGAATTCCGCTGGCGGGTTGATAGGGCATAGTTGCAGCGCGCATGTTGGGCTCCGGAGATGAAGAAGTTGAATTGCGTGTTGAAGTCTCGATAAACACAGCGCTATTCAGAAGCCCCCATTTGCTCAACCGACTGTTGTGGAGTGAACAACGAATGAATCCAGCGAGAACCTCTCTGCAGGCGCGTTTGATGATCACTTTCGCCCGCATCGTCGATGCCGGCAGCATCTCGGCCACCGCGACGCAGATGGGGCAGGACAAGGCAGCCGTGAGTCGGCAGCTCAGCGAGCTGGAAGACATGCTCCAGGTGCGTCTGCTGAACCGCAGCACCCGGCAACTGAGCCTCACCGAAGTGGGTCAGGTGGTGTATGCGCGTGCCAATCGCGTACTTGAAGAAGTCGAGAACGCCCAACGGGAGGCTGAGGTTTTTCAAGCCTCGCCATCCGGCGCTCTCAGCGTCTCGGCCTCAGTGGCCTTCGGGCGAACCCAGGTCGTGCCTCACCTGAGGCGCTTCCTCGAAAAGTTCCCGGACATCAGCCTGAACCTCTGCCTGCTTGATCGCCAGGTTGACTTGATCGACGAGGGCTTCGACGTGCTGCTGAGGCTTTGTGAACAGCCTCCCGAGCAACTGGTGGCGTACCGGCTGGCCTCGATCACCTACAAGGTCGTGGCGTCCCCGGGTCTGTTGCAGACGCTGCCGCCGATATGCACCCCTGAAGATTTGAGTCAGCACCACTGCCTCTTCTATGGCTATCGCGTGCGCAAGGAGACTTGGCGATTCAATCGAGAGGGCCGGCAGACCGATGTCGAGGTCAATACGCGTGTGTCGATCAACAGCAGTGATGCCCTGCGGGACCTGGCCTTGAATGGTTTTGGGATTGCGTTGTTGCCCAACTTCGCGATTGCGGGGGATGTGGCCGATGGCCGGCTCGAAGTGCTGCTGCCAGATTGGGAGCCAGCGGGTCACCTGGGAACATCGCTGTATGCCTTGCACCTGCCCGGCCGGCACTTGGCGCCCAAGGTCCGCAGCTTTATTCAGTTCCTACGCGACGAATGGGTACCCAGCCTTCCATGGGCCAATGCGCCTTGAGGGTGTGACCCTCGGCGCTGCTGGTCACTCGAACGCGCACATTGAGTTTTTGAAACGCACAGCGAAGGACCCCCATGTGCCAACTGCTGGGCATGAACGCCAACACGCCGACCGACCTGATGTTCAGCTTCAGCGGCTTTTCACGCCGCGCCGAAGAACACAAAGACGGCTTCGGCATCGCCTTCTTTGAAGGCCCCGGCGTGCGCCTGTTCGTCGATTCACAAAGCGCCGCGCAGTCGCCTGTGGCCGAGATCGTGCGGCACTACCCGATCCGCAGCAG
>JAYSYW010000193.1:0-4563 GCA_043727255.1 Rhizobacter sp. | reverse complement strand
CCGACCGTGCCACCAGCATTGGTGGGGTAGTACACGGTGCCGGCGCCGTAGCCGCTGGGGCGGCTGACGGTGAACGAGCTGGTGGCCAGCGGGCCACGTGTGGCGGACAGCGACGAAGCCGTCGGGGCCGGGCCGCGCTCGAAGGGGTTCTGTGCCGAGGCGGCGGCCGACAGAACGAGGGCGCCGACGACCATCGAGGCCTTGGCAAGTTGATGGAATTTCATGATGTCTCCTGGCGTATCGAAAGAGGTTTCCATGCCGACGGCTTGGTGCGTCGTTCTGGAGCTGAAAGCTGGGCAGCCTTTTCAAACAAACCTGAGGAGGACTGATCAGCGGAACGAATCATCGTTTCTTGCCGGTTTTGTCACATCGGAGCATTCCCCCAGCGACTGGAATCAAGCAATCAACCGCGCTTTGTGTTATGTCGTTTTGGTGCGGCCGGGGGTGACAGGGCGCCGCTCTCGTCTGCCCCCGGTGCCTTGTTGCTGCCACCGTGCACGAACACCTGCACGTGTTTGGGGTTGCGGCTGAACGAGGGCGTCTGCCCATACCAGCGCTGGAAGGTGCGCGAAAACTGCGGCGAATCGCCAAAGCCCGAGGCCAGCGCCACGTGAGTCAGAGAGCGCTGCGTGTACAGCAGGTCGTAGACGCGGCGCTGCTTCAACCATGCTTGGTAGTCGCGCAGCGACATGCCCACGGCGGCCGAGAACATGCGTGACATCCAGCCCACCGAGCGGCCCAACTCAACGGCCAGGTCGTCAACTGACAGATGCGGGTTTTCGTCGAGCATGCGGATCATTTCGAGCGCACGCACGTCGGGCGGGCTGGACGGCGGAAGCTGCTCGCGTGTGGTGTCAATCATCTGGGCGAACACCGACTCGGCTTCGTCGATGCCGCTGCGGGCTTCAAACAGCCGCAGCAGGGCGTCGTCAAGGTGGCTGTAGAGGTGCCGCGCCAGCGCCATCAATCCCGGTCGCGGAATGGCCCGGAAGGCATGGAAGCTCGGGTGCGACGGCAACACATTGAAGCTGAGCAGCTTGCAGTTTTCGGCCTGCAGGCTGCGGGCGACCTGCGGCGCCACCGCGAACGCATTGCCCGTGAGGGTTTCGCCCCCGCGCAGGCCGATCTCGAACGGGGTCAGGTCGGCCGTGATCAACAGCACCGCCGGCTGGCGAATGGTCTGGCCGCTGACGCTGCGAGCCGTGGTGTAGACGAAGCCGTGATAACCCAAGACGTAGGAGTTGTCTTTGCTGACAACGGCGTCAGTATTGGCGGGAGCTTGCGAAGGCGAAGTCATGAACAAAGAGCGCCTTTAGCGAGGGCATTTTTCGCAGGGCCGCCGAGCCGAAAAGAGGCCATGCGCAGCGCCGCGCAGTCGCTGCCAAAAAGGCAGGTGGGTCGAGGTGAACCTCGGTACACAAATGTAGAAGCGGGGCCTGCCGAGCCGTCAGGGGGTTGTCCCTGTCCGGCGCGGGACACGTGTTTTTGACCCCTCGTGCCAAGAGAAAATGCCCGTGCAACACCGCGAAACCCGGGTGCGAGAATCGCCGGATGACCTCAGCCTTCCTGACCTTCACCCGACCCGATGACTGGCATTTGCACCTGCGTGACGGCGCCGCGATGGCTGCGGTGGTACCCGACACCGCACGCCAATTCGGCCGCGCGATCGTCATGCCGAACCTGAAGCCGCCAGTGACCACCGCCGCGCAGGCCGTGGCCTACCGCGAACGCATTCTTGCGGCCGTGCCAGCCGGCTTGAGCTTCGAGCCGCTGATGACGCTGTACCTCACCGACAAGCTGCCCGCCGATGAAATCAAGCGCGCCAAAGAGGCCGGCGTCGTGGCCGTGAAGCTTTACCCGGCCGGCGCCACCACCAACCGCGACGCCGGCGTGACCGACTTGCGCAAGACCCACGCAACCCTCGAAGCCATGCAGCGCGAAGGCCTGCCGCTGTTGGTGCACGGCGAAGTCACCGACCCCGAGATCGACCTGTTCGACCGCGAAAAGGTGTTCATCGACACCCAGCTCATCCCGCTGCGCGCTGATTTTCCCGAGCTGAAGATCGTCTTCGAGCACATCACCACCCGCGACGCCGCGCAATACGTGGCCGAGGCCGGCCCGCGCACCGCCGCCACGGTGACGGCCCACCACCTGCTCTACAACCGCAACGCGATCTTCACCGGCGGTATTCGCCCGCACTACTACTGCCTGCCTGTGTTGAAGCGCGAAGAGCACCGTCGCGCGCTGGTACAGGCCGCCACCTCGGGCAGTGCCAAGTTCTTTCTCGGCACCGACAGCGCGCCGCATGCCGCACACCTGAAAGAACACGCCAGCGGTTGCGCCGGCTGCTACACCGCGCTGAGCGCGCTGGAGCTGTATGCCGAAGCCTTCGACGCCGTCGGCGCCCTCGACAAACTTGAAGCCTTCGCCAGCTTCAACGGCCCCGCCTTCTACGGCCTGCCGCGCAACACCGGCACCGTCACGCTGAAGCGCGAAAGCTGGACGCTGCCCGAAACCCTGCCCTACGGCGAGGCGCAATTGAAGCCCTTGCGTGGCGGCGAAACCCTGGCCTGGAGGCTGACCGCATGAACAACCCCACCCCGAAGGTGATGCTGCTGGTGGACGCCGACAACGTGTCCCCCGATGTGATGGCGCAGGCCTTCGACCGCGTGCTGGCGCAACACGGCGCGGTGCATGTGCGGCGTGCCTATTGCACTGCGGAGTCGGCCGCCAAGCACCTGCCGCTGTTCAAGAAGCTGTCGATGCGTCCTATCGTCAACATCTCGACCGGCAAGAACTCGACCGACATCGCCCTGGCGGTTGACGCCATCAGCCTGGTCGAAGCCGAGCGGCCCGACGTGGTGGTGATCGTGTCGTCCGATTCCGACTTCGCGCCGCTGGTGATCCGCCTGCGCGAAAAGGGTTGTCGCGTGGAAGGCATCGGCCAAACGGGCAAGACCGGCGAAGACTCGGTCGGCGTGTACGACGACTTCATTGACCTCACCCACCGCAAGGCCACCGGGCGTGCGCCGGCCAAGACGTCTCGGCGCGGCTCCGTGGCAACGCCAGTGACAGCGCCCGTGCCGGCACCGATGCCCGTGCTGGTGCAAGCCCCAGCCCCAGCCCCAGTGACCATTGCTGCTCCTTTGCCGGCGGCACCGGCCAAGCGCGGCCGAACCCGCTTGCCGTCGCGGGCTGCGCAGGCCCAGGCGCCCGTGCCAGCACCGCCGCCGATCCCCGTCATTCCAGAAGACGTGCGGCTCATCCTTCAAGCCGTGCCCGAGTTCAGCGACGGCGGCAAGGTTGAACTCGGCATTGCCGCCGAGCGCCTGCGCGGCGCCAACCTGCTGGCCAAGAACGCGCCGTCCACCAAGCTCTTCAAGAAGCACCTCGAACACTTCGTGCTGACCCCCGAACGCCAGCCGAACAAGGTGCAGTACCGTGGCCCCGTGCTGAAGTGAACCCGGCCCTGGCGACGCTGGCCGAGGCGCTGGCGTCACCCGCGCCGTGGTTCGTCCCTCAAGCGGCGCTTGCGCCCTGGTTCGCGCCTTACGCGGCGCTCGCCCGGCAGGTGCTGGCACGCGCCGCCCACCAGCCGGTGGCCGAAGCGCTGAACGCCGCGCTCGCATCCACGCCCATCGCGCTGGCAGCCGGCCCGCTGCGCTTCGTGTCGCAGTCGGCCCTGCCGGCCGGCGAGCCGTATGAAGCCTTCATCGCCCGCACGGCCCAGGTGCCCACGCGCTGCAACCCGCACGACTTCTTCAACGGCCTGGTCTGGCTGACCTTTCCCCAGTTGAAGCGCCGCCTCAACGAGTTGCAGGCCGAGGCCATTGCGCGCGACGGCGTGCGGCCCACGCGCGGTGCGGTGCGTGATGCGCTCACCCTGTTCGACGAAAACGCCGCCTGGCTGCAAGCCGACGAGGCCGTGATCGACGCCTTGCGGCGCCGTGACTGGCACACCGCCTTCGTCACGCAGCGCGGGCTGTGGGCTCAGGCGCGTGTGGTGTGCTTCGGCCACGCCTTGCTCGAAAAGTTGCTCGCGCCGCGCAAGCCGATCACCGCGCATGTGTGGGCGGTGCCGCACGGTGTGCCGGCGGCGGAGTGGCTGGCCGGGTGCATCACGCCTGAGCTGCTGGCCAGCAAGCCGCACTTGCCGCTGCCCGTGCTGGGTGTGCCGGGTTGGTGGCCCGACAACGAAGCGCCGGGTTTTTATGCAGACGCGGCGGTGTTCCGCCCGCCGCGCCCGGGTCATCAGCCTCTCAAGATCGACACCCCGCCGTCCACCAGCAACGCCGTGCCGGTGACGAACGACGAAGCGTCCGACGCCAGGTAGACGGCCGAACGGGCGATCTCGTCCGGGTCGGCCAGGCGCTTGAGCGCGTG
Source organism: Rhizobacter sp. (assembly GCA_043727255.1). Taxonomy (GTDB): domain Bacteria; phylum Pseudomonadota; class Gammaproteobacteria; order Burkholderiales; family Burkholderiaceae_C; genus Rhizobacter. The sequence goes on along the minus strand of JAYSYW010000193.1, from coordinate 180 downwards.
CAGGCTGGCGATGGCGGTGCGGTCTTCAGCCGTCGGCGCCAAGGTGCGGGCCATGGGCGTGTCGGTGCCGCCTGGCAACAGGGCATTCACCCGCACGCCCTGCGCGCCCACCTCGACCGCCAGGCATTGCACCAGGCCGATCAGGCCCGACTTGCTGGCCGCGTAAGCCGCCAACCCCGC
>JAYSYW010000192.1:0-4565 GCA_043727255.1 Rhizobacter sp. | reverse complement strand
CCGTGTTGGCGTTGAGCTTTTCCATGATGTTGGCGCGGTGCGCCTCGACCGTCTTGATGCTGATGCCCAGGTCGTCGGCGATCTGCTTGTTCAGCCGGCCGGCGACGATGCGTTCCAGCACTTGCGATTCGCGGGTGGTCAGGCGCGACAGCAGGGCGTCGCGGCTGGCGGCTTCCTGGTGGTGAGAGAAGGCGCTGCGGGCCTGTTCAAGCATGCGTTCAACCAAGCCGAGCAGTTCTTCTTCCTTGAAGGGCTTTTCGATGAAGTCCATCGCGCCTTTCTTCATGGTGCTCACCGCCATCGGCACGTCGCCGTGGCCGGTGATGAAGACCACGGGCAGTGGCGACTTGCGCTCAAGCAGCCGGTCTTGCAACTCCAGCCCGCTCATGCCTTCCATGCGGATGTCGGCGATCAGGCAGGCCACTTCGCGCGGGTCGAAGCGCGAGAGGAACGACTCGGAGGAGTCGAAGCACTTGACGCGGTAGTCCTTGCCTTCGAGCAGCCACTGCAACGAGTCGCGCACCGCCTCGTCGTCATCGACCACATAAACCGTGCCTTTTTTCGGGATCAAGCTCATGGGTGCAGTCTCAGGTCAGGGCCTGATTCAAGGGCCGGTCTTGGCCTTGAATCTTGGCGGTTTCCACGGGCAGCGTGAAGGAAAAACGGCAGCCCACGGCGAGGTCGCCATTGTATAAGTTCTGTGCACGGATCCGGCCCCGATGGCTCTCGATGATCGAGCGGCAGAGGCTCAAACCGATGCCCAGGCCTTCGGCTTTGGTCGAGAAGAAGGCCTCGTACAGACGCGAGATCACCTCGTCTTTCAGGCCCGGCCCGCTGTCGGTGACGCTGAACTCGATGACCTCGCCTTCGTCCGGCATTGTTTTTGGCACCACCCGCAATTCGATGCTGCGGCGCGGGGGCGGCAGGCCTGCTGAGTCGATGGCCTCGGCGGCGTTTTTCAACAGGTTCAGCACCACCTGCTCGATCAGGATCGGGTCGCATTGAAGCGTGGGCAGGCGCTGCGCCACATACACCTGGATGCCCACGCTGCGGCGGCGCAGTTCGATGCCGGCGAGGTCAACCGCGTCTTCCACGATGGTTTGCGCTTCGGCTGGCTCGCGCTTGGGTTCGCTGCGTTTCACGAACGCGCGGATGCGCCGGATGATCTGCCCGGCGCGGTCGGCCTGCTTGGCGGTTTTCTCGAGCGCGGCAATCAGGTCGGGCTTTTCGATCGCGTCGTTCTTGACCCGCGACACCATGCCGTTGCAGTAGTTGGTGATGGCGGTGAGCGGCTGGTTGAGTTCGTGCGCAACCGATGACGCCATTTCGCCCATGGTCACGAGCCGGCTGGTCACTTGCGCCTTGTCGGCCTGCTGGGCGGCCTGGGTTTCTGCATGGCGGCGGCTGGTCACGTCGGTGGCGATCAGCATCTGCGCCAGGCGCCCGTCGGTCCATTGCAGGTAGCGCGCGCGCACGTCGAACCACTTCTGCAGCGGCTCGATGAACAGCTCGCGCGGGTCAGAGCCGGCTTCGGTCAGCTCTTGCGTGGGCAGGCCGCTGTAGCTGTCCACCGAATCGCCCATGTCAGCCAAGGTCGGCAACGCCGAGTCGCTGCCCGCCAGCAAGGCGTGGCCGCGCGCGTCGGCGCCGAACCACAGCCGGTACGAACGGTTGGCAAACAGCAACTCGCCTTGCTGCACCGAAAGCACCGAAACGGCCGCGTCCAACCCTTCCAGCACGGTGGTGAAACGCTCGTGCGAGGCCGAGAGCTGGTCGCGTACCCGCTTGGCTTCGGTGATGTTGGTCATCGACGTCATCCAGCCAGTCTGCATGCCCTTCGGGTCGATCAGCGGCGAGACGTACATGCGCGCATCGAACTGCGTGCCGTCCTTGCGCATCACCTTCACCTCGATGCCGCCGGCCGGGCTGCGGCCTTGCAGCTCTTGTTGCAGCAAGCGGTTGTTCTCGTCGATGCGGTCGGGTGGCCAGTGCGGGAAGGGTGGCATGCGGCCCAGCAGCTCGCTTTCGCTGAAGCCCGTCATGGCGCAGAAAGCCGGGTTCACGTAGGTGATGCAGCCTTCCATGTCCATCGCGCGCATGCCGGTCAGCATGGAGTTTTCCATTGCGCGCCGGAAGTTGGTTTCCGTGACCAGCGTGGTCTGCATCTGCAGGCGGCGGCGCATGTGGCGCCAGGTGCCCAGCAACATCCAGACGGTGAGGGCGCTGAGCGCGGCAACCATCCAGAACAGCGTGTTGCTGATCAGGCCGATGGAGGTGCGGTAGCCCTCGCCACGCAACACCAGCCCGTTGTTGGCCGATGCGATGGGCACGTTGTGGACGATGGACGCGCGCGGTGTGGTCTCACCCGGCATCGACGTGACGGTGCTGGAGATGACCTTGTCGTTTTCATCGAGCAGGGTGATGGCGTGGCGCTTGGCCACCTCGTTCGGCACGAAGTAGCGAATCAGCGACTCGGCCGAGTATTCAGCCACCAGCACGCCGGCCAGCGTGCTGCGCTCGATCAGCGGAATGTGCACCTGGAACACCGAGCTGCCGTACACGTCGTTGAAGGGCCGGGTGTAGACGGGCTGACGGAAGTCGCGCACGACGATGAAGGTGGCTTCGGGTTCGCCGGGTTTGTTGGCCACGGGCAGCGAGGGCCCGAGGTCGGTGTTGGATGCGGTGCTTTCTTCCGGGTGGAAGGTGACGGCCGAGAAGCTCGCCTTGCGGCTGCGGTCGGGGTTGAGCCAGATCACGTTGGTGACCTCGGGCCGCTCGCGTGCAAAGGTGGTGGCCTGGGCCAGAAAGCCGGTCTGGTCGATCTGCTTGGTGCCGATCTCGCGGGCGATGCGCACCAGCTGCTCTTGGTTTTCGATCAGGCGCAGGCGGATCTGCTGCTGGGCGATTTCGGTGTCGCGCTTGACCGACTCTTGTTCGCGCTCGAACTCTTCATTGCGCAGGTACCAGAAGGCCGAGATGATGGCCGCCAGGAACAGCAACACCGAGACAAGCGGGCCGAGCGTGGCGAAGCGGTCTTGCCGCGCGAGAGACTGGCGGCGCCACCAGCCATCGAATAGGCGTTTGGGCTGGACGGCGCCAGGGTGGCCCGGGGCACTGTGGGGAGGCAAAGACGACATGGCGCGATTATCGAGGCCGGCGCCTGCGGCCACCGGAAACATGGGCGTGAAGCATTTGGCGTCACGCGATGGAAATACCGCAATGTGAAATCTAATCGCACTATTTGAAACCAGGAATGAGTTGTGGGAGACTCCCGCACAGGCTCAAATCCCAGTCCAAATCAACGCCCCGGAGACAAGCATGTCAGCCAACCCTGCTTCATTTTTGGGCGCGGCGGCCAACGATGCCGACGCGCAAGAAACCCGCGAGTGGTTGGACGCGCTGTCCGCCCTCATTCAGGCCGAAGGCGGCGAGCGGGCGCACTTCCTTCTTGAACAGTTGATCGACCACGCGCGCCAGGCCGGGATCGACATGCCGTTCTCGGCCCGCACCGCCTACATCAACACCATTCCGCCCGACCAGGAAGAGCGTTGCCCCGGCAACCTCGACATCGAAGAGCGCCTGCGCGCCTACATGCGCTGGAACGCGATGGCGATGGTGGTCAAGGCCAATCGCCTGCACCCGCACGACGGCGGTGACCTCGGTGGCCACATCTCCTCGTTCGCGTCGGTGGCCACCATGTTTGGCGCCGGCTTCAACCACTTCTGGCACGCCGAACACGAAGGCCACGGCGGCGACCTGCTCTACATCCAGGGCCATTCGTCACCCGGCATCTACGCCCGCGCCTTCATGGAAGGTCGCATCAGCGAAGAGCAGTTGCTGAACTTCCGCCAGGAAGTCGATGGCAAAGGCATCAGCAGCTACCCGCACCCCAAGTTGATGCCCGGGTTCTGGCAGTTCCCCACGGTGTCGATGGGCCTGGGCCCGCTGATGGCGATCTACCAGGCGCGCTTTCTGAAATACCTGCATGCGCGCGGCATCGCCGACACCTCCAACCGCAAGGTCTGGGTGTTTTGCGGCGACGGTGAGATGGACGAACCCGAATCGCTGGGCGCCATCGGTTTGGCGGCACGCGAGAAGCTCGACAACCTGATCTTCGTCGTCAACTGCAACCTGCAGCGGCTCGACGGGCCGGTGCGTGGCAACGGCAAGATCATTCAAGAGCTGGAAGGCGAGTTCCGCGGCTCGGGCTGGAACGTCATCAAGCTGTTGTGGGGCAGTTACTGGGACCCGCTCTTGGCGCGCGACAAGGAAGAACTGCTGCGCAAAGTGATGATGGACACAGTGGACGGCAACTACCAAGCCTTCAAGGCCAACGACGGCGCCTTCGTCCGCAAGCACTTCTTCGGCAAGCACCCCGAGTTGCTGGAGATGGTCGCCAAGATGAGCGACGACGACATCTGGCGCCTGAACCGCGGCGGCCACGACCCGCAGAAGGTGTACGCCGCCTACCACCGCGCCGTGAACCACAAGGGCCAGCCCACGGTGCTGCTGATCAAGACCGTGAAGGGTTTTGGCATGGGCAAAAGTGGCGAGGGCAAGAACAC
>JAYSYW010000191.1:0-9751 GCA_043727255.1 Rhizobacter sp. | reverse complement strand
GCTGGGCGTGCCAGCCGCCCTGATCGACCAGCACGGCGCGGTGAGCGAAGCCGTGGCCCGGGCGATGGCCGAGGGCGCGCTGACGCGATCGCACGCCCACCTGGCGGTGGCCGTCACCGGCGTCGCCGGGCCAGACGGCGGCACACCGGCCAAGCCGGTGGGCACGGTGTGGATGGCATTGGCCGCTGAAGGCGCCGCCACCACGGCCGTGCGGTTGAACTTTCCCGGCGACCGCGCGGGTGTTCGCAGCAGCACGGTGCAACACGCGCTGCAGGCCCTGCTGACCCAAGCCGCAGCAGCCCACTGAAACGGCGCGCCGCGCAGGGTGTCACCTGTGTGACCCGCTGGTGCATGCGTCGTAGAACTACGTACGGCAATGCACTTTCATGCCACCAGAATTGTCGAAGCCCTTGGTTCCCACAATCGACAGGTGCCCACATGAATGTTGAAACCAACCAAGACTCCGCCAGCGTGAGCGCGCTGTCCCCGAGCTTCCTGCACTTCCTTCGCCACACCGAGGCCCGCGCCGAGTCGATGGCCACCAAGCGCGTCAAAAGCGAGAACACGCTGGCGTCGATCGTCACCACGGCGCTCGAGATCGCGGTGGTCGAAGGCCTGAAGAACATCTCGCTGGGCGAGATCGCCAAGCGACTCGACATCAGCAAGAGCGGCGTGTTCGCCCGCGTCGGCTCGCTCGAAGCGCTGCAATACCTGGTGCTGGCCGAATACGACCGGGTGTTCTCGACCAACGTGTTCCTGCCCGCACTGAAAGAGCCGCGCGGCCTGCCACGGCTGAACACGATCATGAAGCACTGGATCGGTCGCGGCACCGGCCAGAACGCCATGGCCGGCGCGCTGCACACCGCCGCCGCGTTCGACCTCGACCACGGTGACAGCCCGCTGCGTGAACGCCTGCTGGCCAGCGTCAACAACTGGCGTGCCACGCTGGAACGCACGGTGCGCCAAGCCACCGAACAAGGTCACTTCCGGCCCGACACCGACCCCGAACAATTGGTGTTCGAGCTGTGCAGCTTGATGGTCGGCTTCTTGCACGACTCGCGTTTCATCCGCGACCCAAAGACACCCGAACGCGCCTTCGCCGCGTACCTGCGGTTGATCTCCACCTACCGCAGCTTCACGCTCGAAGAGTGAGCGGCACGCGGCCCCGTTGATGCCGCCCGTGCCGCAAGGCCCTCGGCCACTGCGTGTGCGTGTGCTGGTGCTGGGTGCGGCCGGGTTCATCGGCCGCCACGTGGTGGCTGCGCTGCTGGCCTCAGACCCCCATGCGGTTGAAGAACTGGTGCTGGCCGACAGCCAGCCGCCGCTTCGCTGGCCCACCGCTCCTGGCGGCCCGGCCGTTCGCTGCCTGCACGGCGACGTGTGCGACCCCACCTTCCTTGATGCGCTGTTCGGTACCGGCAACGGCGACGGCAATGGCACGCCGGGCTTCGACGTCATCTACCACCTGGCCGCCCGGCTGACACTCGACGCCGAGGCCGACTTCGCAGGCGGCCTGCAAGTCAACGTGCTGTCGCTGATGCAGGTGTTGGCGCGTTGCCGCGCCCAGGCCCAGCCGCCGTTGTTCGTGTTCGCCAGCTCCATCTCGACCTTCGGCGGGCCGCTGCCCGACACGGTGGACGACCAGGTGGCGCAGACCCCGCAAACCTCGTACGGCACGCACAAGGCCATCGCCGAGCTGCTGATCAACGACCATTCGCGGCGCGGCTTCATCGACGGCCGCGTGCTGCGCCTGCCCGTGGTGTTGACGCACCCGGGGCCCGCCAACGGCAGCGTGTCGGACCGCATCGCCGCGCTGATCCGCGAGCCCCTGGCCGGCCGCGACGTGGTGTGCCCGCTGTCGCCCGACACGCGCTTTCCGGTCGCGTCGGTGCAAAACGTGACCCGCAGCCTGCTGGCTTTGCAGGCCTTGCCAGCCGATTGTTTCGGCGCCACGCGGGTGATGAACCTGCCCTCGCTCAGCGTCACGCCGGCCCAGTTGGCCGACGCGGTGGCGCGGGCCGGCGCCACCGGCCGCACCCATTGGCAGGCCGACGCGCAAGTGCAGCGCATCGTCGATGGCTGGCCGCGCGCGTTCACGTCTGAGCGTGCCTTGCAACTGGGTTTGCTCGCCGACAATTCGGCCGATGACATCGTCCACGCACACCTTCAAACCCCCAGTGGCTGCTGACACGCGGCCGGTCTGCATCATTGGCGCCGGCTCGTCGGGCGTGACGGCGGCCAAGGCGCTGAAGGAACAGGGCGTGGCCTTCGAGTGCTTCGAGCTGGGCTCGCAGATCGGCGGCATGTGGCGCTATGAAAACGACAACGGGCTCTCGTCGGCCTACCGCAGCCTGCACATCGACACCAGCCGCGTGAGCCTTGGGTATTCAGACTTCCCGATCCCCGCGCACCACCCCGACTTTCTTTCGCACACCGAGGTGCTGGCCTACCTGGAAGCGTATGCCGAGTACGCCGGCGTCTCGCCCCACATCCGCTTCAACACCCGCGTGGTTGATGTGAGCCCGCTGCCCGAAGGCGGCTGGCAGGTGAAGCTCGACAACGGCGAGGTGCGTGCGTACCGCGCCGTGCTGGTCGCCAATGGCCACTTGTGGGACGCCCGTTGGCCGCACTTCCCGGGCCACTTCGACGGCACGCAAATCCACTCGCACGACTACCGCACCGCCGAGCCCTTCAAAGACAAGCGCGTGCTGGTGGTCGGTATCGGCAACTCGGCGGTGGACATCGCGGTGGACGTCTGCAAAACGGCGCACAGCACCTTGCTGTCCACCCGGCGCAGCGCCTGGGTGATGCCGAAATACATCATGGGCATTCCGGTCGATCGCTGGTCGGCTTTCTTCTCGCGCAAGCTCAGGCTGCCCACGCGGGTGACGCGCTCGCTGATGCGCCGACTGATGTTCATCGCGGTCGGCGACCAAGCGCGCTACGGCGTGCCGCGGCCGAAGCACGCCATCTGGCAAGAGCACGCCACGCTGAGCCAGGAACTGTTGCCCTATGTGGGCCACGGCTGGATCCGCATCAAGCCGAACATCCGTGAGCTGCAAGGCGCGCAGGTGGCCTTCGACGACGGCAGCACGGCGCCGGTGGACGCGATCATTCATGCCACGGGCTACAAAACGAGCTTCCCCTTTCTGGCGCCTTCGCTGTTTGAGGTGAAGGACGGGCAGGCCGCGCTGTACCGGCGCATGCTGCCGCCGCATCAGCCGGGGCTTTATTTCGTGGGCCTGGTGCAGCCGATCGGGCCGACCATCCCGCTGGTGGAAGTGCAGGCGCGCTGGCTGGCGTCGGTGCTGGCCGGCCGCACCTGTTTGCCCGGGGTGGCGGTGATGCAGCAAGAAATCGCGCGGCATGCGGCGCAATTGGCCAAACGCTATGTGGGCTCGGCGCGCTACACGCTCGAGGTGGACTTCCGCGAGTACGCCAAGCAGTTGCGCGGCGACATGGCCGCCCGCTGAACCAGCCCGGCGCGAGCCCTCAAAGCCGCCACGCGTCCCAACCTGTCTTGACGATCAGCGCCGCCACCACGGCCAGGAACACCCATCGCACGAAGCCCGAACCATGCTTGAGCGCGAGCCGGGTGCCGAGCAGGCTGCCGGCCACGTTGGCCACCGCCATCACCGCCGCGATGTGCCACCACACATGGCCCTTGGCGGCGAACAGCACCAGCGCGGAGATGTTGGTCGCAGTGTTCAGCAGCTTGGCGCCGGCCGAGGCATGCAGGAAGTCGTAGCCCAGCAGGCGCACGAACAAGAACACGAAGAAGCTGCCGGTGCCCGGGCCGAAGAAGCCGTCGTAGGCGCCCACCACAAGGCCGATGGCCATCGCCAACGCCCGCTGCCGCCCGGCCGACGCATGCGGGGCGTGCACTTGGCCCAGGTCTTTGCGCACGAAGGTGTAGACCAGCACGGCCAGCAGCACCAACGGCAAGGCCTTGCGCAAACCGTCGGGGCTGGCCACCGTGGCGCCCCAGGCGCCGGCAAAGCTGCCGATGCAAGCCGCCAGCGCCGCCGGCAACAGGCTGGCCCAAGGCATCTGCACCCGCCGCGCGTATTGCACGCTGGCCCAGGCCGTGCCCCACACGGCAGCGCCCTTGTTGGTACCGAACAGCGTGGCCGGCACAGTGGTGGGGAAGACGCTGAACAGCGCCGGCACCAGGATCAACCCGCCCCCGCCCACGATGGCGTCCACGAAGCCGGCAAACAGCGACGCAAGGGTGACGACGGCCAGGTCAAGCATCGGGACAGTCAGGCGGGTGCGGGGTGGGGCGGCGGGCGTGAAGATCGCCGCATAACGGGGTGCAAAAACCCCCGTCAGATCTGAAAAGTGTCACCCACAAAGGACAAAGGGCGCCAGGTTGTGGCCTGACGCCCTGTTGTGGTGTTGGCTCGTGCGCCACGTGGACGCCCAGCTCATTTTGATTCGCAGCCTCGGGCGGGTGCCTCTGGTGCGCTTTATTTGTCTCCTCGGAACCCCCGCCGATGCGAGCCACACTGGGTGTGTCTGCTGCGAGTGGCGCAACTGTAGGGGCTGTGCACGGGTGCACACATTGGGGTTTCCCTGCACCTTTGCGGGGCCCGGGATACAAATCTTCAACAGATGTGCAAATTTGCCGTGAGTTGCGTTACAAAACGCAACCTTGCGAGATCAGAAGGTACCTTTCCGTGACTTCGTTCACGGGTTTGCAGACACCCAAAAACGCACCTGCGTGCCCTGTTCTGGCGTGCTGCGCACCTCGACCCCGCCGCCGTGCAGCTCGGCGATGCGTTTGACGATCGCCAGACCCAGCCCCTTGCCGCCTTCGCCTGTAGCCGGCGCCACATGCTGGCGCGCTTGGTAAAAGCGATCGAAAAGGTGCGGCAGGTCGTCGGCGGCGATGCCTCGGCCGGTGTCCGACACGCTCACTTCTGCACGCCCGTTGAATGTTGCGGCCGACAAAGTGACGCGGCCGCCAGCGCCGCTGAATTTCAGGGCGTTATCAACCAGATTCGCGATCGCCCGCTCGAACAGCTCAACGTCCACCCGGGCGCTCACCGGCGAGTGGTCGGAGGGGCCAGCCTGAGCATTCAGCAGCACGCCCTGTTGAGCGGCGCGGGCGGCGAAGCGCAGTGCGATGTCGTCCAGCAGTTCGTGCACGTCCACGCTGTCGATCTGCAGCGGGTACGTGGGCTCGTCGAGTGTGGCCAGGTCGCCCAGCGACTGCACCAGCCGCGCCGCGTTGCGGCTGTTGCGCAGGGCGACTTCGATCAGCCGCCGGTCTTCTTGCCCGTCATCCACCGGCCGCTCAAGCCAACGCGCCTCTAGCGTTTCGAGGCAGGCGGTGGTGGCGGTCAGCGGCGAGCGCAGGTCATGCGACAGGTTGCTGATGGCTTCGCGGCGGAAGTGGTCAAGCCGGCGCAGCGTGTCCCACTGTTTGCGCAGCGTCAGCAGCATCGTGGCGAAGGCCTGGGTCAGCAGCCCGAACTCGTCGCGGGTGACGGCCGGCAGCACGACTGCCGGCGCCGCAATGCCCGCCTGCAGGCCCTGCGCCGACACCTGGGCCACCGCTTTGGTGAGCCGGCGCAGCGGCCGCGTCACCGAAGCCACCACCAGCGCGGCCAGCAAGGTGGTGAAGGCCACGATGCCGGCGATCAACCCCATCGCCGGGCGGCCGAAGGTTTCGCGCAGCACCTGCCAGCGGCCTTGCGGCAGCACGTTCTTGTGGCAGACGAGGTACAGGTAACCCGCCACCGGCTCGCTGGCATGGATGACGGAGCGGCGCACCGCCCGCGCGGCGATCACCGCGTTGGCGTCCATGCGCTCGGGGTCGTCACCCATCACGTACATGTAGGGCGAGGTGGGTTGCGACGCGGCCTGGCGCACCGGGTCCATCTTGACCTTGAAGCCGGGCGGCAGCGGGGCGTCGCCAGTGCGGGCCAGCACGGTGCCATCGGGCGCCAGCAGGTAGAGCTGGGAGTCGGGCTCGAACAGCACGAGGTTGCGCAAAAAGCTGTTGAAGTCTTGTGGGTGGCGCTGATGCATGTCGAACAGGGAGTCGTACATGTCCACCACCCGGCCGAGGAAGACATTGGCACGCTGGTAGGTCGTTTCGTTCTCGAAGCGCTGGAAGGCCAGCACCACGGTGGCGATGACCGCGAGCGCGGTGACGAGGCCGGTGGCGAAAAGGGTCAGCGTGAGCTTGAGCCGAACCGTCATGAATGCCCCTCGTGGCCGGGGTATCGGCGGCGCTCAGCCCGCTCGCCTTTCATCATGGGCCGTCACGCATCTTGTAGCCGGCGCCACGCACGGTGAGGATGAGCTGCGGCCGCAGCGGGTCGGCCTCGAGCTTGGCGCGCAGGCGGTTGATGTGTGTCGTCACGGTGTGCTCGTAGCCATCGTGCGTGTAGCCCCACACCGCGTTCAGCAACTGCCCGCGTGAAAACACATGGCCGGGGTGGCTGGTGAAGTGCAACAGCAAGTCGAACTCAAGCGCGGTGAAGTCGAGCGCCTCGCCCCGGTAGCGCACCTGGCGTTTGGTGGGGTGTATTTCGAGGTCGCCATTGCGCAGCACGCTCGCCTGCGTTTGCGCAGTCGATTGCGCGGCGCGGATCAAATCGGCGCGGCGCAGCAAGGCCTTCACACGGGCCAGCAGCTCGGCGAGTGAAAAGGGTTTGGTCAGGTAGTCGTCGGCGCCGAGTTCCAGGCCCAGCACCCGATCGAGTTCGGTGGCCTTGGCGGTGAGCATCAGGATCGGCGTTCCGCGCCCCCGGGCGCGCAGGGCTTTGCAGACTTCCAGGCCATCGAGCCCCGGCATCATCAGATCAAGGATCAGCAAGTCGCTGGCCTGTTCGTTCTGGCTGGCCAGCGCGGCGGGGCCGTCGCCCACGGCGGTGACCTCGTACCCGGCGCTGCGCAGGTTCATCACGATCAGGTCGCGGATGTCGGCTTGGTCTTCGGCAACAAGGATGGTGGCGGCGGGCATGGCGGCATTGTCGTTTCCAGCCTGCGGGGTCTTACGCAAATGTGATGCTCCTGTGAGGATTGGCGATCGGCGCGCGATCTGCGGTCAGCACAGTGCGGTCATCGCACAGGAGCCCACGCCATGACACACACCGCCACCTTCACGACACCCACCGCCGCCCTGCCAGGCCCGCTCGTCTGGGGCGAGGTGATTGCACATCGCGGCTACCTGGTGCGCTTCGCGCAGCGCAAGCTGCACGACCCGATGCTGGCCGAAGACGTGGTGCACGACGTGTTCGAGGCGGTGCTGTCGGGCCGGGCTTCGTTTGCCGGCCGATCGGCACTGCGCTCTTGGCTCACCGCCATCTTGAAGCACAAGATCGTGGACCTGGTGCGCCAGCGCAGCGGCTACGCCAGCTTCGAAGATGACGCCGATGAAGACGGCGGCGCCTCTGTTCCCTGCCCACACGCGGGCCCCGAAGCCTTGGCTGAACACCGCGAACGGCTGGCCCAGGTGCTGGCGGGCATCGACGCCCTGCCCGCCCCGCTGCGCGACGTGATGCGACTGCGTGTGCTGCAAGACGAACCGACCGAACGCGTGTGCCAGGCGCTGTCGATCAGCGAAGACAACCTGTTCGTGCGGCTGCACAGGGCGCGCAAGCGGTTGCTGTCTTGACCCGGCTCAGGGGCTGTTGACGATCCAGTGCGCGGCCCGCTCGGCAATCATCAGCGTGGGCGAATTGGTGTTGCCGCTGGTGATGGTGGGCATGACGCTCGCGTCGGCGATGCGCAGGCCCTGCACACCATGCACCCGAAGCTGCGCATCGACCACCGCCATCGGGTCTGACGCCGGGCCCATCTTGGCGGTGCCCACGGGGTGAAAGATGGTGGTGCCTATGTCACCGGCGAGCCGTGCCAAGTCAGCGTCGCTTTCAAAACCAGCGCCCGGCTTCAGCTCTTGTGGCTTGTAGCGGCCCAGCGCCGGCTGGGCCACGATGCGGCGCGTGAGGCGCAACGAATCGACGGCCACTTGGCGGTCTTCGTCGGTGCTGAGGTAGTTGGGCTGAATGCGCGGCGCATCGCCCGATTGGCCACTGCGGATTTGCACCCGGCCACGGCTGGTGGGGTTGAGGTTGCACACGCTCGCGGTGAAGGCGTCGGTGAGGTGCAGCGGCTCGCCGAAAGCGTCGAGCGACAAGGGCTGCACGTGGTACTCAAGGTTGGGGTGCGACTGCTGCGCATCGCTGCGCGTGAAAGCGCCCAACTGCGACGGCGCCATGCTCATCGCACCACTGCGCTTGAACGCGTATTCCAGGCCGATCAAGGTCTTGCCCCACCACGATCGGCTCATCGTGTTGAGCGTCTTCACGCCGTCCACCTGATACACCGCGCGCACTTGCAGGTGGTCTTGCAGGTTGTCGCCCACACCGGGCAGCGCATGCCTCACTTCAATGCCATGTGCTTGCAACAACTCGGCGGGGCCGATGCCCGACATCTGCAACAACTGTGGCGTGCCGATGGCGCCGGTGCACAAGATCACCTCTCGCGTGGCGCGTGCCCGCAGGCGTTCTCCACCGCCCTGCGGCAACACCTCAACACCGCTGGCTCGCAGGCCCTCAGCGCCTTGCTCGATCAGCACGCGGTCGATGTGCGCGCCGGTCCAGACCTGCAGGTTCTCGCGGTTCACGGCGGGCCGTAGGAATGCCTTGACCGCATTCCAGCGGATGCCCGCGCGTTGGTTGACGTGGAAGTAACCCACACCTTCGTTATCGCCCCGGTTGAAGTCTTCGCTGTGTGGAATGCCAGCCTGCTGCGCGGCTTGTGCGAAGGCATCGAGGATGTCCCAGCGCAGGCGCTGGCGTTCGACACGCCACTCGCCGCCTGGGCGCTTGCCGCTGGGGTCGAAACCCGGCGCGGCATGCAGCGCATCGGCGCCTTTGTAAAAGTCTTCATGGCGCATGAAGAAGGGCAGGCATTCGCCCCAGCTCCAGCCGGGGTTGCCGAGCGCGCCCCAGTGGTCGTAGTCACGCGCCTGGCCCCGCATGTAGATCATGCCGTTGATGCTGGACGAACCGCCTAGCACCTTGCCACGCGGGTAACGCAGGCTGCGGCCGTTCAAGCCGGGCTCGGCCTCGGTGGCGTACAACCAATCGGTGCGCGGGTTGCCGATGCAATAGAGATAGCCGACGGGGATGTGGATCCAGACGTAGTCGTCGCGCCCACCCGCTTCGATCAGCAGCACACGCTTGGTCGGGTCGGCGCTCAGCCGATTGGCGAGCAAGCACCCAGCGGTGCCGGCGCCGCACACGATGTAGTCGTAGGTGGGATCTTGCACGGGCACCCTAACGAAGTGGGGTCACGACAAACACACTGAACGGGCTGACCTGAATGGTGCGCTGCCGCTGTACGGCTGAAAAGCCCTGGCTGAAATCAATGAGAAGGGTATTGCTTCCATGGGATTGACAGGTGGCCAGCAACGCGATCATTGGTTTGTAGATGTCCATGTCTTTTTCTTTGCCTCAAAGCTTGGGAATGTTGGTTGGACGGGCGCGAGCGGCATGTTGGCCGAGGGTAGAACGTGTTGCACAACCTCGTGACGAGTTGTCAGAAGGGCGCTCGAAAACAACACTTCCAAGCCTGCCATCACGCATGGGTTTCCACAATTTGCACCTGCTCCGGCAATTACTTGATAATGAATTTCTGTGTCTGGAAGCAGCGCCTTCGCTTGAATGGTTCAGGATGGGTAGAAGCTCCACATGGTTCTCTGTGACATTTAGGAAAGAAAGGCGCTCTCCAT
>JAYSYW010000190.1:0-4580 GCA_043727255.1 Rhizobacter sp. | reverse complement strand
CGGGCATCACGCGGTAGCCGTTGGGCGTGGCGACCGCGAACACGCGCAGGCCCACCGTGCGGGCGTGCAGGTTGTCGCCACTGCCACGCGGCCCGCGCTCCAGCACGGGGGCCTGCGACACATGCACCCATTCCTGGGCCACGTAGCGCTGCGGCCGTGTCTCGACCTTGGCCCGGAGCGCCGCGCGTTCCGCCTTCGACAGGTCGGCGCCAAACACCGCAGGCTCACCGCTGGCGCGGTCGAGCGGTTTGATGATGAGGTGGTCGATGCGGCGCCAGGCGTCGTCGAACGCGGCGGGTTCGCCCAGCCACCAGGTGGCCACCGACGGCAGGCGCAGCGGCTCGCCCAGCAACTGGCGGCTCAGCTTGGGCAGGTAGCCCAGCAGCGCGCCCGATTCGAGCACGCCCGATCCCAGCGCGTTGGCCACCAGCACGGTGCCGCGCCGCGCGCAGTCAGTCAGGCCGGCCACACCGAGGGCCGAGCCGGAGCGCAGCTCCAGCGGGTCGCAGTAGTCGTCGTCTTGGCGCCGCAAGATGGCGTGCACGCGCTTCAAGCCGTCCACCGTTTTCATCCACACCCGGCCGTCGCGCACGGTGAGGTCGCTGCCTTCCACCAAGGCGAAACCCAGGTAGCGCGCCAGCAATGCGTGCTCGAAGTAGGTCTCGTTGTAGGGGCCGGGCGTCAAAAGGGCGATGAGTGGCGGGCCGTCGCCCTTGGGTGCCCAGCGCAGCAGCGACTCGCGCATGTTCGAGAAGAAGGCCGCAAGGTGCTGCACGTGCAGGTCGCGGAACAACTGCGGGAACACACGCGACACCACCAAGCGGTTCTCGAGCGCGTAGCCCGCGCCTGACGGCGCCTGCGTGCGGTCGTTCACCACCCACCAGCGGCCATCGGGCGATCGCGCCAGGTCGGCGGCATAGCTGAACAGGTGCACGCCGTTGGCCGGGCGAATGCCCTGCACCTGGTGCAGAAAACCGCTGTGGCCAAAGATGACCGACGGCGGTATGGCGCCACTGCGCAGCAAGCTTTGTTCGCCGTAGATGTCGGCCAACACGCGGTTCAGCAAGTCGGCGCGCTGGGCAATGCCGGCTTCGATTTCTTCCCACTCGTGGGCCGACAGCAGCAGGGGCAGCGGGTCCACTTCCCAGGGCCGGTCGGCGCCTTTCGGGTCGGCGTAGACGTTGTAGGTGATGCCGTTTTCACGGATCTGCCGCTCCATCAGCGAGAGGCTGTCTGACACGCCCGGGCCTTCGCGCCCGGCCAGCGCGTGCAAGAAAGCCTCCCAATGCGGGCGCGGTTTTCCAGGGGCGGCCAACAGCTCGTCGTAGCGGTCTTCGAGGGCGGCGTAGCCGGACAGCAGCTTTCTGAGCATCAACGGTCACAGGTGAAGGTGGGCGGCCGATTCTCGTGGATGGGCGCTGAGCCCCTCAGCGGGGCGAACCCGGGACCGGCGTGCAAAAACGATACCGTTGCGTTCGTTTCGCCAACTTCGCACACAGCCCCCGTTCACACCGGCCCTCTTAGCGGGTGCACTGCGGGCCGCCGCAGCCTTGCCCCGCGTGGCCGAGTGCTGAAGGCTCAAGGGCTTCCTGATCAGCAAGCAAGTTGAGCAAGCAAGTTCAGCAAGCTCCGATCGCACTGAGCCTGTCGAAGTGCGGCGCGGGGCTTCCTTCGAGTACCACCAAGGGCTGGCACCCAGGCCAGCCCTTGCCGATCAATCCCGTGCGCGCCGCAAGTCCAGCGTGAACGGGAAGTCGGGGTTGCGCGCTTCCGGCTGCACCTGCATCGCCCCCGGGGTGTGGCCCATCTTGAAGAAGCGCGCCAGACGGCGGGCTTCGGCTTCATAGGCGTTGACCGGCGCCGTGTCGTAGTTGCGGCCACCCGGGTGGGCCACGTGGTACTGGCAACCGCCGAGCGAACGGCTCATCCAGGTGTCCACCAGGTCGAAGGTCAGCGGGGCTTGCACAGGGATGGTCGGGTGCAGGGCCGACTGGGTTTTCCAGGCGCGGTAGCGCACAGCGGCCACGTATTCACCCACCTTGCCAGTGGGCTGCAGTGGCACGGGGCGGCCGTTGCAGGTGAGCACGTGGCGGTCATCCACCAGCCCGGTGGCCTTGACCTGCACGCGCTCGACCGATGAATCGACGAAGCGCACCGTGCCGCCCGGCGCGCCTTCTTCGCCCATCACGTGCCAGGGTTCGAGCGCGAGGGTCAGGGAAACGTCCACCCCACGCACCGCGAATTCACCCAGGCGCGGGAAGCGGAAGTTCAGGTGCGGCGCGAACCACTCGGGCTTGAACGCGTAGCCGAACGCGTTCGTCTCTTCCAGCACGTCGCACAGGTCTTCCCAGATGAAGTGCGGCAGCATGAAGCGGTCGTGCAGCTCGGTGCCCCAGCGCTTCAGGCGCGGCGGCTGGTACGGCTGCTGCCAGAAGCGCGAGATCAATGAGCGCATCAACAACTGCTGCGTGAGGCTCATGCGCGCATGCGGCGGCATCTCGAAGGCGCGCATTTCCAGCAGGCCCAGGCGGCCGGTGGCGCCGTCGGGCGAATACAGCTTGTCGATGCAGAACTCGGCGCGGTGGGTGTTGCCCGTCACGTCGATCAGCAGGTTGCGCATCAGCCGGTCGATGATCCACGGCGGGCAGGCGTTGCGCCCCTCGGCGGTGGCGCGTTGCAGTTCGGCGAAGGCGATCTCGATCTCGTAGACCGAGTCGTTGCGGGCTTCGTCCATCCGAGGCGCCTGGCTGGTGGGGCCGACGAAGAGGCCCGAGAACAGGTAGCTCAGTGCGGGGTGGTTGTGCCAGTAACCCAGCATGCTGGCCAGCAGATCGGGCCGGCGCAGGAAGGGTGAGTCGGCCACGGTGGCGCCGCCCAGCACAAAGTGGTTGCCACCGCCGGTGCCGGTGTGGCGGCCGTCCACCATGAACTTCTCGGTGGACAACCGCGTTTCATGCCCGACCTGGTACAGGTGGGTGGTCTGCTCGACCAGTTCGCCCCAGCTGTGCGCGGGGTGGATGTTGACTTCAATGACGCCGGGGTCGGGCGTGACACGCAAGGTGGACAGGCGCGGGTCTTTCGGCGGCTCGTAGCCTTCCAGAATCACCGGCAGCTTCATCTCTAACGCGGTGTCTTCAACAGCGGCCACCAGTTCCAGGTAGTCCTCAAGCGCGGTGGTGGGCGGCATGAAGATGTACAGCCGGCCGTCGCGCGGTTCGGCACTGATGGCGGTGCGGGTGATGTCCACCGCCGACTCGTGCAGCGCGGGGGCGCTCGGAGCGGTGGCGCTGGTCGCGGCGCTGGTCGCGGCACCCGGGGCCACAGAGGCGCCCTGCCCCAGCGCGGCACGCGAACGGTCACCAAAACTCGCGGCGGCGTCACCCGCTTGCCAGCCGGCGCCTTCGCCCGCCGCTTCGGCCGGTGCAAAGCGCAAGCGGCGGTACGGGGGCAGCGAAGCGAACGGCTGCGACTGGTCGGGCGCGTGCATCCAGGGGTAGTCGGCATCGGCCACCCAGGGTTGTGAATCGAGCGGCAGCCGGTAGCCCATGGCCGAGTCGCCAGGGATCAGGTAGCAGCGTTCATCGCGCAGGAACCACGGGCCGGTTTGCCAGCGCGGGCCGGCCTTCGGGCGGCGCAGCACAGGCAGCACATGGCCCACCACTTTTTCAAGGCCTTGCGTGAAGACCTTGCGGATGCGGTCGCGCTCAAGCTTGTCGCCCAGACGCGTATCGAATGGGTCCACGTTGATGGGCAGCTTGCGTTCGCGCCACAGGTAGTACCAAACGTCTTCGTGAGTGGGGAACACGTACTGGGGGTCGAGGCCCAGGCGCGTGGCCAGGCCGCGCAAGAACTTCTCAGCGTGCTGTTCGGTCACGCCGTAGTCGTCACGCTCGTTGGCAAACAGCTCGGGGTGCGTCCAGATCGGTTCGCGGTCTTTGCGCCAGAAGAGGTTGAGTGACCAGCGCGGCAGTTGCTCGCCCGGGTACCACTTGCCTTGGCCGTAGTGCTGCAGGCCGCCCGCGCCGTACTTGGCACGCAGCTTGTCCATCAGCTCGGCGCTGAGGGCGCGCTTGGTGGGGCCGAGTGCGTCGGTGTTCCATTCGGCGCCGTCGCGGTCATCGACCGACACGAAGGTGGGCTCGCCGCCTTGTGTCAGGCGCACATCGTTCTTGCGCAGGTCGTCGTCCACCGCGTGGCCGAGCTGTTCGATCTGCGCCCACTGGTCGTCGCTGTAGGGCAGCGTCACACGCGGTGCTTCCCAGACGCGGGTGACCTTCATGTGGTGCTCGAACGCGGTCTCGCATTCGTCGATGGCGCCGGTGACGGGCGCGGCTGAGCCGGGGTCGGGCGAACACGCCAGAGGAATGTGGCCCTCACCTGCCAGCAGGCCCGAGGTGGGGTCGAAGCCGATCCACCCGGCACCGGGCAGGTAGACCTCGCACCATGCATGCAGGTCGGTGAAATCGACCTCGGTGCCGCTGGGGCCGTCGAGCGATTTCACATCGCTCTTCAACTGGATCAGGTAGCCCGACACGAAGCGCGCCGCAAAGCCCAGGTGGCGAAGGATCTGCACCAGCAGC
>JAYSYW010000189.1:0-9783 GCA_043727255.1 Rhizobacter sp. | reverse complement strand
CGGCACGAGCCCGAGGCATTGACGAGCGTTTGCTCGGGCGTTTGCACGCCGGGCTCCATGCGGATCAGGTAGCTGATGTCTTTTTGCAGCCGCTGGTTCAGCGCGACGAGGAAGTTCGTCGTCTGCATCTTCTCGCGCGAGATGGTCTTGAGGTAGGCCTCGAGGGCCGGCGTCAGCGGTGCCTTGTCGCGGTAGGGCTGAAGCTCGTGTGCCTGCGACGGGTCGTACTCGAACGGGAAGTTCTCCGCGCTCGGCTCCAGAAAGAAGTCGAACGGGTTGAGCACCGACATCTCGGCCACGAGGTCGATCTCGATGCGAAACGAGGTGGTCTTGTCAGGGAACACCAAACGCGCGAGGTAGTTGCTTTGCGGGTCTTGCTGCCAGTTGATGAAGTGCGTGGCGGGCTCGACGCGCATCGAGTAGCTGACGATGCGGGTGCGTGAATGCGGCGCCGGACGCAGCCGGATCACCTGTGGGCCCAGGTTGATCGGCCGGTCGTACCGGTAGTGCGTCACGTGGTTCAGCGCGACATGGATGGACATTCAGGGCTCCAGGGAATATTCAGCAGGGATTCAAAAGCAAAAGTGATCAGCAAGAAAGTTCAACCGCCCACAGATACCGTTCGGGCTGCATTTCCGACCGCCCTGAGCTTGTATCTCCGATCGTCCTGAGCCTGTCGAAGGAAGGAAGCCCCACGCGGCACTTCGACAGGCTCAGTGCGAACGGAGGTTGCTGAACTTTCTTGGTCATCAGGAAAGCAAAAGCGCGGCAAAGCACAACACAGCGCATCAAGGCGTCGTCAGCAGCAAGAGCGGTTCTTCGGCGGCGAGGGCTTCGCGCATGTCGATGCGCACCCGCATCGATTCGTCGCCACCGCCTTCGCGCACGCCACGGATGGGTGAGCAGGCCGCGTAGTCTGGTCCCACGGCAAGACGCACATGGCGCTCGTCCATCAGGCAGCCATGGGTTACGTCAACGCTGAGCCAGCGGCCCTCGGCCGTGTTGACGCACACATCGGCCCAGGCATGGCTGGCCAGGTGTTCGGCATCAGGCGCGTAGAAATAGCCGCTCACATAACGCGCCGGCACACCCTGGCTGCGGCAAGCCGCGATGAACACATGTGCGTGGTCTTGGCACACGCCGGCACCCAGCGCCAGCGCCTCACTGGCGGTGGTGGCCACGTGTGTCACCGCCGCCTTGTAGGGCAGGCGCAGCAGCACGGCGCCGGCCAGGGCCATGGCGGTTTGTTCGTTGACGCCATCAGACAAGTAGGCGCGGCCCATCGCCTTCAGCTCGGCGTCGGCCTGCGTCAGCGGCGTGCTGCGCAGGTACACCAGGGGCGGCGGGCCTTCGTCCACCAGCCAGGGCGATGCATGCGTTTCAACCACGCCTTGGGCGCGGACGCAGCCGCTGTAGGCGCGGCGCATCAACGTCCAGGTGTGGGCCAGGTTGCCGTAGCCGTCGCGCTGCGCAAACAGCGGGCCGGGCGCTGACAACGACCAGTCGTGCACCGTCTGGTGCGCGCTGGCTTGGGGCGTGAGGCACAGCGACTGGTGCGCATATTTCAGCGGCACGCTGTAGTCGTACTGCGTCACGTGGTCAATGCGCAGTCGCACTGTCAGCCCCTCACCCGATGGGTACATCGGTCGGCCTTGCAGGCCGCGCTGGGCCATCGGGCCCAGCCCCCAGGGGGATCCGGGCCGGCTTGGGAGCGGCCCGGCAACGGCAGCTGACCCGGTATTCATCACGCGGCCACGGGCACGAGGAAGTCGCGGCTGATGCCGAAACCGAGGTCACCCACGCGTTCGAGAAACTGCGTGAGGTAGGCATGCAGGCCTGTGGCAAGAATCTCGTCGATGCGGCCGAAGCGCAGGTCGGCCTGCAGGCGGCCGGCGCGGCGCAGGGTTTCGCCCGACTGCTCGTTGGCCACCTTCGACAGGTTGGAAACCACTTCGTCCATGCAGGCCGCCAGCGAACGCGGCATGTCGGCGCGCAAGATCAACAGCTCGGCCACGCGCTCCGGCCGGATCACATTTCGGTAGGCCTTGCGGTAAACCTCGAACGCCGATACCGATCGCAAAATCGCCGACCAGTGATAGAAGTCGTACTCCTGGTCTTTGCCATTCCCGTTGCCATTGCCGTTTCCATTGCTGCCGAAGAACTCGCTCTTCACCGCATGGAACTTCACGTCAAGCAGGCGGGCGGTGTTGTCGGCTCGCTCCAGGAAGCTGCCGATCCGCAGGAAGTGGAACGACTCGTCTTGCAGCATGGTGCCCACCGTCACACCACGCGAAAGGTGAGAGCGAAACTTGACCCACTCGAAGCCGTCGCCCGGGTCACGCTGGAAGGCCTGGTTGCGCAACATGCGCTGGAATTCGAGCCAGGTCTGGTTCTGCGTTTCCCACACCTCGGTGGTGAGCGTGCCGCGCACCGCACGGGCGTTTTCACGCGCCCCCATCAGGCAGTTGTAGATGCTCGACGGGTTTTTCTCGTCGCTCACCATGTAGTCCATCACCTTGTGGGCACTGATCTCGCCATGGCGCGTGGCGTAGTCCTCGGTCAGCTCTGAAATGCTGAGCAGGCCACGCCAGCCCTTTTCAGCCGCGTCGTCTGATTGCGGCAGCAGCGAGGTCTGGTAGTTGACGTCGAGCATGCGGGCGGTGTTTTCGGCCCGCTCCATGTATCTGGCCATCCAGAACAGATGGTCGGCGGTTCTAGAGAGCATCACTTACCCCTTTCTGGCCGAAAACCCCGCTGCGCGCTGCCGCGCGCGGCCTTGTTTTGACTGCGTCCAAGCGCTGCGTCGCAGCGCTTTCGACCCGCTCCATGTATCTGGCCATCCAGAACAGATGGTCGGCGGTTCTAGACAGCATCGCTGGCTCCCTTCATGTCTGTGTGATGTGGAGCGGGCCCTTCGACAGGCTCAGGGTGAACGGGGATGGGCGAGATGCGAACAAAACCTTGCGTCTTTCGGAGCAGGCCCTTCGACAAGCTCAGGGCGAACGGGAGCGGAGTGGGCAGCAAGTGAAAAAATTCCGTTCGGGCTGAGGTATCGAAGTCCGAACGACCGCTCGCCCTGAGCTTGTCGAAGGGTCGGGCTGAGCCTGTCGAAGCCTTGGTGATCAGGTGCATCCGCATCAGCCCTCCAGCACCCAGGTGTCTTTGGTGCCACCGCCTTGCGACGAGTTGACCACCAGCGAGCCGTCTTTCAAGGCCACACGCGTCAGGCCGCCCGGCACCATTTGCACCTGCTTGCCGCTCAGCACGAAGGGGCGCAGGTCGATGTGGCGCGGCGCGATGCCACTGTCAACGAACGTGGGGCAGGTGGACAGGCTCAGCGTGGGCTGCGCGATGTAGCCCGAGGGGTTGGCTTCAAGTGCCTTGCGGAAGTCAGCGATCTCGGCCTTGGTGGAGGCCGGGCCGACCAGCATGCCGTAGCCACCCGCGCCGTGAACTTCTTTCACGACCAGCTCATGCAGGTGGTCGAGCACGTACTTGTAGTCGTCTTCTTCCCGGCACTGGTAGGTCGGCACGTTGTTGAGAACGGGTTTTTCGCCCAGGTAGAACTCGATCATCTTGGGCACGTAGGCGTAGACCGATTTGTCGTCGGCCACGCCCGTGCCGATGGCGTTGGACAGCGTCACGTTGCCCGCGCGGTACACGTTCAACAGCCCGGCGCAACCCAGCGTCGAATCAGAGCGGAAGGCCAGCGGGTCAAGGAAGTCGTCGTCCACCCGGCGGTAGATCACGTCCACCCGCTTCGGGCCTTGCGTGGTGCGCATGTAGACGAAGTTGTCTTTCACGAACAGGTCTTGGCCCTCGACCAGCTCAACACCCATCTGCTGCGCCAAAAACGCGTGCTCGAAGTAGGCGCTGTTGTACATGCCGGGGGTGAGCACCACCACCGTCGGGTCGTTGACGGCGGCCGGTGCCACCGCGCGCAAGGTTTCGAGCAGCAAGTCGGGGTAGTGCGCAACGGGCGCCACACGGTGCTGGCTGAAGAGGTCGGGGAAGAGCCGCATCATCATCTTGCGGTTTTCGAGCATGTAGCTCACACCGCTGGGCACGCGCAGGTTGTCTTCGAGCACGTAATAACTGCCGCTGCCGTCGGGGTTGGCGGCACGCACGATGTCGATGCCGCTGATGTGCGAGTACACGCCACCGGCCACATCGACACCCATCATCTCGGGCCGGAACTGCGCGTTCTGGAAGACTTGGTCGGCCGGCACCACACCGGCACGAATGATTTCTTGCCCGTGGTAAACGTCGTGAATGAAGCGGTTCAGGGCCGTCACGCGCTGGATCAGGCCGCGCTCCATCTCGGCCCACTCGTGCGCGGGGATCACCCGGGGGATCAGGTCGAAGGGGATCAGGCGCTCGGTGCCCGAGCCGTCTTCATCTTTCGCGCCGTACACCGCGAAGGTGATGCCAACGCGCCGAAAAATCATTTCGGCTTCTTCGCGGCGCGAACGCATGGTGTCGCGCGGCTGTTTGGCCAACCAACGGTCGTAGGTGCGGTAGTGGTCGCGGACCGTCGTGCTGGTGGCTTGCATCTCGTCGAAACTGAACTTCATCGGCAAGTCTCCTCACAGGTCAATTAGCAATATCCAGGCCACTTCGGTGCGCCGGGTCTGGGGTCTGGAGTTCCAACACGCCTTCGTGGTGCCAATAGCGTGGCGCGGTCTGGCGTTGGCACGTTCCTGATGCAGCCGTTTCGCCCGCCGCCCATCGCCACGCCCCGCATGCAGGGATGGTTCGCACCTGCGCCACATGCGAACGCAACCGCCACAGCACCTCGGGCGCGGGGTGGTTGAAACGGTTGCGATAACCCGACTGCACCACGGCGACCACGGGTTGTACAGCGCGCAGGAAGTCGGGGGTGGACGACGTGCGGCTGCCATGGTGCGGCACCAGCAACATGTCGGCTTTCAACGCGGGGCCGAGGGCCGCCACCAGCGCGGCTTCCTGGTCGCGTTCGATGTCGCCGGCCAGCAAGGCGCTGCCCTGTGGGCCTGACACCCGCAGCACGCACGACAAGGCGTTGGGCTTGAGCGCCCGCGCGTGGTCGGCCGCTTGCGGGTGCAACACCTCGAAGCGCACGCCGTCCCACACCCACGACTGGCCCGCCTCGCAGCGCTGAAACGGCACACCCGCCGTGCGCAGCGGGTGGCCGTCTTCTAACGAGCCGTGCAGGCTGCGCACCGGCAGTTCGGCCAGCAAGGTGGCGGCGCCGCCCACGTGGTCGCTGTCGCGGTGGCTCAACACCAGCCGGTCGATCACCGCTTCGCCGCGCGCCCGCAAAAGGGGCAACAGCACGCGCTGGCCGGCGTCGCTGTCGCGTGAATACTGCGGGCCGGTGTCGTAGACCAGCAGGTGGCCGTGTGTGCGCACCAAAACGGCGCTGCCTTGGCCCACATCCACCGCCAACAGCTCAAACCCGCCCGGCGCTGGCCGCTCGGGCATGGGCATCAACAAAGGCAACACCAGCGGCACGGCCAGCCAGCGCAAGCGCCAGGGCAAGGGCATCACCAGCAACACGGCGCCGAACAAACCGGCCCACTGTGCCCAGGTGGGCGCCACGGGAACCATCCACACGGCGGAGGGCATTTGGGCGGCCCATGCCAGGCCGGCCGCCAATTGCTGTTCGATCCACGCGGCGACGCTCCACAGCGGGGGCGCGGCCACACCCAGCAGCGCAAGCGGCGTGATCACCAATGTGACAAGCGGAATCGCCACCAGGTTGGCCGCAAAACCCACCACCGATATCTGCTGAAAGAACACGAGCGTCAGCGGGGCAAGGCCCAGCGTGGCCACCACCTGTGTGCGCAGCCCACTGGCCGTGACCGATTGAAGCCGGCCCGCCCAACCCCGCCAGCCCGGGGGCACCTGGGGTGGCGGGGTCAGTTGCGCGGGCGCCGACGCCATCAACAAACCCACGGCTGCGAACGACAACCAGAAACCCGGCTGCAGCAAAGCCCAGGGGTCGATGGCGCTGACCACCGCGCCGGCAGCCAGCAACACCAGTGGCCACGGCCAATGCCGGCCCAGGCCCTGCAACGCCGCGGCGGTGGCCAGCATCCACACGGTGCGCTGCGCCGGCACGCCCCAGCCCGAAAACACGGCATAGGCCACTGCCAACATCAAGCCGCCCGCACGCCCGGCCAGTGGCGCGGGCAGCCACAGCATGGCGCGAGGGCTGCGTCGCCACAGGGCGGCCACACCCAGGCCTGCAAGCCACGCGAACATGGTCACGTGCAAGCCGCTGATGCTCATGAGGTGGGCCACGCCGGTGGTGCGAAAGAGCTGCCAGTCTTCGCGTTCGATGGCGCCCTGGTCGCCCACCGCCAGCGCGGCCAGCACGCCTGCGGCTCGCGGGTCGCTCACCTGCGCCTCAATGGCGTCGCGCACCCGCTGTCGCCAGCGTTCGACCGGGTGGCCTGCATGTTGGCGCAGCAGTTGCGGCGGCGCCTCGGCCGTGCCGCGCACGTAGCCCGTCGCACGAATACCGCGCTCGAAGAGGTACAACTCGCGGTCGAAGCCGTGGGGGTTCAGGTTGCCGTGCGGCTTGCGCAGCCGCACCGTGAAGCGCCAGGCTTGGCCGGCGCGCAATTCGGTTTGCGGGCCGCTCATCGGAGTGTCGTCACGAAAGCCGCTGTACCAGGCCAGCGCCAGCAGCGAGGGCAAGCGAACCGGCTCACCGCGCCAGTGGGCGGCATCCACCTCGAAGGAAAACGCCACGCCGTTCGAGCCCACTTGCGGCAGGCTGGCAACCACGCCGCTGACTTCGATGTCTTGCCCCTCCAGCGACGCGGGCAAGGCGTCGGCCAGCCGTTCGCCAGCCCGCCAGCCGGTGCTGCCGGCGGCCAAGAGCGCCACGCCCACCACCGCCAGCCCAAAGGCTTGCCGCCAGCGCCACCCCGCAGCACACAACAACACGCCGAGGGCGCACAACGCCAGGTAGACAGCACCGGCCTGCAAGGCGCGCTCGTGCATCTGCATGAACGCGCCGGCCGGCCACGCCAGGCCCAGGGCGGCAAGCCGCCAGGCGATGTCTTTTCCTCCCATGCCCGAGTGTAGGATTTGCCCCTCCATCGCTTCCCCGCCCTCGCCATGTCTGTCTACGACCGTCTGAAGTCCCTTGGCATCGAGCTGCCATCCGTTTCCGTGCCAGTCGCTGCTTATGTGCCCTTCGTGCGCACAGGTTCGCTGGTGTTTCTGTCGGGGCACATCGCCAAGCGTGATGGCAAGCCCTGGGTCGGGCAGTTGGGCCGCGACATCGACACCGCAACAGGCAAACAAGCCGCACGCGCGGTCGCCATCGACCTGCTGGGCACGCTGCAAGCGGCCGTGGGCGACCTGAACAAGGTGACCCGCATCGTGAAGGTGATGAGCCTCGTCAACAGCACGCCCGACTACACCGAGCAGCACCTCGTCACCAACGGCTGCAGTGAATTGCTGGGCGAGGTGTTCGGCGACAAAGGCGCGCACGCGCGCAGTGCCTTCGGCGTGGCGCAGAACCCGATGGGCGCCTGCGTCGAGATCGACCTGATCGCAGAGGTGGCCTGATGGCCACCCGCGCCGCAAGCAATGCGCGCAGCAGCGCACGGTTCTGGGCGATGGCGGCGCTGTCGCTCGCGTCGATCGGTGCCGCCTTGGTGGCGCAGTACCGCTTCGACATGCAGCCTTGCGCCTGGTGCGTGCTGCAGCGCGTTGTCTATGTGTTGATCGCCGCCGTGTGCGTGCTGGGCGCGTTGCTGCCGGCCCGCCGGGCGCGCATCGGCTTGGCAACGGTGACGTTGCTGCTTTCGGCCAGTGGTGTGGCGGCGGCGATCTACCAGCACGTGGTGGCCGCCAAGCTCTATTCGTGCAACCTCACCTTGGCCGACAAGATCCTCAGCGCGTCGAAGATAGAAACGCTTTGGCCATCGGTGATGGGCGTCACAGCCACTTGTGCCGATGCCGCGGTGTCGGTGCTGGGCGTGCCCTTCGAGTACTGGAGCCTCGCGATGTTCTCTTTGGTCGGACTGCTGGCCCTGGCGGTCATCGTTCGCCGTTGATTCAAGACATCGTTCAAGACATCGCACCATGAATGCCGGCAAGGGCATTGCTGGCGCGGGTGGGCTTCGAGGGCTAAGCTTTGGTGCCAATGGTGTCTCACCCGACGCCGCAACCCAAACTGGAGGAAAGCCATGCTCCACTGGAACTCGCTGTGGGCCCCCACCACGCCCGACGGCAAGACCGAACTCGAAACCGCCCCGGTGTGGAAAGAACCCTGGCCCGCTGAACAACTGATGGCCTGGCAAACGCTGGGCTGGGAACAGATGCTCAACGCCAGCCACACCTGGTGGGCGTTGATGGTGGCGGCTTGGTCAATGCCCGGTCTGGCTGCTCAAGGCCTTGCGACGACGCAAAACTTGGCCGCGAACGACGACCAAGCCACCTCACCCGAAGAAAACACAACCGACGCGGAGACAAAAACCGCATCGGCTCGCCGTTCGCGCGGCAACCACCGCTGACCCAACCACGCCGACGCCAGCGGTGCCGGCGTCCTTCAGTTGCTGGAAGCGGTGCCAAGCTCGCCCCGCCTTGTGGCGTTACCGACGCAGTGACAGGTGCGCCTCGAAGCGTCTTGATCACGACGCGGTCGCATTGCTCGGCGAGAAGCTGCGCACGATCCATCTTCTCGGTGCCACCTCCGGCGTAGCGAACGGTCTTGTGGACCTCAGGGCACTCAGTGGCTGATTGCCGCACCGCGCTTAGGCGATATGCAGCTAACCGTCGCTCGCTGCGGTAATAGGCCGTGCAGGGTGACGCCCGCGCCCGCCCGCAAAAAATTCGTCTCAACCCGAAACCCCCCTCTTATCCAGTCTTGAGCGGCGCTCTCTCGGGCGACAGTTCTGTGTATTACCCAACAAGGCGGCGACGGGCTCGTGCCCGTCGCAAAGGACTGCCTCATGCCAGATCATCCGCAAGCCCCTTCCAGGGATCCAACGGCAGACAAGCCGGGCGCCGTGAGTCTTGCGGATGCGTTCTCGTCGCTGTTGAGCCAGACCAACGTGCTGCCGAACCTGCACTACTGGGAACAAGACGCTCAACACCACATCACCCGCATGAGCGGGCACCCCAACAGCGCCTGGGTCGTGCACGCCGACACCTTCATCGGCAAAACGCCCTGGCAACTCGGCGGCACGCCGCTGGGCTGCCCCAACTGGGACGACGCCCGCGCGGTGTTCGAGGCTCACCAACCCGTCACCGACCTGGTGGTGAAGTACACCAGCCCCGCTGGCGAAGCCACCTACATCAGCCATTCGGGCGAACCGCGCTTCGACGCCACAACCACCCGCTTCATCGGCCACCACGGGGTGTTCCGCGATGTGACGCGCCGGGTGGCCATCGAACGCCGGCTGGTGGTGGAACGCCAGACAGCCGACCTGCTGGCCCGCACCCCCAAGCTCAGCGACGCGGTGCATGGGCTGGCCCAGGTTTTCTGTGAAGCCTTGAACTGGCGCTGCGGCGGCTATTGGGAGCTGGGCAAGTCAGGCCAAACACCGCGCTGCCTGGCAAGCTGGCTGCAAGACGCCTGCACAGCCCCTGACAGCGGCAGCCCGTTCGCCACCGCCCCCGCCTGCGCCAGCGACCCGGTGCTGCAAGCCGCCGAACGTGGCTCGCCACTGTGGTTGGCCAACCTCTCGGCGGTGCCGCACGGTGAACGCATCACCCACGCCATCGCTTCGGGCCTTCGGTGTGTGCTTCTGGTGCCGGTGAACGTGCAAGGCAAGCCGG
>JAYSYW010000188.1:0-9805 GCA_043727255.1 Rhizobacter sp. | reverse complement strand
TCTCGGTTTTACCTGCTTTATTCCCTATGCCACTGTTTGTGCCACCCCTCACCTCCATTTCAGCCTGATTCTTCCGCTCTGGCCAGGCCGTCTGCCGCAGCGGGTGAACCCATGAACGACTTGCTTCGTGCCGCGCGCTCCCAGGCGCAGGCCAAGCTGAAGGAAGCGCAGGCCGATGCCACCACCGCGCGCGCGTTCGTCAGCCGCTGCAACATCCCCGCGCCGTTCTCGGGCCGTGTGGCCAAGCGGCACACGGCACGCGGCACCGCACCAGTTCGTTTCGCCCGCGGGGCCTGCAACGCGAACAGCAACGCCTGACGCTCACCATGCCCTTCGATGGCCGCGTGGCCGACGTGTCGCCCGACCTGTCACCCGGCAACTGGGTACAGGCCGGCGAGAAGCTGATGCAAGTGGTGGCCCCGCAAGGCAGCAAGGTAGAAGCCTTCCTCGATGAAGCCCAGGCACAAAACGTGGTGAACGGCACCGAGGGCACCTTCGTGCCCGGCAACGCCGAACGAGCGCGCGTGGCCTGCAAAGGCAGCCACGTCGATGCCGTGCAGCTCAACCACCTCGACCAAGCCTCAGCCGCCAGCGTGTACGGCGGCCCCGTCCCAGCCCAACGCCATGCGGACGGCCGGCTGGTGCCCTTGCAACCCACCTTCCGCCTGAGGCTCGAAGCCTGCGACCTGGCGCAGGCGCCAACGTCCGAGGTGGTGGGCATCGCCGTGCTGCACGGCGAACGCCGCTCATTGATCGGCCGCGCATGGCGCCATCTGGTGGCGGTGCTGCAACGCGAAGCCGCGTTGTAGACAAGGCCCAGAACAGGCCCTGCACAACAAGTTGAACCCACAAAGACAAAGCCCCTGACGCACTACACATCAGGGGCTTTGAATCAGCTTATGCAGCTGGAGGAGTCGGAGGGATTCGAACCCTCGATTCGCTTTTAAGGCGAATACTCCCTTAGCAGGGGAGCACCTTCGGCCACTCGGTCACGACTCCAGCAACGAGGCGGAATTCTAACCTTAGAAAACCGCGTTCAAGACGCAGCCTGCTCGAGATCGAAGGCTTTATGCAACGCGCGCACGGCGAGCTCCATGTACTTCTCGTCGATCACCACGCTGGTCTTGATTTCGCTGGTGGTGATCATCTGGATGTTGATGCTCTCTTCACTCAGGCAACGGAACATCTTGCTCGCCACACCCACGTGTGAACGCATGCCGATGCCCACGATGCTGACCTTGCAGATCTTTGGGTCGCCCGTCACTTCCGTCGCACCCGTCTGCGGCAGCACCGTGCTCTTGAGCAGCTCGATGGTCCGCGCATAGTCGTTGCGGTGCACGGTGAACGAGAAGTCAGTGCGGCCGTCGTGCGAGACGTTCTGGATGATCACGTCCACATCGATGTTGGCATCGGCCACGGGGCCGAGGATCTGGAAAGCGATGCCAGGTTTGTCAGGCACACCGGCCACGGTGATCTTGGCTTCGTCGCGGTTGAACGCGATGCCGGAGACAACGGCTTGTTCCATTTTTTCGTCTTCCTCAAAAGTGATCAAAGTGCCGGAGCGGGCTTCCTCAACGATGTCGATGTCCCACGGCGTGAAGCTCGACAGCACACGCAGCGGCACACGGTACTTGCCGGCGAATTCGACCGAACGGATCTGCAGCACCTTGGAGCCAAGACTCGCCATTTCCAGCATCTCTTCAAAGCTGACTGTCTGCAGACGGCGAGCCTCAGGGACGATGCGCGGGTCGGTCGTGTAGACGCCGTCCACGTCGGTGTAGATCAGGCATTCGGCCGCCTTCATCGCCGCAGCCACGGCCACCGCCGAGGTGTCTGAGCCGCCACGGCCCAGCGTGGTGATGTGACCGTCTGGGTCCACCCCTTGAAAGCCGGTGATGACCACCACCTTGCCGGCGGCCAGATCGGCGCGCACGCGGGCATCGTCAATGCTCTGGATGCGGGCCTTCGTGAACGACGAGTCGGTCTTGATGGGCACCTGCCAACCGGCATAGCTGACCGCTTCGAGGCCTTCGGCCTGCAAAGCGATTGACAGCAAGCCGACCGACACCTGTTCGCCAGTGGACGCGATCATGTCGAGTTCACGCTGCACCGACGCACCGGGGACTTCGGGCGACAGCTCTTTGGCAAGGCCGAGGATGCGGTTGGTTTCGCCGCTCATTGCGGAAGGCACCACGACCATCTGGTGGCCGGCGCGGGCCCATTTGGCAACGCGCTTGGCGACATTGCGGATGCGCTCTGTTGAGCCCATCGATGTGCCGCCGTATTTATGAACGATGAGTGCCATGAGAACGGAAGTCTCTGAGGGTGAAGGAAGGGGATGCGACGCGGTCGCAACCGCGCATTTTAGCCGCGCAAGCAGGGCCTCTTTTCAGCGGCTTGCAAGGCTCAACCACTCCAGGCTGAGCTGCGCCTGGCCGGGCAAGGCGATCACCCGGGTGTCGATACCCAGGCCCGGCACGAATACCAGTTGGCCACCGCTGTAGATCAGAGGCCCTTCGCGCTGCCACGCGGGCACACCGACCGCCTGGTACTGCTTTTTCAGGCTGCGTGCGGGGCGACCCAGGCCGGCCTGGAACTGCTCGCCCCCTGCCCTGGCCCGCAGCTCGAGGTGGGCCAGCCAGGCAAGCGGCACGCCGCCTTCCTTGACCCGACGCGCCACCAGCTCGCCCCCCCAGCCCGGCAGCTTGAAACGCCCCGCGCGTGAGATGCACAACGTGGCTTCGGGCGTTGCCAAAGCCGATGGCGTGTCCGCCTCAAATCGCAAGCGCCCGCGATAGCAGCGCAGCGTGCCCGTCGGCACTTGCCAGGTGGCGACCTTCGCATGGGGCAATTCGCTCAGTAGCCGTTCAACAACCGCAGCCGATGCGCTTTCCCCCATCTGCGCTTGGAGCCAGGCACGCAGCGCATTGCTGCGCCTCGCTTCGCTCAACACGGCCCAGGCGGCGATGGAGAGGCCGTTCGTGGAAGCCGAGCTGACCAAGTCGATCTCCGCAAGATCGTCCAGGCATTCACGCGCCTGCTGCGCCCAGCGCGCCGCGTCGGCAAGTGATTGCTCGGCCTGCGGGAACGCAGTGACGAGCGCCGGCCAGGCCCTCAACCTCAGCCGGTTGCGTGCATGTCGAGGATCGGCATTGCTGTCGTCATCGACATACCGCAGACGGTGTTGCAGCACATAGGCCTCGATGGCCTCACGCGATTGATCAAGCCAGGGCCGCGCCCACGTGAAGCCTTCGCGTTGAGCGCGCTTGGGCATCGCTGCCAAGCCCTTGATGCCAGAGCCTCGCAAGGCTTGCAACAACCAGGTCTCGGCTTGGTCTCGCCGGTGGTGCGCGAGCAGGATGAGTGGGGCACCCGCTTCGCCAGCCATCTGCCGCAGCGCCAAGTAGCGCACCTGTCGGGCCCACGCTTCGATGCTGTCGCCAGCCAAAGGTTTGCTCGCCACGCGGTGATGAAGCAGACACACTGGCAGGCCCTTGCGCGCCCATTCCTCACACTGGGTTTGTGCGTGCGCGAGCCACGTGTCCGCCTGCGAACTCAACCCGTGGTGCACATGCAAGGCCACCACCTGCAGACCTTGATCGCACGCCGCATGCGCCGTGGCATGCAACAACGCCGTCGAATCGCGGCCCGCACTGTAGGCGACCGCGACGCAGGGCCGGTTCACGGCAAGAGGTTCAGCGCTCGGTCGTGTCGGTGAAACGACCGTAGCTTTGCAGGCGCTCATAGCGGCGCTGCAGCAGTTCCTTGGGCTTGAGGTCGCTGACTTGCCGCAACGCGTCGTTCAATGCGCGCTTCAAGTAGGCCGCCATTTGCTTTGCGTCACGGTGGGCGCCGCCGATGGGTTCGCTGACGATCTTGTCGATCAGGCCCAGCGCCTTCAGCCGGTGGGCGGTGATGCCCAGCGCTTCAGCGGCTTCAGACGCGCGCTCGGAGGTCTTCCACAAGATCGACGCGCAACCTTCCGGCGAGATCACCGAGTACACCGAGTACTGCAGCATCAACACTTGGTCGCCCACGCTGATGGCGAGCGCACCACCTGAGCCGCCTTCGCCGATGATGGTCACGATGATGGGCACTTCAAGTTGCGCCATCTCGAAGATGTTGCGGCCAATGGCCTCGGACTGGCCGCGCTCTTCAGCGCCAATGCCGGGGTAGGCCCCCGGGGTGTCAACCAAGGTGAACACCGGCAGGCCGAACTTCTCGGCCAGCTTCATCAGGCGCAAGGCCTTGCGATAGCCCTCGGGCCGCGACATGCCGAAGTTGCGGGCGGCACGCTCTTTGGTGTCGCGCCCCTTCTGGTGGCCAATCACCATGCAGGCCTGGCCGTTGAAGCGCGCCAAGCCGCAAACGATGGACTGGTCATCAGCGAACGAACGGTCACCACGCAACTCTTGAAAGTCGGTGAAGATTTCGTTGATGTAGTCCAGCGCATAAGGGCGCTGCGCATGCCGCGCAATCTGCGTGACCTGCCACGGCGTCAGCGTGGAATAGATGTCTTTGGTGAGCTGCTGGCTTTTCTTGCCAAGGCGGTCGATCTCTTCAGAGATGTCAACGGCCGATTCGCTTTGCACGTAACGCAGCTCTTCGATCTTGGTTTCGAGTTCGGCAATCGGTTGCTCGAAGTCAAGGAAGTGTCGTTTGCTCATCAGGGGATTCCTGGCTCTGCGGGTGGAGGGACCCTGTGGCCTGTCATGCATCGATGCGACTGGGGCCGCTCAATATGCGACAGGCAGGGGGTCGAGGCTGCGCCAAATGTACCATGTGGCCACCGAGCGAAAAGGCGCCCAGGCATCACCCACTTCACGTGCTTCAGCCCTCGATACCGGCTCGCCACTGAAGTAGTTGACGCTGATGCCTTTGAGCAGCCCGAGGTCGTCGAGAGGCAGCACGTTCGGGCGCATGAGGTGAAAGATGAGGAACATCTCGGCCGTCCATCGGCCGATGCCGCGAATGGCCACCAGCTCATCGATGATGGCTTCGTCGTCCATCTGCTGCCACTGGCGCACATGCACGCTGCCGCTTTGAAAATGCTGGGCCAGATCAAACAGGTATTCGACCTTGCGCGCCGACAAACCCGCCGTGCGCATTTGCGGCGCATCCAAGGCCAGCACGCCAGCGGGCGGCACCTTGGTCATGCCGCCATCCACCAGCGTCACAAAGCGTTCCCACACCGACTGAGCCGCCTTGACGGAAATCTGCTGACCAACGATCGAACGCGCCAGTGTGGTGAAGGCATCGCCACGGCTTTGCAAGCGCGCTTCTCCGCACTCCGGAATCAGCTTGCGCA
Organism: Rhizobacter sp.; assembly: GCA_043727255.1. Lineage (GTDB taxonomy): Bacteria > Pseudomonadota > Gammaproteobacteria > Burkholderiales > Burkholderiaceae_C > Rhizobacter. The sequence goes on along the minus strand of JAYSYW010000188.1, from coordinate 4,497 downwards.
TCACCCGATCGCGCTTACTCAGGTGCTTGCAGGCTTCGTCCCAGTAGTCGGGCGTGACGGTTTTCGGCACGGGTTCAGGCCTTCACCCAAGTCGTGCCTTGCGGCGAGTCTTGCAGCACGATGCCTTGTGCAAGCAAGTCTTTTCGGATCTGGTCAGCCTTGGCGAAGTCGCGTGCCTGCTTCGCTTCAGCGCGGGCCGCGATCATTGCTTCGATGGGCGATGCATCGCTGCCCGCCGCATCGCCTTGCAAATAGCTGCGCGGGTTGTTCTGCAGCAAGCCCAGCGTGGCCGCCAGGCCTTTGAGCAGATTGGCATGCGGCACGCTGCGATGGCGATTCACCTCGCCCGCCAACTCGAACAACACCGCCACCGCTTCGGCCGTGTTGAAGTCGTCGTTCATCACCTCACGGAAGCGAACGGCCTGCGGTTGCGACCAATCGACATCGGTTGAAGTGGCGGGCACGGCGTCGAGCGCGGTGTACAGCCGGCGCAGCGAGTTGCGTGCATCGTCGAGACTGGCGTCGCTGAAGTTGAAGGGGCTGCGGTAGTGCGTGCGAACGATGAAGAAACGGATGGTCTCGCCGTCGTAGCGTTTGAGCACATCACGGATGGTGAAGAAGTTGCCCAGCGACTTGGACATCTTCTCGTTGTCCACGTTCACGAAGCCGTTGTGCATCCACACGTTGACGAACGGGTGGCCCAGCGCACCTTCACTCTGCGCGATCTCGTTCTCGTGGTGGGGGAACTGCAAGTCCATGCCGCCCCCATGAATGTCGAAACGCTCGCCAAGCAAGGCACAGCCCATGGCCGAACACTCGATGTGCCAGCCTGGCCGGCCCACGCCGAACTCGCTGTCCCACTTGGCGTCATCGGGTTCGGTGGGCTTGGCTGACTTCCACAGCACAAAGTCGAGCGGATCGTCTTTGCCATCGAGCACGGCCACGCGTTCGCCGGCACGCAATTGGTCAAGCGACTTGCCCGAAAGCTTGCCGTAGCCAGGGAACTTGCGCACCGCGTAGTTCACGTCACCCTGCGGCGCGCGGTAGGCCAGGCCCTTTTGCTCCAGCGTGCGGATCATGCTCAGCATCTGCGGCACGTAGTCGGTGGCACGCGGCTCATGTGTGGGTGGCTCAATGCCGAGCGCCGCGATGTCGTCATGCATCGCCTGCGTCATCTCGTCGGTCAACTGGCGGATGCTGATGCCGCGTTCCAGCGCCCGCTTGATGATCTTGTCGTCGATGTCAGTGATGTTGCGCACATAGGTGACGCGATAGCCCAAGGCGCGCAGCCAGCGGGCCGCCACGTCGAAGGCCATCATCAGGCGCGCATGGCCCACATGGCAGAGGTCGTACACCGTCATGCCGCAGACGTACATGCGCACGTGCTGGGGTTCGATGGGCGCAAACGCCTCGGTCTGACGGGTGAGGGTATTGAAGATGCGCAGGGTCATCGGAGAGGCGTTGCAAGGAGATGCTCGAAGGCTCACCGAAGGAGATGCGCACTGAGCGGAGCCGGCTTAATTTGGCGCGTGCCAACCAGCGGTGCGGGTCGTCACGGGGCTTGAAGCCGCAGGGCTACGATACAATTTTTGCAGTATAGCGGCAGCCCTTTTGACGGGTTCGCGCAGGCGGCAACGGCCTCTTCCGCAGGCCCCACAACGCAACCCAGGACATCGATGACTCGCTTCCCCTACTTCGTTCGCACTGCGGCCGCCGCGCTTTCCGTGTGCGCGGGGGTTGCATTCGCCGGCCCGGAAGCTGCCGACATTCAGCGCCTGCTGCAAGCCGGCCAAACGGTGGAAGCGCTGCAAAAGATCAACCAGCAATTGGCATCCAACCCCAAAGATGCGCAGTTGCGTTTCTTGAAGGGCGTGATCGTTTCCGAACAAGGCAAAACCACCGAGGCCATCGCCATCTTCGTGGCCCTGACCGAAGACTTCCCCGAGCTGCCCGAGCCCTACAACAACCTCGCGGTGCTGTATGGCAAGCAGGGCCAATACGAGCAGGCCCGCCGGGCGCTTGAAAACGCGATCCGCACCAACCCGAGCTACGCCACCGCGTATGAAAACCTCGGCGATGTGTACGCGAAACTGGCCAGTCAGGCCTACTCGAAAGCGCTGCAGATCAACGGCTCAAACGCTGGCGTTCCGCCCAAGTTGGCGTTGATCCGCGACCTCTTCACCGTGCGTGGCAGCACCACGGTGGCCGCCGCCACACCCGTTGCGGCACCGAAGCCCGCGCCCGTTGCCGTTGCGCCCACAACGCCGCCTGCCGCTCCTGCCGCAGCGCCTGTTGCGCCGCCGGCCGCAGCGCCTGCTCCGCCCACTGCCAATGCGGCCACCAAGGAAGTGGAAAGCGCTTTGAATGCCTGGGCCTCGGCCTGGAGTCAACGAGACGTGCCCGCGTATTTCGCCACCTACGCCCGCAACTTTTCTGGCACTGCGAAGTCCCGCAAAGCATGGGAAGACGATCGCCGTGCACGCATCACCAGCAAACGCTCAATCAGTGTTGGCCTGTCGGACATCCGCGCGGAAGTGCAAGGCAACACAGCCGTGGTGCATTTCCGCCAAGACTACCGGGCCGACACGCTGAAGGTGTCGGGCCGCAAGACGCTGGAGCTGGTGCGCAGCAACGGCCGATGGCTCATCCAAAAGGAAAGCACGGGTTCGTGAGGCGCTGGCTGATGGCGTACGCCAGGGCTGCGCACGGCGGGCATGGCACGAAGGGGTGGGCCTGCGTCGCGTTCTCGCTGATCACACTGGTGATGGGTGTGAATGCGCACGCCTCGGGGCGCAAGCCGGTGGTCGCCCTCAAAGACTCTGAAACAGCAGCGCCGCGGGCCGCAGTCAATACCAATACCTCAGGCGGCCCGGAAGCCCGACTGATCGAGATCTACCGCTTGATCGGGCGGGGCGAGAGTCGCATCGCGCTGGCCAAGGCGGAGGCCTTGACGCGCGACGTGCCGAACTTTCAGTTGGCACAACTTGTCTATGGCGACCTGCTGCAAGCCCGACAAGGCACCTTGGCCACGATGGGTGCGGCGCCGGCCGAGTTGGCGGCGTCGTCTCCTGACCAGCTGGCGCAACTGCGTCGTGAAGCCACGCTGCGCCTGGCCGCACTGACCGAACGACCACCACAGCAGCGCTTGCCGCGCCAGTTTCTGGACATTCCCTCGGCCACACGGCACGCCATTGCGGTTGACGCCAGCCGCTCGCGCCTCTACCTGTTCGAGAACACCGACGGCGCTGGCCTCAAGCTCGTGGCCGACCATTACGTGTCGCTGGGGCGCCTGGGGGTGGGCAAGCAGATCGAGGGCGATCAGCGCACACCACTGGGCCTGTACTTCATCACCAGCCGGCTGGGTGGTGGGCAGCTCAAAAACTTCTACGGCCCCGGGGCACTGACGCTCAACTACCCGAACGAGTACGACCGCCGGCGCGGCAAAACCGGCAGCGGCATCTGGCTGCATGGGGTGCCGCCCGAAAACTTCGCCCGCATCCCGCTGACCACCGACGGCTGCGTGGTGCTGGCCAACGACGACCTCGCGCGATTGCTGCGAGACGTGGCCCCACGTCGCACGCCGGTCGTGATCGCTTCCAAGCTCGAATGGTTCGCGCCGCACGAGATCGAGCAAGAGCGTGTGGCTGCGCGGGCCCTTGTCGAGCGCTGGCGGCACGCTCGCTCGGCCGGTGACGCGCACAAGCTGCTCGCCCTCTATTCCCCCCAGTTCACCAACGGGGACGCGAAATTGGCCCAATGGGCACAAACACTTGAAAAGGAACGTGGCGCCGCGCGAGGCCGCGCCTCAGAACTGAAAGAGCTGTCGATCCTTTCCTGGCGCGACCAGAGTGAGGTGCTGGTGGTCACCTTCGGCGAGGTATTGCAAGGCCAGCGTACCGGCGCCCTGCGGCGCCAGTACTGGGGCAAGGAGAGTGGACAATGGAAAATCTTCTTTGAAGGAGTGATCGGATGATGAAAGCAAGAACGAGTTGGTTGCCTCTGTTGGCCACCCTTGCCATTGGCCTCGGCGGCCATGCGGCGGTGCTGGCGCAGAAGGTCAAGTTGGCAACGTCGCAAGGCGACATCGTGGTCGAACTGAACGCGGCGAAGGCACCGAAGTCGGTCGCCAACTTCGTGCAGTACGTGAAGGCCGGCCACTACGACGGCACGGTGTTCCACCGCGTCATCAACAACTTCATGATTCAGGGTGGCGGCATGACCACCGACCTGAAAGAAAAGGCGACCCGCCCGCCGATCCCGCTGGAAGCCAAGAACGGCCTCGACAACGTGCGCGGCAGTCTCGCCATGGCGCGCACGATGGACCCGAACTCGGCCACCGCGCAGTTCTTCATCAACGTGAAGGACAACGATTTCCTGAATGCCGCCAATGCCGCTGACGGCAATGGCTATGCGGTGTTCGGCAAGGTGGTGTCGGGCATGGACGTGGTGGACAAGATCCGCGCCGTGCGCACCCGCCCGGGCGACGTGCCTGTCGAG
>JAYSYW010000187.1:0-24254 GCA_043727255.1 Rhizobacter sp. | reverse complement strand
CGCTGCTGTGGTTTCGCTCGCGGCTTTTGGCGACTGGCCGGCGTGGACCGGAAAGAAGATGAATGTGCCGATGCCGGTGGCAATGGGCGCCGACCCGGTGCCGATGCCGGTGGGTTTGGCAGCGTCGGCGGTGCCGTTGGCGGCCGCTTTGGTGGCATCGGCTGTGGAGCAAGCCGCATCGGCGGTGACCGTGGCCGCGGCGGTTCAGGCGGTGCTGAACGACGTGCCGGCGCGTGCCGTGCCTAGCTCCGCACTGCCCCCTGCACTGACCGCTGCACTGACCCATGTACCACTGACCCCCGCGCCGGTTTTGGCGCCCGTGCGTCGGCTGCCCCGTGCGTCCGAAGGCTTGTCTGCTCCCGATGCCGGCGAGGCGTCCGTGGCGCCGCGTGCCGAACCTGTGGTGTGGACACGATCCGCGAGCAGTGGCCCTGCGCCCATCAGCGTGGCCGTCGCGCCGGTGCTGGTGCCTCCGTCAGGCCCGTCCAGCGTCGAGAAAAAACCCGTTGCCACCAGCACGGCGCAGCGTGCCGCGCTGGCCTATGCCCAAGCCAGCGAGCTGGCGGCCAGTGGCCACAACTCGCAGGCGATCGAAAAGGCGCTCGACGCACTGGCGCATGAACCCGACCACCTGCCCGCGCGCCAACTCGGCGCGATGCTGTTGTACGAAAACAGGCGCTTCAACGAAGCGGCCTCGCTGCTGCAAGCGGGCTTGCAACGCCAGCCGCAACAGCCGCAGTTGGCTTACCTGCTGGCCCGCCTGAAGGTGGAATCTGGCGACGCGGCTGGCGCGCTGGCCGTGCTGGCGCAAGCCCAGGGCCTGAGCGCCGACGCGCATGCATTGCGAGCCGGCGTGCTGATGCAGCAAGCACACCACAAAGAAGCCATCGCCGCGTATGAACACGTGTTGCGCCTGGAGCCGGCCAATGCTTCAGCGTGGCTGGGCCTGGGCATTGCGCTCGACGCCGAAGGCCAGGCCGAGCCGTCCCGCCAAGCCTTTCAGCGCGCCAAGGCGATCGGCTCTTTGCAAGGCGAGTTGTTGACCTTCCTGGACCAGAAGCTGGCGGTGGCGCGATGAGAGCTTCCGCACCCGCACCCGCATCCGCATCCGCATCCACATCCACGCACGCACCCACACGCGTTCGCCCTGAGCCTGTCGAAGGGTTGCTCACACCCGCACCCATGCCGCCAGTCCTGAGCTTGTCGAAGGGCTCGCTCCACAGCATCCAGGCCACCCCGTCGAGGACCACGCCATGAGCGCCCCCCAAAAATTCCGCCTCGGTGATGCGCTGGTTGTCGATGGCCTGATCACCGCCGAACAACTGACCCAGGCCCTCGGCGAACAAAAGAAAACCGGCCGCAAGCTCGGCCGCGTGTTGACTGACCTGGGCTTCGTCACCGACGAAGCCATCTGCCAAGTCATCAGCAACCAGTTGCGCATTCCGTTCATCGACCTGCGCAAGCACGAGCTGAACCCGAAGCTGGTGCGACGCTTGCCGGAGGCGCAGGCCCGGCGCTTTCGCGCGCTGGTGCTGGGCGAACAGCTCGACGGCCTGATGGTCGGCTTTGCCGACCCGACCGACATCTTTGCGCAGGACGAGGTGTCCCGCGTGCTGCAGGTCAACATCCACCCGGCGGTGGTGACCGAACGCAACCTGCTGTCGGCGGTCGACCGCATCTACCAGCGCCATGAAGAACTCTCGGGCCTGGCCAGCGAGGTGGCGGCCGACCTGAACATCGGCAAGGTCAACCTGCTGGAGCTGAACGCGGGCAGCGACGACGCGCCGATCGTGCGGCTGATGCAGTCGATCTTCGATGCGGCGCTGGCGCAGGGCGTGTCCGACATCCATGTCGAGCCGCAGGAAAAGAACGTCAACGTGCGCTTTCGCGTCGACGGCATGCTGGCCGTGCAGAGCAGCTACGACCCGAAGATCGCCTCGGCGATGGTGCAGCGCCTGAAGCTGATGTCCAGCCTGGACATCTCTGAAAAGCGCCTGCCGCAGGACGGCCGCTTCCAGCTCATGCTGGGCGCACAGGCGGTGGACGTGCGCATCTCGACGCTGCCCACGCAGTACGGCGAATCGGTGGTCATGCGCCTGCTGGTGCAGAACACCGACCGCATGCGGCTCGATGCGATCGACATGCCGGCGCCGATCCTCGCGCGGCTGCGCGTGGCGCTGAAGACGACCTCGGGGCTGATCCTCGTCACCGGCCCCACCGGCAGCGGCAAGACGACCACGCTGTACGCGGCGCTCGGCGAACTGAACAAGCCCGACACGAAGATCATCACCGTCGAAGACCCGGTCGAGTACCGACTGCCGGGGCTCAACCAGGTGCAGGTGCACGAGAAGATCGACCTCAGCTTCGCCCGCGTGCTGCGCAGTTGCCTGCGCCAGGACCCGGACGTGCTGCTGGTCGGTGAAATGCGCGACCAGGAAACGGCGGAGATCGGCCTGCGCGCCGCACTCACCGGCCACCTGGTGCTGAGTACGCTGCACACCAACGACGCGGCCAGCGCTGCGATGCGGCTGGCCGACATGGGCGTGCCGTCGTACATGGTGTCGCTGGGCCTGCGCATGGTGCTGGCGCAGCGGCTGGTGCGCGTGCTGTGCGAGCACTGCAAGCAGCCGCACAAGCTGCTGCCGGCCGAACGCGAATGGCTGGGGCTGGAGCTGGGCGACCGCGTCGCGCAGCACGAGCACCAGTTCCTGTCCGGCATGGGCTGCAGCCAGTGCCGCGACACCGGCTACCGTGGCCGCACCGGGGTGTACGAAATGATCGAGATGACGCCCGAGCTGGTGCATGCGGCGGCCACGTCGGACGCGTCGGGCTTCACCCGCATCGCCAACCAGCAGTTCGCCGCATTCACGCTGCGAGCCGATGGCGTGCGGCTCGCGCTGGCCGGCCGCTCCACCGTGGCCGAAGCCATGCGCGTGAGCAACCAGTCGTGAACGGCACCTGACCGGACGCCATGGGCAACTTCAACTACTCGGCGCGCGACACCCGCCAGCAGCTCGTGACGGGCGTGCTGGAAGCAGCCTCGCCCGGGCACGTGGCCGACTGGCTGATGAACGCCGGCATGACGCCGGTCGTCATCGCCCCGGTCAAGGAGGTGCAGGACGCGGGCGAGGTGCTGTCGAAGCTCTTCAAGCGCGACCGCATCAAGCTCATCGAGTTGATGATGTTTTCGCGCCAGATGTACACGCTGACGCGTTCGGGCATTCCCATCCTGCGTGCGCTGCGCGGGCTCGAAAGCTCGGCCACGCGGCCGGCCATTGCCGCCCTGATGCGCGACCTGCATTCATCGCTCGACGCCGGCCTCGACCTGTCGCAGGCGCTGGCCAAGCGCGACGACGTGTTCGACGCGTTCTACGTGTCGATGATCCGCGTGGGCGAAACGACCGGGCGGCTGGAAGAGATATTCCTCAACCTCTTTCATCACCTCGAATTCCAGAAGTTCATGCGCGAGCAGGTGAAGACCGCGCTGCGCTATCCAACCTTCGTGATCATCGCGATGGTGATCGCGATAGGTGTCATCAACCTCGTGGTGATCCCGGCGTTTGCGAAGGTGTTCGACAACATGCACGCCGAGCTGCCGCTGATGACGCGCATCCTGCTCGGCAGTTCGCAGTTCACGCTGAAGTGGTGGCCAGCCATGCTGGTGGCGGCTGGCGGCCTGGTCTTCGCGGCGCGTGCGTTCGTCGCCACGCCCGATGGCCGCATGGCCTGGGACCGCGCCAAGCTCAGCATGCCGGTCGCCGGCACGCTGGTGCGCAAGGGCGTGCTGTCGCAGGCCACGCGCAGCCTGGCGCTCGTCTTCCGCAGCGGTGTGCCGGTGGTGCAAGGCCTCACGCTCACCGCACAGGTGGTCGAGAACGCCTACATGGCGCGGGCGCTGAACAACATGCGCACCTCGGTCGAGCGCGGCGAATCGGTGCTGTCGGCTGCCGGCCAGGCCGGCATCTTCACGCCGATGGTGCTGCAGATGGTGATGGTGGGCGAAGAGTCCGGCAACCTCGGCGAGATGCTCGAAGAGATCGGCCAGATGTACCAGCAGGAAGTCGAGTACGAGCTGAAGACACTGTCTTCGAAGATCGAACCGATCCTGATCGTGATGCTCGGCGCGATGGTGCTCGTGCTCGCGCTCGGCGTGTTCTTGCCCATGTGGGACATGGGCAGTCATGCCAATAAATAGGCACAAACCCCCGGTCATGCCGCTGTTAAGCCACCCGCGGATGTGCCGATAACAAGACGACCCCCTCGCAAGTTCGCGAAGGGACCCAAGTTTCCTGAACTGCAACTGGAGTATTGAAATGAACACCCAACGTTCCCAACGCGGCTTCACGATGATCGAGCTGATCGTTGTGATCGTCATCCTCGGCGTGCTGGCAGCGGTTGCGCTGCCGCGCATGACCAACATGCAACGCGATGCGCGCATCGCCAAGCTGAACGCGGCCCGCGGCGCAGTCAACGCCGCCAGCGCGATGGTCCACGGCTCGGCGATGGCGCGCCAGGGCCAGGCCCAGCCCGCCTGCCCCGCGACAGCTGTCGCGCCCACCACCATCGGCGCTGCCAATGGCGACGGCCAGATCTGTACCGAGAGCGGCTTCGTGGACGTGACCGCGCTCTACCCCGCATCGACCTTGCCTGGCATCGTGCTGGCTTCGGGCGTGGTGCAGCTCAACGGCGCGCCGACGGCCTTGCAGATCAACACCGCGCTGGCTGCAGAGGGCTACACGGCTGCGGCGGCAGGAACCGTGGTCACGTTCGGCGTGGTCGGTTCGGCCGCCGCCGCCACCTGCAACTTCACCTACACCGCCGCCCCCGGTCCCGGTGAGGCCGCCACCATCGGTGCGGTCAACACCCTCGGCTGCTGACGCAGCGCGCCATGCGCCCCGCGCGAGGCTTCACCATGGTCGAGCTGATCGTGGTGATGGTTGTGATGGGCGTCATGGCAAGCATGGCGATTCCGCGCCTGACCGACCGGACCGCGCTGCATGAGCGCGGCTTCCAGGACCAGTTCCAGTCCATGCTGCGCTACAGCCGCACGGTCGCTGTTGCACAGCAGCGTTCCGTGTGCGTGGAGCGTCTGGTGGGGCCGCCGCAGCAGGTGAGGGCGGTGTTCGGTTGCGGCGGTGCACCGGTCACCGCGCCCGGGTCGGGTGGTAACTACGTCATCGACGTTCCAGGCACCACGGCAATCGGTGGCGCCGTCTCTGTGCAGTTCGACGCGTTCGGGCGCTTGCTGCCCTACGCCGACCGCACCTTCAACGTGGGCGCGCGAACACTCGCCGTCAACCGTGAAACCGGCGTCGCGATCTTCCAGAACTGAGTTCGCTGCACTGCGCGGCGACCGCGGCTTCACGTTGATCGACGTGATGCTCGTCATCGTTCTCATGGGAATCATTGCCGTGGCAGTGACAAGCGTGTCGGGTCGCCTGGCGACGCAGACGGCGCAAGCGCTCAAGCTGCGCCAGATGCTGGGCGTGGCGCATGGCCTGCTCGAAGAGGTGCGGCACATGCCCTACACCTTCTGCGATCCCCAGGACGCCCGGTTCCTTCAATCGACGGGGGCGGGAACCGGGGGCGGTCGATGCCAGGCGCTGGCCGACGGGATGGGCCCCGAACCGGGTGAGACTCGCTATGGCAACACGGTGGCCACGCGGTTCGACGGCGTCACCGACTACGACGGTTTCATCATGCCCGGCGGCCCCTGTGCCGGACTGTGCCGAGCCGATCGACAGCCCCTCATTCCCGTGGGCAATGCACTCACCGGCTGCGACGCGCTGATCCGTGTCTTCCCGACAGCGTTGCCCGCAATACCGGCGGGCAATGCACTGCTCGTTCGCGTCACGCTCAGATGCCCCGGTGAAGCCAACATCGTCGCCGAGGCGATACGGGTGCGCCATGCGCCGAACCTGGACAACTGACATGGCCCGCAGTGCGCGCGGCTTCACGCTGGTCGAGATGGTGGTCGCGATCACGCTCATCGGCATCCTCGCGATGGTGGCGACGCCCATGCTGCAGTTGCCGATGAGCGCCTACATCGACTCGGTTCGGCGTGCCAATGCAAACGCTGAATTGAATGTCGCGCTGTCGAAGATGGGCGACGACCTGGCGCAGGCCCTGCCCGGAAGCGTGCGTGCAACCACCAGCGGCGGCGTCGACTACCTCGAATTCGTCCACGTTCGTGCCGTGGGGCGCTACCGTGCCCAGGCGGGCGGTGGGCCGATCTGTCCGGCTGCAACTTGCATGGGCGGCGGCAACCGCGACGTGTTGCGACTGAATGCGCCCGACAACTGCTTTGCAACGCTCGGCCCGTTGGAGGGCACCGTCGCAGGTGTGGTGCCGGCGCCGCTGGTGGGGTCTGACTTCGTGGTCGTGAACCCCGGTCAGGCGCCTTTGTGGGCGGTCTACAACCCGGCGCCGGGCCTGACCAACAAGAGCCTTCTGCAGTCCTTGCCCGCGCCCCCACCGCCCCCCGTGGCGAATGGCCGGCGTTGCATCGTGGTGGCGTTGTTCCGGTACACCGATCCGACTGGAGGGCCTTCTTCTTCCACCCCGCGTCCATCAATCCCCGGGCGGCCGTTCTACGTGGTCGATACGCCCGTCACCTATGTCTGCAACCGCAACACGCGCACGCTGACGCGGGTGTGGGGCTACGCGATGACGGCGATCCAGCCGACGGCATTTGGCGCCGCGCCCAATGCGCCGGTCGCGACCGGAATCGGTGGCTGCAGCTTCGTGCCGACCCCTCCCGCACTGCCCAGGACCAGTCAACTCGTTTCCGTCTGGCTCCGCTTCACGCATTCAAGCGCCGGCAACGTGGCCAGCGAATCGGTCGATGGGTTTTCCCAGTTCAGCGTGCGGGAGGCGCCATGAGCACACGGCCGCTGCACCGCCGCGAGCGCGGGTTCTCGGCGATCCTCATGCTCGCGCTCATCGTGCTGATGGGCGGCATGCTCGGCTACGCCGCGACCGTGACCAGCGCAATGGGCGACAGCGCCGCACAGGAGATTTCACAGGAACGCATGCGTCAGGCCGCGCTGGCCGGCCTGGAATGGGGCCGGTACCGCATCGAGGCCAACCCCGCCGCTGGCACCGACGACCTGGCATTGCCGTTCACTACCGGTGTCGTGACCGTGACGGTGCGTCGGACGCTGACGAGCCCAAGCCCGTACAACGAAGGCGGGCCGGTCAGCACCTACGTCGTGAGTGCCACGGCGTGCTGGCCGGCGCCGTCGGGAAGGTGTCCGGACGCGACCCCTGCGCCAGGCTATGTGCAGCGCGTCGTGACCGGAATCGTCGCGCGGTGATCGCCTGGCACCGGACACCTGCTGAGCGCTTGTCCGCGCGCCCCGGCGGAACGCTTCACGGAACGCAAAACGCCCGTCTCGCGACGGGCGTTTTGCGTTGAAGCGGCTCGGCTTCAGTTCGTCTGCGTCTCGGCTTCGGCCTTGCGTTCAACAGCCGTCTTCGACACCAGCACCGGCTTGCCCTTCAGGCGGTTGATCGCCTGCGCGAGCTGGAAGTCTTCTTCGCTGCCGAACTCGGGCAGTGGTTTGGGCGGCGCGGCCCTCTTCGCGCTTTCGTCTTCCAGCTTCTTGCGTGCTTCTTCGCGGGCCTTTTCACGCGCCACATCTTTTTGCTCGGTGCCTTGGCCGCTGGTGATGTGCTTTTGCAGGTCGGCTTCACGCACACGCAATGCGGCGAACACGTTGCCTTCGGCGGTTTCATCGAGCATCACGTCGGGCACGATGCCCTTGGCCTGGATCGAAGTGCCGTTCGGCGTGTAGTAACGCGCCGTGGTGATCTTGAGCGCCGTTTCGGGCGAGAGCTGGCGCACGGTCTGAACCGAGCCTTTGCCGAAGGTCTGTGCGCCCATCACGATGGCGCGTTTGTGGTCTTGCAAAGCGCCAGCCACGATCTCGCTGGCCGAGGCCGAGCCTTCGTTCACCAGCACGATCAGCGGTACCTTCTTCACACCTTCGGGCAGGCGGCGCAGTGGGTCGGTGCCGCCACGGCGTTGGTAGTACTCGGGGGCGGCCTTGAACACCGACTTCGATTCAGCGATTTGCCCGTTAGTGGACACCACCACCGCATCGGCCGGCAAGAAGGCAGCCGAAATGGCAACCGAGGCTTCCAGCAAACCACCCGGGTCGTTGCGCAGGTCGAGCACCAAGCCCTTCAGCTTCGGCTCGGCCTTGTAGATCTCTTCGAGCTTGCGGGCAAAGTCATCGACCGTGCGGTCTTGGAACTGGCTGACGCGCAGCCAGGCATAGCCAGGCTCAATGACCTTCGAGCGCACGCTTTGCACGCGGATTTCTTCGCGGGTGATGGTGACCGGGAAGGTGCGCGTTTCCGACTTGCGGAAGACGCTGAGCGTGACCTTGGTGTTGGGCTCGCCACGCATGCGCTTGACGGCCTGGTCCATCGTGAGGCCCTTGACCGGCGTGTCGTCGATCATGGTGATGAGGTCGCCGCTCTTCAACCCCGCGCGGAAGGCGGGTGAGCCTTCGATCGGCGTCACGACCTTCACCAAGCCGTCTTCCATGCCGATCTCAATGCCAACGCCCACAAAGCGGCCGGTGGTGCCTTCGCGGAATTCCTTGAAGGTCTTCTTGTCGAAGTATTGGGAGTGAGGGTCAAGGCCGGACACCATGCCGCCAATGGCGTCGGTGATCAGCTTCTTTTCGTCAACGGGTTCGACGTAATCGGACTTGACCATGCTGAACACGGCCGCCAATTGCTGCAGCTCTTCGAGCGGCAGTTGGGACACAGGGTTACGCGCTGTGGCTTGCAACTGCATGGTGCCCAGAGTGCCGGCCACGGCCCCCACAACGACCCAACCGGCAACTTTCAATTTGGCACCCATGTATGGCTTCCTGCGTAAACACTGAGATCGCGTCAAACCAGTATATGACGCGGGACTTTGCTTGGAGGGCGCTTGAAGCCGGAAGTTTCAAGCGTTTTTCGAGTGATCAAACACGGGCGTCAGATGCCACTTGGCGGTGTGCGCGCGAAGGTCACCACGTGATCGACTTCGGGGCGAATGCCGATCCATTCGCCCACTTGATGGTCGTGGTGCGAGGGCACGTGCACCAGCAATTGCTCACCGCTTTCGAGGCGCAGCGTGTACAGGAATTCAGCGCCGCGAAAGGCCTTGCGTTCGATCTTGGCTTTCACAGTGGCAGCGTCGTCGTGAACGATGTCATCGGCGCGCAGCAACACGTCGCACAAGCCGCCGGGGTAAGCGTCGGACAACGGGCATTCGGCCACGTCGATCAGGTCGCCCAGCGGTGTGCGCACTCGCGTGTTGGCGCTGCCATCGGTGGGCGCAATGATCTGCGCCGGCGCGAACACGCCGTGGCCGATGAACTCGGCGACGAAGCGCGTGGTGGGGCGGTGGTACAGCGTGTAGGCGTCGTCCCATTGCTCAAGCTTGCCCTGGCGCATCACGCCGATCAGGTCGCCGACCGCGAAGGCTTCGAGCTGGTCGTGGGTGACGAACAAGGCGGTGGTGTTCGTGGCCTTCAAGATGGCCCGCACTTCGCCGGCCAGGCGCTCGCGCAGATCCACATCGAGGCTTGAGAAAGGTTCGTCCAACAGCAGCAACCGGGGTTGCGGCGCCAATGCGCGGGCCAGCGCGATGCGCTGCTGCTGACCACCCGACAACTGGTGCGGCGCGCGCTTGGCCGCGTGGCTGAGGCCCACCAGATCAAGCATTTCGGCGGTGCGCTGGGTGCGTTGCGCACGTGGTAGGTGGCGAATGCCGAAGCTCACGTTGTCGGCCACGCTGAGGTGCGGAAACAGCGCGTAGTCCTGGAACACCATGCCGATCTGGCGCGATTCGGGCGGCACGTGCAGATGCTGGCTGGCGTCGCCCAGGGGCTGGTTTTGAATGGCGATGCGGCCGGCTTGCAAGGGCTCAAGGCCGGCTATGGCCCGCAGCACCGAGGTTTTGCCGCAGCCCGAGGGGCCGATGAGCACACCGATCTGGCCAGCGCTGAGCGTGAGCGAAACGCCGTCTACAGCCGGCCGGGTGATGGGGCCGCCGGGGTAGTGCACGGACACCTGACTGAGCGAAAGGAACATCAACCTATGATAGCCAGCCACTACAAATGAGCATCGTTCGCATTGGCTGCCAAAGTCGGCACTGTGACGAATGACCACGCTGAATGTCTCGCGCCCTTACGCTGATTTGCCTGCTTCTTGCTTTGCCCGTGCTGGGCGTGCTGGCCTCATGGCTCGCGCTGGATTCGGCGGGCGTTGAGGTGCTGCGGCACCAGATCGACACCGTGCTGCCTGAATACGCGCTCAGTTCGCTCTGGCTGGCGCTGAGTGTGGCGATCGGTGTGGCGCTGCTGGGTGGAGCCACGGCTGCGGCGGTCGCCTTGTTCGAGTTCCCCGGCCGCCGCGTCTTCGAGTGGGCGTTGCTGTTGCCCATGGCGATGCCCGCGTACGTGCTGGCTTATGCCTATACCGACTTCCTGCAATACAGCGGGCCGCTGCAAACCGGTTTGCGTGCGTTGACCGGCGCCCAAGGCGCGCTGTGGCCCGACGTGCGCAGCCTGTGGGGCGCTGCGCTGCTGTTCGTGCTGTGCCTCTACCCCTACGTTTACCTGTTGACGCGCGCGGCGCTCAGCGAGCGTGGCGTGACGATGATGGAAGCCGCCCGCACGCTGGGCGCTGGAGCCATGCGGCGGGTGAGAGAGGTCGCCTTGCCGCTGGCCCGCCCCGCGCTTGCGGCGGGCGTGGCGCTGGCGCTGATGGAAACGCTGGCCGACTACGGCGTGGGCTCGTACTTCGGGCTGCAAACCTTCACGACCGGCATCTACAAGGCCTGGCTGGTGATGAACGACCGCGTGGCCGCCGCACAGTTGGCCACCGTGCTGCTGGCACTGATCGCCGTGCTGACCTGGATGGAGCGGCGCGCGCAGCACCGCCTGCGCTTTTCGACATCCCGCAGCGGCACCGCGCACACGGCCGAAGCGCGCCAGATGCCACTGGCAGGCCGTCATGCGGCGGCGGCCTGGTTGCTATGCGCCGTGCCGGTGGCGCTGGGCTTCGTGGTGCCGGTGTGTGTGCTGGTTCGCCTGTTGTGGCAAGAGGCCATGCATGGCGAGGTGGGCCTGCCGCTGGCACGTTTTCTAGGCTGGGCTTGGAATAGCTTCGTGCTGGCCGGCGCGGCCGCCGTGCTGGCGGCGGTTCTTGCGCTGGCCCTGGGCTTCGCGCTGCGCATGCGCCCCAGCCGATCGATGCGCTGGGCGGCACGCACCGTGGGCCTGGGTTACGCGCTCCCGGGGGCGGTGATTGCCGTCGGCATCTTGCTGCCCTTGGGCTGGGTTCAAACCCACGCCCCGCAGTTGGCCGCGCCGGCACTCGTCACCGGCACCTTGTTTGGCCTTGTCTACGCATACCTAGTGCGCTTTTCGGCCGTGGCCCTGCAGTCGGTGGAGGCGGGTTACGCCCGTGTGCCCGGCAGCATCGACGAGACCGCTCGCATGTTGGGTGGCACGCGCAAACGGTTGTTCTTCGAGCTGCATGTCCCGCTGCTGCGCCGCTCGGTGTTGGCGGCCATGCTGCTGGTGTTTGTGGATGTGATGAAGGAGTTGCCCGCCACGTTGGTGCTGCGGCCCTTCAACAGCGACACGCTCGCCGTCGTCGCTTACCAACTGGCACGCGATGAACGCCTGGCCGAAGCAGCTTTGCCATCGCTGGCGATCGTGGTGGTTGGGTTGATTCCGGTGCTGCTGCTGTCGCGTTCACTGCGCAGGCACTGACCCCGCTTGGGCTCGGAAATGTGACGCTCGGGGGTGTCGGCAGATTCCTACAAATTCTTACAGGTGGCGCCTACAGGGGGCCGTCGGTGCATCCGATGGTGTGCCGCATCACGGCACGGGAAAGTGCTTGCGTGTCGTCGCGCATTGGGTTCTGAGGGTTCAAGCCCGTCCCAACTGCGTGTCGAAGGGATCGTTGTTGTCCCGTGCCCGCTTCGCCACTCCGAAAGACTCGCTATGCATACCAAATCCTTCCTGGCTGCCGCAACCATGAGCCTGCTGACCGCAACGGCATTTGCCCAAGTGGAGTTCACGAAAACGGGCGACGTCTCGTTGGGAACCACCGTCGACACAAGCGACAGCGTCTTTGCACCTGAGGCGTCTGCACGGGGTGAACTGGGCTACTTCACGGCGAAGTCCCCCGGTACCTACACCCTCACGTACCTGGGTCAGGATGCACCGGCTGACGCTTACTTGCTGCTGGGCAGTGGGCAGAAACTGCACAATTCCAGCGACCTCGGTAGCAGTGTCACAGGCGATCTGTTGGCCGGTGAACGCCTTTCGTTCGTGTTTGAAAGCCTGAATGGCAGTTTTGCCGCGAACGAGGGCTGGACGGGCAAAGGCGGTGCGTTTGCGGTGATCGGTCGGAACGTCAACAACGCCTTCGGCGACTTTGACTACGTGCTCGGCTACTCCAGCGGTGTCAACCCAAGTGATTGGAACGACTTCACCGTCGGCGTTAAAACCGTGGCGGCGATTCCCGAGCCGCAAACGCTTGCGTTGATGCTGGCGGGGCTGGGTGCATTGACCTTCGTTGTTCGGCGACGGGCCAAGGCGTAAATTTCCGCACCCATGCGGTGAGGCTTGCGCTTTGACGGGCGCAGGTGGAGAAGCTAGACAAACCAAGGCCCCGGTGCCTTAAAAGCCCGGGGCTTTGTTGTTTCAGCGTATTGGAAATGGCACGGGGGGCGCGTCCGCAATGGCCGAGAAAACCCGACAGCGCCCTTGGCCTTCGTCTACGTGTGATGGGGAAGTGGTCCCGCCGACAGGAATCGAACCTGTATTTGCCGCTTAGGAGGCGGCCGTTCTATCCATTGAACTACGGCGAGCGACCGGCGGGAGCCGTCTCGATCTCGGCGCGCAGTGTAAGACCTGAAGGCTGTGACTCTTCGGCGCCAGACGATTACGCCGTGTTGCCCGGTTCAGCGGCGGAAGCGGCCGTCCTCACCAATGATGGACAAGTCGGCGTAATCGAGCCCGGTGTGGTCGGTGGGGGTGTAGGTCAATTCCAGCCCGCCGATGTCTACCCGGTTGAAGGTGTCGAGTGCCTTGCGCAGCCCAATTCGGGTGACGTCTTTGTCTTTGCTGGCGCGCTTGAGGCCCGTCACCAACACCTTGGCTGCGGAGAAGCCTTCAATCATGGCGGGCGTGACCTCGGAGAAGCCTTTCGCCTTTGCCAGGCGGACGGCCTCCGCAACCAGCGGGGCAGCCATCTTGCGTTCAGACGGGAACACCTGGCTGACGATCACGCCGGTGCCTTGGGAGCCAAGGCTCTTGGCAAAACCGGCCGACGCGTTGGGCGACACCGTGCCGATAGTGGCCAAACAGCCAGCTGCACGCAAGGCCTTCACGCCATCGACCACGCCGGTGCCCGTGCCAATGAACAGCACCGACAGGGGCTTGGCGGCCGCCACCCGCTTGGCAATGCCGGGCCAATCGGGCTTGGCCCGATCGAAGAGTTCGTGGTTGGACGGTGACTTGTTGGCTTCCTTGAAGACCTTCAATGCGCCAGCGGCAACGTCTGCTCCGAAGGAGTCGTTCACCTGGATGATCGCCACCCGCTGCACACCGCCCATGGCCAGGTGGCGTGTCAAGTGTTCGGCTTCGCGCTGATAGGTAGCGCGCACATTGAACACCCACGGATGAACCGGGCTGTGCAGCGAGGCCGCGCCGGTCGAAGGGCCGACCAGCGGAATCTTGCCTTCGACCAGCAACGGCATGATCGCTTCGGTGTGAGGGGTTCCCCGGTTCAGAAAAAGAGAAATGACCTTCGGATCGGCGATCAGCTTCTTTGCGTTTTCCGCGGCAAGTTTGGGGTCGAATTTGTCGTCGACCGACACCAGCTCGATTTTCTGCCCGTTGATACCGCCTTCGGAGTTCACCCAGTCCAGATACAGCTTGGCGCCCTCAGTGATTTCTTTGACGCCAGACGAGGCTGGGCCGGTAAACCCAGCTGTTTGACCGATTCTTATTTGTGCTGCAACGTTTGCAGATACCAGAGCGGTGCCCAAAGCGAGCAACACGGCATTCAAGGCATTCTTCAAAATTGTCTCCGAGTGTCAGGAGCGGGTAGGCGCCCGTGAGGGGGCGCTTCTCTTCGCGCTGGTGGGGATCTCCGCAGGCCCGAATTGTCGCGGCGAGTCCCTTCTGTTACGGACTGCCGCGCCCGAAGTGGATAGTAACTAACCGCAACACCCTTGCCGAGTGTGAAGAATTTCTCGGTTTCCGACCTTCGGATGTGTCGGATAGATCACACCTATCAGACTCGCTGATGCTATTTGGAAGCGGCGGCTGGCGGGCGAGTGCCCGACTCAGGTCATGAGCAAGCGCAGGGCAGAGAGTACCAGGGCAAACACGAGTATCTTTCTCAGTATGGCTACGGGCATCTTTCTCGACAACCGGACGCCGAGTGTTGAAAACAACATGCCGCTCACGATGAGAATTACCATGCCCACGCCAGAGATGGGACTTTCGTGTTGTGGAGCGCCAACTGATTCGCGCACAAAGGCCAAGGAAACCAAGTATCCAAGCACAGAAAGTGCGCCGATGATCAGGCCCGTCATGTTGGCCGTGGCGATGGCGTCTTGAAACTTTCTTTTTGCGCCGTAGACGAAATAGGCAATCGTGTATGTGCCGCCGCCAACGCCAATGAGTGTGGATACTCCCCCGATCAAGCCGCCGAAAGATGCGTCGATATAAGGGTTGGAGCGTCGAGCGCCCTGGGATTCAGACACCGGCCAAAGCATGACGAATGCCAAACAAAGTTGAAGCACTGCCACGATGGACGGCGTGATGAGGTGCTTGGCACCCGCGAGGGTGGCGGCGACCACCGGCGTGACAATCAGCGCGCCCAGCACGTAATAGCGAGCGCCAGACACCAGTTCAATGCGCTGTTCGACTGTTCGGACTCGATACTGTTTCGAGGCTGCACCGAAGGAATTGAAGAGCACTGAAAACCAGGAAATGATGATGGCGTCATGGAGCGCCGAAGCCCCATAAAGGGCCGTCAAGGCGGGGACGACCACGATACCCCCTGCCAATCCAACCAAACCTGCCACGAAGCCCGAGAGGGCCCCGGTTACCAGCAATATGAAGGTTTCCATTGATGCACTTGATCTTCGATCCAAATGACGCAAAAGAGCGTCACTTTCCACCCCAAGAAAAATTCAGGCAAGCACTGCGATTTGATGCGGCGTCAAGACTGATCCCCTACCAAGCGCATGCAGTATCGCACGCAGTTGAAGACGATTTGATTGAACTTTGGTGACGTCGGAACCGAGCCCGTGCCCAGGCGATTTGCCCCCGTTTTATGAAACTCCGGGGCGCGCTTCTCGCTTTGATGCCAGGTTGTCGGCAGCAGGCTGTGCTTCGGTAGGCCGCAGTTGAAACAACCGGTTCATCCGCCGCTGGGGCTGGGTCGAGAGTGGAGCGGGGGCAAAGAGGGGTGCGTGCCATCAGGCACGGAGGGGGCGCCCATGGCGGGGCGCGCCCAGAACGGTGACTTACAGCGAGCCGTGCTCGGTCGTCATGCGGTTTTGTGGCGTCATGCCGCGAGACACGCGCGCTGCGGTTTGCAGCTGGGCAAATGGAAAGTGTTTTTGCAGCTCTTGTTGCAACTGCTCTGAATCAAGCTTGCCCGTGATGCTGTCCAAGTGGTCCAGCAGCCAAGCGGTGGTCTTTGCCGTGAGGGAGGTGTTGGTGTTCATGGTCAGCGCCTTTTCATTCAGAGTGCAGGTTTTGGGGAAGTATCCATTTGTATCGGTCGGTTGTGGGTGGGAAAACCATGTTTCCCCCACGGATCAGGGGGGCTGTGTGATGCAGTGCACGCAGAGGACTGTCGGGCGTGCCGGCTACGCAAGCGCTTGATGCGCTCGCGCGACAGGTTCGGCCGGACCGGGCTGCGAACCTGTGCCAGGCAAGACCCTGAGGGCACCGTTCACTCTTTGGTGTGCCCTCGTGAAGTGGGTGCTCATGTCATGTTCACGGCGGAAGATTCCTCCGTGCCGTTGCGGAACGACGGCAAGGAGTACGACATGCATTTCAACGAACGCGATGTAGGTGACTTCCGGATTTACGCGGGAGCCATCGAAGAGCCGCTGGGTGGGTATGTGGCCGGGGTGGTGGTTCACCGCCGGCGGGGCAATCAGCGAACGCCAGAGCTGGTGTACCGCGATGACCGCCTGTTCGGCGGGCACAGGTTTGAGAGCCCCAGCGACGCCCTGACTCGCGCGCTGGACGCCGGCCACCGGGCGATCCGCACACTCGAAGTCGCTGCCTGAGTGGGCCAGAGCCGCAGACGCGGCTCACTCCCAGCGCCAGGTCCAGATCAGGTCGAGCGAGTTGTCCAGGCCCGATTGGGCGCGCAGCGTGAAGCGCTGGGCGACGCGGTAGATCAGTTGCCAGGTGCCGGTGGTCGCGGTCAGGCTGCGTTCGTAGCCCACGTACCAGCGGCGCGAGAGCTGTTTGCCGAGCGTGACCACCGTCTCGCGCACTTCACCGTCTGTCTGTCGCAACGACACCTCGTCGATGCCGATGGCCTTGGTGATTTGGTCGGTGACACCTTCGCCCTCGCCGGCCAGCAGGGCCAGTGCCGCACGCTGCAGCAAGGCGGTGTCGCCGGTGCCCAGGCCTTCGCTGGCGCGGCCCAGCAGCAGCCACGACAGCCGGTCGGTGTCGGTCATGTCGGTCTCAGAGAACAAGCGCACGCGAGGGTTCTGCGCTGTGCCGCCAATTTGCACACCGACGCGGACGTCGAGGTTGGGCCGGGTGGCTTCGATGTCGAGCCGTGGGTTTTCAGGCGGGCCGCTGAAGCTGATGACGCCCCGGTCGATGCTGAGCTTCTGCCCGTAGGCCGCATAGGTGCCTTCTTCGGCGCGCACGCTGCCGTTCAACGCGAGCCGCCCGCCCGGGGAGGTGAGCTTCAACTCGCCGCGCAGCCAGGTGTCGATGCCTCGGCCCCGCACACGGAGCTGCTGGCCCAGGTTGATCAGCAGGTTGACGTTGGGGGTGCGGCCCTTGCGCGGGGCGGTGCTTGACGCCACCGGCTCGTCGGCGGTGCGGCCCGTCACGACGACATCGTTGCCCAGGCTGGGCGCGTCGGAGCGTGAGAAGTCAAACAGGCCCTCATCGATCTTCATGCGGCCGTCGAGGTTCAGGTTGTCGCGGTCGAGCACGAGCTTGGCGTCACCGCTGGCAACCACGCGGCGGTCGACCCGGCCGAGCACCTGGAACTTGTCGGCCACCAGCGCCAGCTGGGCACGCGGGTTGGCGCCGAAGCTGGCGTCGCCGGTGAGGTCGATGCGACCTGGGCCGGCACGGGCGCTGAAGGTCTGGATGCGTGCCGTCTCGCCTTCGAGGCGGATGTCGAGTTCGCCGCCGCGCACGTCCACCCCTTGCAGCAGGTTGCGCACGGCGATGCCGCTGCCTTTCATCTCGCCGGTGTATTCGGGGGCGCCGAAACGGCCGCCGATGCTGGCCGTGACGCCGAGCTTGCCGCCCAGGCGCCAGCCGGGTGGCACCCACGCGCCCCAGGTGCTGAGGTTGGCGACCTGCGCTTCCAGCACGCCTTGCATCGGGGCGTTCGGCTCGGGCCAGGCGCGTCGGGGCGACGTTTGCACCACCACCGCGCCTGCTGCCACACCGAGCTGTTTACCGGCCAGGCCCTGGGTGAAGCTCCAGATGCCGTTTTGCGCATTCAGCCCCAAGCGCAAGTCGGTCAGGCCGAGGGCCTGGGTGCCGGCATCGTCGGTTACCTGCAGGTCGCCCTGGCTGCGTTCGAGCACGATGTCGGCACTGAATTCAGCGGCCTGGTGCACGACGATGCGGCCGCTCATGTAAAGGTCGCCGCCCCAACCGAAGTCGGGTTGCAGACGTCGCATCAGCGGCACAACCGCCAGCGGTTCCAGTTCGGCTTGAATGTCGAGCTGCTGCGTTTGTACGGGGCTGCCGGTCTGCCATTGGACGCTGCTCCAGCGCAGGGCGGCGTCGAGCATTTGGGCGCGGCCGGCGCCGATGAACGCGTGCGCGCGTTCGCCCGCTTGCAGGTCGAGCGCCACTTCGCGCGTCAAGAACCACGGGATCGCACCGGCCTGGCTGCCGCGCAGTTCGAGCAAGCCCAGCAGGCCCTTCCAGGCCCACGGCGTGGGGTTGACCGTGCCGGTGGCGGTGTCGAAAACCCCGCCCGACAAGCTGCCACGCGCCGTGGCCCGCGCCAGCGTGTGGGCATCGCCCGTTGGGGCCGACGTTGCCGTGCCTTGCAGCGCGTTCACCCAGGCGGGCGGCGCGGCGCGCAGTTCGGTTTGCAAGGCCAGCGTGTGTTCGCGCCCGCTGCCTTGCACCCTCAGGCGCGTGGCATCGAGCTTCTGGCCGCTCCAGCTTGCCGCGTCGATGTCAGCGGCGATGTCGAGGGCGGCGTCGCGCAGGCTGCCGGCCTGCCACTTCAGGCCGGCCCGCGTGAGGCCGAGCGGCCCAGCGCGCAGGCTGGCCAGCCGGGCTGCGCCTTGGGTGGTGACTTCGGGCCAGCGCCCGTTCAACCGGGCATCGGCCTCCAGCGCGCCGGTCAGGCCGTTCAGCAAGCCCGAAGGTTCGGCCCCGGGCAGCAGCGCGAGCAACGGCGCCAGCCGCGCCAGTTCGGGGGCGCGGGCGTTGATCGTCCAGCGGTCGGCCGCACCGTCGGTGGACGCCGCGAGGCTGCCGTCAAGCTGAAACTGGTTGCCGGCGGCATCGACAAGAACGCTGGTTTGCAGCGGGCTGGCTGCCGAAGGGTGGGTGATGCGCAATTCGCCACTCAGCGGCACGCCGGCCAGCACGCTGTCGGCCAGCCGGGCTGTCGCTTCGCCGCGCACGGTGGCCAGGCGGTCGATCAATGCGCGTCGGCCGCCGCGGGTGTCGGTGCTCACGCTGTCGGGCAGGTCGAGAGACCAGTTGCCGCTGGCATTCAGCCGGTGCGGCCCGCGTTGCCAAGCGGCGCTGGGGTTGCCCGGGAACCAGGGCTGCGGGTCGAAATCGACCAGCGCCCCCTGGCCTTTGATCTGCCAGCCGGCGGGCCCATGTTCGGCGCTGCCCGACAGGCTGGCGCGTGCGCGGTCGGCGCTGGCTCGGAACTCTTTCACGTCGATGCGCTGGCCGCTGGCGCTGGCGTCGAGCTTCAATTGAACCGCGCGGGCGGCTGCATCAAGCCGGCCGTTCAACTCGGCCAATACTTTCAATTCGCTGGCGACGTTTTGAGCCGCATTGGCCATGTTGCCGCTCAGGGTGACGGGCCCGTTCAGCGTCATCGCGGGCAGGCGCGGGTCCACGAGGTTGGGTTGCAGTTTGGCCAATTGCGCCTGCAGCTCAAAGCGGCCGGCGGCCCAGCTGCCCTTGCCGTTGATGGCGCCGGCATCTTTCACACCCGCGAGTTGCAGCTCAAAGGCGGCCAGTTCCAGCCGGTCGGGTTGCGCGGCGTTGCCCCGCAGGTCAAACACCAGCCGGCGCAGCGGCAGTCGTTGTTCGTTCCAGCGGCCGGCCTGCGCGTTGCTCAGCGTGCCGCGCGCCGACAGAGTGGAAGCCGGCTTCCCGGCCTGGCTGCCCAGCGGCACGATGCTCAGGCTGCCGCTCAGTTGCGTGACTGGCGCGCGCGTCAAAAAGGCCGACAGGTCCAGGCCTTGGGTGGTGGCTTCCAGTTGCGGCAGCGGCCAGCGTTCGAGTGGCGCCACCACGCCGGTTGCATCGAGCTGCTGGCCTTGCGCTCGCAAACTGGCTTCGGCGCTGAAGCGCGCCAGCGGCCCGCGTGCCGCCACCTTGGCTTGCCAGTCGGCCCGCAGCGCCTTGGCCCACGGGGGCAGGGTCAGCGTGGTGGCCTCGTTGCTTTGTGTGGCGCTGAGTTGCACGTCCAGCGTCATCGGGGCCTCGACGCCCACCTCGACGTGGCCGGCCACTCGCATCGGGTCCAGGCGCAGGCTCAAGCCCTCAACGCGATGCACTGTGCCGCCGTGCGCGCCCAGATGCAGCCGGCCATGCAGCTCGCGCAGCGGGTGCGCTTCTTGGCCCGGAAGCTGCAACTCGCCGAGGCGCACGTCGTCAACCTGCACGGTGACGGGCAGGCGCAGGTGTGGCGGAAGGGTGAAGGGCTTGCCGCTTGGCGTGGTGATCACCGTCACCCGGTCAGCTGACAGGCGCCGGGCGTGAATCGCCACCCAGGTGTTGCGGTCCACCGTGTAGCGGGCGCTCAGGCCTTCCCAGCGCGGGTTGTCGATCACGATGCGGTTGGTGCCGGCCAAGAACACCGTCATCTGGCGGGCGCTGAAGTCGCCGATCAGGCCGCCCCGCGGTTCAACGAACTGCATGCGCGGCAGATGCGCGAGCAGCCAAGCCGTGCCGCCGTGGCTGGCCACCGCCCACCACAGCGCAGCGGCCAGCGCGGCCGGCAGCACGATGGCCACCACCACACCCAGCCAGCCCCAGACGCCGAAACGGCGCCGTCGACGAACCGGCGCGGTGGCGGGCGGGCTCGGGGGCTCGGGGGCGGGCGTGGCCGGGGCGTTGTCGCTCATGGCCTCAGAACGCGATGCCCACGCTCAGGTGCAGGCGTGTCTTGCGAACCTCTTGGCCGTGGGCGATGTCGATGCGCAGCGGCCCGACGGGGCTGCGCCAGCGCACGCCCACGCCGTAGCCAAGTGCCGGGTCAAGCTCTTGCCACTTGTTGGCCGCGTTGCCGGCATCGACGAACACGGCCCACCACAGCGCGGGCCGGCGTTCGCTGAAGGGGCGCGCGATCTCCGCGCTGGCGGTGAACAGGTGCCGGCCGCTGGTCAGCGTGCCATCGACCACCGGCCCAAGCGTGCGGTAGGCGTAGCCGCGCACAGAGTCGTCGCCGCCCGCGCGAAACAACAGCGTTTCGGGCAGGCCGATGGTGGGCTTGGACACAATCTGCGCCGCCTCGACCCGCAGCGAGCTGTACCAGGTGCGGCCCAGCGGCCAGTAGCCGGTGAAGCGCCCATACAGGCGGCCGAAGGGGCCGCTGTCGGCGAAGCTGGCGTGCGAGAAACCGGCAGCGGTTTGCGCCGAAGCCGCCCAGCCTTCGGTGGGCAGTAGCACGCTGTCCACGTTGCGCCACACCCAGTGGTAGTTGGCTGACACCGCCTGGCTGGTGCGCTTGCCCTGGCCGTTGGTGGTGGCTGAGTTGATGGCTTCGGCAAACACCAGCTGTTCAACGCGCTCGGTTTCGAGCAGGCGGCCAATGCGAGCCCGCGAAGCGATGGTCACGTCGCCGGCCGTGTCGAGCCGCGAGACGCTGCCGGCCACGAGGTTGCGATATTGCCCGGCGGTGGGGTGGGTGATGAGTTCGCCTTCCCACGAGCGCAGGTCGCGCCCGATCTCGAACTTGTTGTGCGCCTGCAGGTTCCAGCCGAAGGGGCGGCGGTGGCGGTGTTCCAGCGTGACGCGGGGCCCGGTGTTGTCGCTGAAGCCCACGCCGGTGATGGCTTGCTGCAGGGTTTGTTCGCGCACCTTCACTGTCACCGGCGTGGCGGCGGCCACCGCTGGGTCGGGGTCGATCTCGACGCTGACGCTCTCGAACAGGCCGACCTTGGTGAGCCGCTCCTGGAAGTCGAGCATGCGTTTTTCGGTGTAGATGGTGCCGACGCCGAAGTCGGCCACGTTGCGGATGGCGCTTTCGTCGTAACGCTGCAAACCTTCGATGCGCAAGGTGCCGAGTCGAAACAAAGGCCCGCTGTCGACGACCGCATGGATCGTGGCCTCTTGGGTGGCGGCATTCACCCGCGCCTCGGTGCCCGGTGCCCAGGCGGCCGTGGGGTAGCCCTCGGCCCGCAGCCGCGCGAGCGTGGTGTTCTTGGCTGAACTCCAGGCGGGTTGGCGGAATGTTTCGCCGGTTTTCAATGGCCAACGCGCACGCAACTGCGACTGCAACGCGAGCGCTTCTTCCTGGCGTGCGTCGGCCTGTTGCTGCAGCGCGCCTTGCACGTCGAGCGACCAGCTCTGTACTTTCACGCGTGGGCCGGGGTTCACCTTGACCACCACCTGCGGGGTGTCGTCGGCCGAGGTGTCGTCGTCATCTCGGCGTTCGACTGTGACCACCGCGTTGAAATAGCCCTCGGTTTCGAGCAGGCTGCGGGCCTGCGCGGGCGCAGCGCCAATCAGCCGGTTCAATTCACCCGAGGTGATGCGGTCGGTGTCGGCCGCGCCCTGGAATCGGCCGAGGTCGAGGTAGCTCTGCAGCAGGTTGCGCAGATCGCCGGGCGCTTCAACCACCAGGCGATAAGCGACAGCGGTGCCACCCAAGTCGGCCCCGCTCGCGGCAGCGGTCGGGGGAGCAGTGGGTTCGGGCAGGGCGACGTCGGGTGAGGGGGCGGGCGAGCTTGCGCAGGCCACCAAGCCGAGTGCGGCCACGATGATGGACAGCCGGGTGGCCATACGCATGGACACCCGCACGGTCACCCGCACGGCTTGCCGCTGGCTACAGGTGCCAGTCAGCTGGCGGGGGCTCATGCCGTCACTTGCTCAGCAAACGCATGGCACCTTCAAGCCCCTGCAGGGTGAGTGGAAACATGCGCTGGTTCATCAGCTGCTGGATGACCGAAATGCTTTGCCGGTAGCTCCACACGCCTTGCGGCTCGGGGTTGATCCACGCGAACTTCGGGAACGCGTTGGTCAGGCGCTGCAGCCAATCGGCACCGGCTTCCTCGTTGTTGTATTCCACGCTGCCCCCGGGCTGCAGGATCTCGTAGGGGCTCATCGTCGCGTCGCCCACAAAGATCAGCTTGTAGTCTTTGTTGTACTTGCGGATCACGTCCCAGGTGGAGAACTTCTCGCTGTAGCGGCGCTTGTTGTTCTTCCACATGAAGTCGTAGACGCAGTTGTGGAAGTAATAGAACTCGAGGTGCTTGAACTCGGACTTGGCGGCGCTGAAGATTTCTTCCACGCGGTGGATGTGCTCGTCCATCGTGCCGCCCACGTCCATCAGCAGCAGCACCTTCACCTTGTTGTGGCGCTCGGGAACCATCTTGATGTCGAGCCAGCCGGCATTCGCCGCGGTGCTGCGGATGGTGTCGTCCAGGTCCAACTCGTCGGCCGAGCCTTCGCGGGCAAAGCGGCGCAGGCGGCGCAGCGCGACCTTGATGTTGCGCGTGCCGAGTTCGAGGTTGTCGTCGTAGTCCTTGTACTGGCGCTGGTCCCAGACCTTGACCGCGCTCTTGTTGCGGCCCTTGTCCTGGCCGATGCGGATGCCCTGCGGGTTGACGCCCCAGGCGCCGAACGGCGACGTGCCGCCGGTGCCGATCCACTTGCTGCCGCCTTCGTGGCGGCCTTTTTGTTCTTCGAAGCGCTTCTTGAGCGTTTCCATCAGCTCGTCCCAGCCCATTTTCTCGATCAGGGCCTTTTCCTCGGCGCTCAATTCGAGTTCGAGGCGCTTTTGCAGCCAGTCGAGCGGAATGTCCTTCGTGAAGTCGGCGAGCAGCTCGACGCCCTTGAAATACGCCGCGAAGGCGCGGTCGAACTTGTCGTAGTGGGCTTCGTCCTTGACCAGCGTGATGCGGGCGAGGTAGTAGAACTTGTCGACCGTCGGGCCGCCGCCGCCGGCAGCGGTGTCGTCGATGACGCCGTCGCGGATCGCTTCGAGGAGGGTCAGGTATTCCTTCACCGAAACCGGCACTTTGGCGGCGCGCAGCGTGAAGAAGAAGTCGATCAGCATGGCGGGGGCCTCGGGGCGGGATCGGGAGGGCGCGACGGGCGTCGGGAGCGGTCGGACAGCGGGCACGATTGTGACGGCGCCGATGCGGCTGCGCAGTAGGCCGACGGCGCGTCAGCGCGGCCGGTCGAGCTGCCAGCGCAGGTGCGTCCTCACCGCCGGCCATTCGGCGTCGGTCACGCTGTAGACGCAGGTGTCGCGCAGCGTGCCGTCGGCCATGCGCCGGTGGTTGCGCAGGATGCCGTCGAGCCGGGCGCCGAGGCGCTCGATCGCCCGGCGGCTTTGCAGGTTGAGGACATGGGTGCGCAGCTCGACCGCGATGCAGCCGAGCGCGTCGAAGGCGTGGGCGAGCAGCAGCAGCTTGCAGGTGGGGTTGACCACCCCGGCCCAGACGGCGGGCGAGGTGAAGGTCCAGCCGATCTCCAGGCCCTCGACGTCGAGGTCGACGTCGAGGTAGGAGGTCGAGCCGACGACCCGGCCGTCGAGCAGGACGGCCCAGGCCAGCCGGC
>JAYSYW010000186.1:0-9859 GCA_043727255.1 Rhizobacter sp. | reverse complement strand
ACACGCTCGGCTTCTGTGTCGGCGGCACGCTGCTCGGCAGCACGCTCGGCGTGATGGCCGCCAAGGGGGTCGACAAGGTCGCGAGCATGACGCTGCTGACCGCCATGCTCGTCTTCACCGACGCCGGCGAGATCGGGCTCCTGGTCTCCGAATCATCGGCGGCCTCGCGCGAGTCGGCGATCGGCAAGGGCGGGCTGCTCAAGGGAAGCGAACTGGCCCAGGTGTTCGCGGCGCTGCGCGCCAACGACCTGATCTGGCCCTACGTCGTCAACGGCTACCTGCAGGGCAAGGCGCCGCCGGCGTTCGACCTGCTGTTCTGGAACTGCGACGACACCAACCTGCCCGGCCCGATGTTCTGCTGGTACCTGCGCAACACCTACCTCGAAAACAACCTCGTCAAGCCAGGCAAGGTGACGGTGTGCGGCCAGAAGGTTGACCTCGGAACCCTGAACCTGCCCACCTATGTGTACGGGTCGCGCGAAGACCACATCGTGCCCTGGGACGGCGCCTACCGGAACACGCAGGCGCTGCCGGGCAGCAAGGGCAAGCATCGGTTCGTGCTGGGCGCTTCGGGTCACATTGCGGGCGTCATCAACCACCCCGCGGCCAACAAGCGCAGCCACTGGATCGTCGAAGACGGCAACCTGCCCGCCGCCTCTGACGCATGGTTTGCTCGTGCCAAAGAACATGCCGGCAGTTGGTGGCCCGACTGGACGGCTTGGCTGAAGGCGCAAGCCGGCAAGCAAGTGACCGCGCCCAAGGTGCCCGGCAATCGTCAGTTCACTCCCATCGAACCGGCTCCTGGCCGCTACGTAAAGCAGAAGGCTTGACGTTCGTCAATTCAGCCTATTGACCGTCTTAACGCCCACGCACATCCTTCACACCACCCCCTTCAGGAGAGAAAAACCATGACCACCGACATCGTGATCGTTGCCGCCGCCAGAACCGCCGTGGGCAAGTTTGGCGGCACCCTCGCCAAGACCCCCGCCTCTGAGTTGGGCGCGGCTGTGTTGATCGAGCTGCTCAAGCGCGCCAGGCTCACCGGCGACCAGATCGGCGAAGTCATCCTTGGCCAGGTGTTGACGGCCGGCGTGGGCCAGAACCCGGCGCGGCAAGCGGTTATCAAGGCGGGCCTGCCACACGGCGTGCCGGCGATGACCATCAACAAGGTCTGCGGTTCGGGCCTGAAGGCGGTGATGCTCGCGGCGCAGTCCATCCGCGACGGCGACAGCGAGATCGTCATCGCCGGTGGCCAAGAGAGCATGAGCATGTCGCCCCACGTGCTGCCCAACTCGCGCGACGGCCAGCGCATGGGCGACTGGAAGATGGTTGACACCATGATCACCGACGGCCTGTGGGATGTGTACAACCAGTACCACATGGGCATCACGGCCGAGAACGTGGCCAAGCTCCATGGCGTCACCCGCGCCGAACAAGACGCGCTGGCTCTTGGGTCACAGCAGAAGGCCGCTGCCGCTCAAGACGCCGGCCGCTTCAAAGACGAGATCGTGCCCTTCAGCATTGCCCAGAAGAAGGGCGACCCGGTGGTGTTCGACACCGACGAGTTTGTGAACCGCAAGACCAACGCCGACGCGCTGGCCGGCCTGCGCCCCGCCTTCGACAAGGCGGGCTCGGTGACTGCGGGCAATGCCTCGGGCCTGAACGACGGCGCTGCCGGCGTGGTGGTGATGTCGGCCAAGAAGGCTGACCAGCTGGGCCTGCAACCGCTGGCCCGCATTGCGTCGTATGCCAGCGCCGGCCTCGACCCCGCGCTGATGGGCCTGGGCCCGGTGCCGGCTTCGCAGCGCGCCCTGCAGCGCGCCGGCTGGAAGGCGTCTGACCTCGACCTGCTTGAGATCAACGAAGCCTTTGCCGCCCAGGCCTGCGCGGTCAACAAGGAAATGGGCTGGGACACCAGCAAGGTGAACGTCAACGGCGGTGCCATTGCCATCGGGCACCCCATCGGTGCATCGGGTTGCCGCGTGCTGGTGACTCTGCTGCATGAAATGCAAAAGCGCAACAGCAAGCGCGGCATCGCCAGCTTGTGCATTGGTGGCGGCATGGGCGTTGCGTTGACGGTCGAGCGTTAAACAGCTCGATGGAATCGGCTGGGGCCTGCGGGGGAACCCGATTGACGCCCCGGCCAGCAGGGGGGACGCTCACGCGTTATTCATGATGAACAACAGGAGAAAAAAATGACTCAGAAAGTTGCCTACGTCACCGGCGGCATGGGGGGCATCGGAACCACCATGTGCCAGCGGCTGCACCAAGACGGCTACAAGGTGATTGCTGGCTGCGGCCCGAGCCGCGACTTCGACAAGTGGCTGAATGAGCAGAAGGCGCTTGGCTTCAACTTCTTCGCCTCGGTGGGCAACGTGGGTGACTGGGACTCCACGGTCGCGGCCTTCCAGAAGGTGAAAGCCGAACACGGCTCGGTCGATGTGCTGGTCAACAACGCCGGCATCACACGCGACGGCATGTTCCGCAAGATGAGCCGGGCCGACTGGGACGCGGTGATCGAGACCAACCTCACCAGCCTGTTCAACGTCACCAAGCAAGTCATCGACGACATGCTCGACAAGGGCTGGGGCCGCATCGTCAACATCAGCTCGGTGAACGGCGAGAAGGGCCAGTTCGGCCAGACCAACTACTCGGCCGCCAAAGCCGGCATGCACGGCTTCACCATGGCGCTGGCGCAAGAAGTGGCCAACAAGGGCGTCACCGTCAACACGGTGAGCCCGGGCTACATCGCCACCGAAATGGTCAAGGCCATCCGCCAAGACGTGCTCGACAAGATCGTGGCCGGCATCCCGGTCAAGCGTCTTGGCACGCCGGCCGACATCGCATCGATCGTGTCGTGGGTGGCGTCTGACGAATCGGGCTTTGCCACGGGCGCTGACTTCTCCGTCAACGGCGGCCTGCACATGGGCTGACCCTTCCACGGGTTGTGTCACTGCGAAGGAAGCCCGGCTCTGCCGGGCTTCCTTTTTTCAGCAACGCCTCGGTGATGAAGGCTGCAAACATGAAGGTTGCAAAGGGCACCTCAGCGGGGTAACACGGCGACGTTGATGCAGCGCAAAACAAGCGTCGGCCGATGCGCGGCCCGTCACGCATGGATGCGTTTGCCAATCGGACCGAAGCAGGGCGTTCGCTCGCCAAGCGTCTGTTGGGGCTGAAGCTGCTTGGGGCCAAAGCTGAAAAACCCGGTGGTGCTGGCCGTGCCGCAGCTGATCGTGTCGCCATTGGCCCATTGCACGTCTTGCCCGGCCACCGTGGCCAAACCCGCTTTGGCGCGTTGCCTTCGCCCGCGGCTCACGAGTGCTTGCGCCGCCGCTCCACCGCCGGCACCTTCAGCAACTGGCGGTACTTGGTGACGGTGCGGCGCGCCACCGTGAGGCCTTGGCGGGCCAGCAGGCGGGCGATCTCGGCGTCTGACAGGGGATCGGTCGGTTTTTCGGCGTCGATCATGTCTTTGATGACGCCGCGAATGGCGGTGGCCGAACAGGCTCCACCACTGGCCGTGGGCATGGCGCGCGAGAAGAAGTACTTCAGCTCGAACACGCCGGCCGGCGTGGCCATGTACTTGTTGTTGGTAACCCGCGAGACGGTGGACTCGTGCAAGCCCACCTCGTCGGCAATCTCGCGCAGGCCCAGCGGCTTCATCGCCAGCGGGCCGAATTCAAGGAAGTGATGCTGCCGCTTCAAGATGGCTTCGGCCACGCTGAGGATGGTGGAAAACCGTTGCTCCACGTTGCGCACCGTCCAGCGTGCTTCTTGAAGATGTGCCGCCAGTTCCGCGTGCTGTGATTCGCGGTGACGTTGAAACAGCTCGGCATACACGTGGTTCAGCCGCACCTTGGGCACGATGGTCGGGTTCAGCGTGGCTGTCCACACGCCCTTGATCTTTCTGACCACCACATCGGGCGTCACGTACTGCACCTGCTGCGAACCAAAGTTCCAGCCCGGGCGGGGGTTCAGGCGGCGGATGCGTTCGCAGGCCGCTTCGGCTTCGGCCACGCTGCACTTCAGCGCCTTGGCCAAGCCCGTGATGTCGTGTTGCGACAGGCGATGCAGGTGGTCGGTGATGATCCGCCGGGGCAGTTCACGATCGGCCTCGTTGGAGATGGTTTCGAGTTGCAAAAGCAGGCATTCGGCCACGCTGCGGGCGGCCACGCCGCAGGGGTCGAGTGACTGCACCAGCTTGAGCGCGGTGCTCATTTCGCAGGCTTCCACCTCGGTGTCGAGTTCGATCAGCGCGGTCAGCTCTTCAAGGTCGCAGCGCAGGTAGCCGTCATCGTCCAGCGACTCGATCAAGGTGCACACCAACACGCGGTCACGCGCCGACAGCGGGCGCACGTTGATCTGGCTGTGCAGGTGTTCGCGCAGGCCTTCATCGGCGGCCACCATTTCCATGGTGCCAAGGTCGCCGTCACCCGATGAAGCGCGCGGCCCGGTTGAGGCGTTCTGCCAGTTGTCACGCTCCCAGGCCTGCGATTCACCCGCTGCCGAACCGTCTGCCTCAACGCTGTTGAAGCGCGATTCATCGGCGTCCGAGGGCGAGTCGAAGGATTCGGCCGGTGTGGTGTCGGACTCGTCGCTTTCGAGGAAGGGGTTCTTGCCCATTGCCGCCTGCACCTCCTGCGCGAAGTCGAGTGACGACAACTGCAACAAGCGAACGGCGTGCTGCAGCCGGGGGGTCAGCGTCTGGTGTTGCCGATGTTCAAGGCGGTTTGCCGGGGCATTCATGTTGGTTATTTCAGGTGAGTCATTTCAAGACTTCAAGGCCAAAGCGCCAGCCATCGGCGACGCTGCGAGAGCGGTCTGCTAGACCCTTGTTCTGCAACACCTGTGCCGCCTTTTCGCCAAGCCCCCGGGCCGTTGCACGGGCCTTGAGCTTCACGGGCCAAGTGCTTGTCAGGCGGAGAAAAAACCAACTTTCCATCTGATACCGAGTGGGCCACCCTTGACAAAAATGGGGCACGAACTTGCAGGCTGAAGCGATCGTTGCCGCAACATCTTCCTGAAAGGTGGTGTTGCCGCGAGCAATCTGCGCTCCTGCTGCACCCCTGGTTCAGGGCATGGAAGAAGCTGCCAAGTGAAGGTCGGAAAGCGCGGCATATTTTCCCGATGTGCTGCTTTTTGACCCGGGTTTCGGAGGCACGCGGATTGCCACATTCGCTGTGAACCTTCTTCGGAGGAGTCACTTGCATGTCCCCCATCAAACGCCCAACCACCGGGCCATTGCCCATCGAAAGGAAATGAAATGAGCCATGACGACATCGTCGACACCTTGAACGACTTGATCGAAACCAGCAAGGACGGTGAGTTCGGTTTTCAGACCTGCGCCGAGCATGCGACCTCATCTGAACTGCGCAACCTGTTCTCCCTGCGCTCCAAGGAATGCCAGCAGGCGGCGGCCGAACTTCAGCCACTGGTGCTGCAGTACGGCGGCAAGCCCGACCACGGCGGCAGCGCAACCGGCGCGCTGCACCGGGGCTGGGTGGCTGTTCGCGGCTCGCTGGTCGGCTACACCGACCAAGCGATGCTCGAAGAATGCGAGCGTGGTGAAGACCACGCCCTGGCCCGCTACCGCAAGGCCCTGAACGACACCAACCTGCCCGAGCAGGCTCGCGCCGTCGTGGCCCGCCAGCAACTCGGCGTTCAACGCAACCACGACCAGATCAAGCTGTTGCGCGACCGCCTGAAGAGCACCACCTGACCGGCCGGATCGGCCCCTGCCCGCCGTGCCCCTTTTGGGCCGGGCGGGCTTCAACGCACTCACGGAGGCAATCATGAAAAGCACAACGACACGCACCCCACGCTCGATTCGCATGGCCCTTGCAGCATCGGTCGTCGCGGCCATCGCTTTGGCAGGGTGCAACCGCACCGAAGAAGGCACAGAAGTCAGCCGGTCCGACTTGCCCGGCACACCTTCGCCCATTGCGGAAGGCCCCCCGCAAAGTACAGCCGGCACGTCGACCACAACATCCACCGGCACGACGACCACCACACCCGGCGGCATGATCGAGAACAACCCGACAAGCGCCGGCATACCGCCCACCGGCAGCGTAAGCGCCGCCTGGACGGCGATGGAGCAAGACTTCGCCAAGACGGCTGCTGCGAGCGGCCTGTTTGAACTCGAAACGGCTCGCCTGGCTCAACAAAAGGCCACTGACTCGGCGGTGAAGTCGTACGCCGCCATGCTGGTCGATCACCACAGCATGGCCAACGACAAGTTGCAGCAGTTGGCTATGCAGGGCAACGTCGCGCTGCCCACACAGTTGCCGTCCGACAGGAAAGCAGAGCTTGACCAGTTGACCAAGGCCTCAGGCGCCGAATTCGACCGGCAGTTCGTTCGCGTCGTCGGCATCAAGGCCCACCAGGACGACATTGCGCTGTTCGAGAAGGCCGCCTCCAGCGCCAACAACCCCGCGCTGCGCACCTTTGCCCAAAACACCTTGCCGACCCTGCGCGACCTCCTGACCAGCGCACAAAAACTGCCCGGGGCGCGCTGACCCGAGGCGCTGATTCAAGCCATCACAGCTGGCCAATCAAGGGCGCACGGCCTCGCAAGCCCTGCGCCTTTTCTTTTGGTTTCAATGCCACGCCGGATTGACCTTCTTCCACGTGGCGCAACCCGCTTCACCCCGGCTTTTCCCCGTTACGCTCGCGGGATTCGCCGGCCTCCCTACCCAACGTGCCTTTTCAAGCGCTCCGATCCCTGCTGCATTGGCCCAAGGCTTCACTGCGGGCCTATTTCATGGCGGTGATCGTGGTCGCCACGGTCCCCATCAGCGCGTTGGCGGCCTATTTGATCGCCCAGCAGATCAACGACGGCCGCGAGCAGCTCGAAGCCAGCCTGCAGCGCAGCGCCAGCAACTTCGCGCTCACCGTCGAGCGTGAAATCGTCTCGTCGATCGACGCGCTGTACATCCTGTCGTACGGCAACACCCTCCAGCAAGACGACGTCCCCGGCTTCTTCGGCACCCTGAACGGCTTGCCCACCTTGCGCAGTTCCTGGAGCAGCGTGTTTCTGGTTGATCTGGACGGCACCGTTCTCTTCAACATGCGGCAAGTGCCCGGCCAGCCGCTGGGCAAGCTGCAAGACAACGCCGCGATGGAGCGCCTGAAGCGCACCCGCGAGCCGGTGCTGACGAGCGTGATGCCGGGGCCGAACGGCGAGTTCACCACCGGCATCCTGGTGCCGGTCGAAATCAAAGGCCAGCTGCGCTACGCCTTCGGCGCGTGGATCGACACCAACAGCTGGCAGCGCCTCATGTCGAGCGCGAGCGTGTCGTCGGACGGCTTCGTGTCGCTTTTCGATGCGCGCTACCGGCTCATCGCTCGCAGCCGCGACGGCG
Organism: Rhizobacter sp.; assembly: GCA_043727255.1. Classification (GTDB taxonomy): domain Bacteria; phylum Pseudomonadota; class Gammaproteobacteria; order Burkholderiales; family Burkholderiaceae_C; genus Rhizobacter. Next base: position 2,498 of record JAYSYW010000186.1, on the reverse strand, counting down.
ATTTGTACGTGGCCAAAGAAGTGCCCAAGGAAGCGCAGGCGCCCATCGCCAACCGGCCCTCGGGCTTGCTGCAAGCCCGCGCGCTGAACGGTGCCTCGACCTACATCGCCTGGCAGACGATCGACCTGGCCGGGTGGGGCGTGGCAGTGGGCGTGCCGGCCGACCCGATCAACCGCGCCAACGCGCTGTCTTTCGCGGCAGCATTGGGGGCGGGGCTGTTGTCGCTGCTGGCCGGGCTGGCGCTGGCTTGGCTGGTGTCACGCCGCGTCACCACGCCTTTGCAGGCCTTGGCCAGCCAAGGTTCAGATGGCGTGCAAAAACGCAGCGAAGTGCTCGAACTGGCTTGGCTGCAAGAAGCCCTGCAAGTCGCCCAGTCCCAGCGCGAATTGGCGCGCGAACGCCTGCAGGCCAAGGCGGATGAGTTCGAGACGCTGTTTCACGGCAGCCCGATCGCACTGGCCTTTGCGCAAGACCGCGAATGCAAACAGGTGATGCGCAACCCGGCGCTGCTGAGTCTGTTCAACGCCGCCCCGAACGGTGATTTGCCCCCGCACCGCACCCTGGTCGATGGCGCCGAACTGCCTTTGTCCGAACAGCCGCTGCGCCGCGCGGCACGCGGGCTGACCACCCGCGACGTCGAGCTGGAAATCGTGTTTCCCGATGGCCGCCGCCTGCGCCTGATCACCCACGCGGTGCCGCTGTACGACGCAGCCGGCCTGCCACGCGGGGCCATCGGCGCGTACACCGACATCTCCGAGCGCAAGTGGGCGCAAGACGCGCTGATCCACACCGAACGCCGCCTGCGCGAAAGCCAGCATTTGGTCGAACTGGCCCAGGCCGCCGGCCATGTGGGTTTCTTCAACCACCAGTTCAGCGCTGATGCCGTCACCTGGACATCGGGCCTGGCCCGGCTGTTCGGCATGGACCTGTGGGAATTCGAGTCGGGCTGGGACGAATGGCTGGAGCACATCGACGTGCAAGACCGCGACAACGTGCGGCGCAGCGTGCAGACCGCCCGCAAACACGGCCATGACCACGTCACCTTCGAGTTCCGGGTGAAACACCGCGACGGCACCGAGCATTGGCTTTCGGGGCGCGGCGTGCTGGTGTACGACGGCGCCCAGCAGCCGCTGCACATGATTGGCGTGGTGGTCGATGTGACCCAGCAAAAGTCGGTCGAGCGCGAGCGGGCCGAGTTCGTGGCGCGCGAGCACATCGCCCGTGTTGAAGCCGAAACCGCGAACCGCGCGAAAGATGAATTCCTGGCCATGCTGGGCCACGAACTGCGCAACCCGCTGGGGGCCATTTCAGCGGCGTCCGAGGTGCTGAACCGTGTGGCGTCTGATCACGACGCCGCCATTCGCGCGCGGCTCATCATCACGCGCCAAACGCGCCATCTGGCCCGCCTGATGGACGACCTGCTCGACGTGGCGCGCGTGATCGCCGGCAAGATCACCTTGTCGCGTCACCCGCTGAACATGGGCCAGGCGGCGCAGCGCTTGTTGTCCACACTGGAGGTGTCGGGCCTGCTGAAGAACCACACCATCGAGGTGAAGCTCGAAGACGTGTGGGTCAACGCCGACGGCACGCGGCTTGAGCAGATCGTCAACAACCTGCTGACCAACGCCTTGAAGTACACGCCCGAAGGCGGTTCGGTCGCCGTTTCGGTGCGCGCGGAAGGCGCCGACGCCGTGCTCGAAGTGCGCGACAGCGGGGTGGGCATGGCAATGTCGTTGCAGGCGCGGGTGTTCGACCTGTTCGTGCAGGGCGAACGTTCGCTCGACCGCCGCCAGGGTGGCCTGGGCATCGGCTTGACGCTGGTGCGGCGCTTGTCTGAACTGCACGGCGGCAGCGTGTCGGCCGCCAGCGACGGGCCAGGGCAGGGCAGTGTGTTCACCGTTCGCCTGCCTCGCATCAACGCCGAACTTGATGCGCCCCAGGGGGCGATCGAAGTGGCCGCGCCACCCTCACGCGTGGTGCGCCGCGTGGTGGTGGTCGAAGACAACGAAGACGCCAGCGAAGCCCTGCGCGCGTTGCTCGAACTGGCGGGCCACCACGTGTCCACGGTGGCCGACGGCGAGGAGGGTCTCGGGGAGGTGATGGGCGTCAAGCCCGACCTCGCGCTGATCGACATCGGGCTGCCCTCACTCAACGGCTACGAAGTGGCCCAGCGTCTGCGACAGGGCGGCTACACGGGCCGACTGGTTGCGTTGTCTGGCTACGGTCAACCCCAAGACGTGGCCCGTGCCATTGCAGCAGGCTTCAATGCGCACTTGGTCAAGCCGGTGGACCCGGACGCGCTGCGTGCGTTGGTCAATGGGGCTTGAAAGAGGGGGCTAAGAGGGGTTTGAATCGCGAGCCGAACGAAGCTCCCAAGCCCGACAGGTTCCTAGGAGCCGGTCGGGCTTGGGGCGTCGAAGCGAAATTTGGGCTCAGCGAGGACAGTTTTTGCCGGGTTCGCAGGCCCATAGCCGTAGCTATGGGACAAGAAGCCGGTG
>JAYSYW010000185.1:0-9879 GCA_043727255.1 Rhizobacter sp. | reverse complement strand
TTGACGTTGGCGATGTCCACACCGCTTCCGTCGCTCTTCACGCGGACCTTCACGTTGTAGTCCACCACGCGTTTGACGGGTACCAGAACTTTCATTGGGAATTTCTCCGGGGCTGATGAGGCGTTGGGTTGGCATGCAGCGCTGCTGGGCGCATCGGCGCTGCGTCAAAGGCCGAAGAATCGCAGCGGAGTCGAAAACGAACGATCGTTCGTTTTTTGCGATTGTCGCATGTCTTTTTACCCCTGCAAATGGCGACGACGGCCGCATGGACACCCGCTGCTAGACTGCCCGCCGCCATGATCTCCGGCCTGCCCGCACCCTTCCCCGCCCCCGTCGTTTCGGCGCCGCCGAAGGTGGGTGTGTTCGATTCCGGGGTGGGCGGTTTGTCGGTGTTGCGCGCGCTGCACCAGGCCCTGCCGACCGCCGAACTGGTGTACGTGGCCGACTCAGCCCACGCGCCCTACGGCGAACGCAGCGATGCCTACGTGGCAGACCGCACCGAGCGCATCGCCGAGCACTTGTTGGCCGAAGGGGCGCAAATGCTTGTGGTGGCTTGCAACACGGCGACAGCGGTTGCCGTGGCTCGTGTGCGAGAGCGCTGGCCACACATTCCGGTGGTAGGGGTGGAGCCGGGCTTGAAGCCGGCAGTGAAGGCGTCGCGCACTGGCCGTGTGGCCGTGATGGCCACACCCATGACCTTGCGCAGTGAAAAATTCCGCCAGCTTCTCGCCACGCATGGCGCGGGCGCCGAAGTGCTGCTTCAGCCCTGCCCCGGGCTCGCCGCGATGATCGAACAAGGCGCCCCCGACGATGCAGCGCTGCGGGCCTTGCTGCACACCTGTTGCCAGCCCTTGAAAGACGCGGGTGTTGACACCGTCGTGCTGGGCTGCACCCACTACCCGTTCGTTCGAGAACAGATCCAGGACGCGCTCGGGCCCCACGTTCAATTGATCGACACCGCCGATGCGGTGGCACGCCAAGCGGCGCGTCTGTTTGCCGGCACCGATGCGTCGGCGAGCGCTCGACGCATCCGGCTGCTCACCACCGGTGACGCCGGCAGGCTGTCAACCTTGGCCTCGCGCTGGCTGCCGTTCGACTGTGAAGTTGAGGCGGTGCCTGCGCTCTGAGGCGAGTCCTGCAGTCAGATCATGCGGCGACGCAGCGCAAAACTGACGAACGCCAGACCGGCCAGCAGCATCGCGTAGGTTTCAGGCTCCGGCACCGGGGCGGTCACCAAACGAACCGCATCGAGCGATCCACCCAGGCTGTCGTCCAGCCCCACCGCACGAAAGCTCAACAGGTCGCTGCCAGTGCCCTTGACGGTGAAGGAATACTGAGTCCACTGGTGCGCCGACAAACCGCTGCCATTGCCACTGATGGGCGAGGCATTGAGCAGCGTCGAGCCCCAGTACACGTCGATGCCGTTCGACGCCGTGGCCACATTGATGCGCGGCGAGTAGAAGAATGACAACAGGTAGTCGAGGCCCGAAGTGGTGGCGATCGTCTGGCCCATCCAACTGTTGGTGTCGATGGCGTTGTGCGAGTCGAGCTCCACGAAGTTGACGCCGTCGTAGGCCTGCCCCACGGCGTTGTTGCGGAGCTCGATGCCCGGGCCTTGCAGGGTGCTCCAGCCATTGACCGCGTTGTAGACATTCCAGCTTCCGGCCGACTGCGTGGTGTCTTCAAAGCTGCCGTTGGTCACCAGGTTCTGGGCACTGGCCCAGGCAGGTGCCAGCAAAGCGATGGCAAGAACAATTGATTTCATGTGAACCCTCAGACGTGTCAATTTGTTAAACACGGTTGTAAGAGGGCACAGGTTCGGGAAGAACCCCACGTCCACGGGGAGAGCCCCCGATGTGGGGGTCACCCCAAGCACGCCGCTGGTCGGGGCCTCGTCCGTGTTTTCCCGGCCTCTCGTTTCCCCCGCCGTGTTTCCCCCGGCCTCGTTTTCCCGGCCGCGAACTTCGGGGATGGGCGCACGGCAGGCGGTCGGTTACCTTTGCGGCAAGCGGAATGCGAGAGGGGCTGGAGGAGACGACAACAGAGGCACCGTCACCACAAACAGGCGACGAGATGCCCATGAAGATGGCGTAAAACAATGCGCCAAAACAGCTCGACTCGCGGGGTGCCCGAGCCAGGGACAGCGACCTCAATGGAGGGGGTCGCAGGGTCCCTGGCTCATAGGCTGAGAAAACCGCTCAGCCCGCTGCGCGGCAGACAAACCACCGCATGCGATCAAACCGGCCATAACCCATGCGCTCGTAGACCGGCGCGCCCAGCGCACTCGCCTGCAGATTGACGTTTGCGGCACCCGCATCGATCGAGCGGTTGGTGACCCAAGCCGTGCACAAAGTCGCCAGACCCAGGCGTGACGCCGAGGGCACAGTGCCCACCCAATACACACCCGCCGCCGGCCCACTCTGGATGGCCAGCGCCGATGCCACCGGCTCGCCCGCGCGGTAGGCCACGCAGCCAATCACCGGCGTTGCGAGCACCCTGGCGGGGTGGGCAAAGAGCTTCTGAACCACGCTCTCGGGCGTCCCGAGCACGGCATACGCCTGGGCATGCACCTGGGCGGCATCAACCACATGCTTCGGTTCGGTCATGGCTTGCAGCGTGATGCCGTCGGCTGGCACCGGCTCGGCCACCCTCGCGGTCACCGCCATGCAGGGGGATTCGGCCCGCTGCTCGAAGCCGGGCTCGCGCGCCAAGGCGTCTTCGAGGGCCGCGTCGCGGCTGGCGCGGGTGATGACGGTGAAGCCCCGGTCACGCGGCCCAAAGAACGATCTCGATCGTCCGATCAACGCCTCAGGCGTCACGCTGTCGTCCGTCCGCACCACACAGTTGAGATAAGCCCCCGGAAAGCGCGTCGAGCCGGCCACCAGCAGCAGCCCATCGCGCTCTTCGACATCGCAGGGCTCTTGCCATTGCGCATGGACGCGAATCGCATCAACAAGGCTGGCATCGGCCAGAGGGTTCAGGGTGAAGCGTTCCATGCTCATGGACGGGGCGGACGAGAACGTCTTAGCGGCGGGGCCGCCAGTATCCGCGAGGCGCTTGCAGCCTGGTTGAGGGCGCAGCGAGGGACGGGAGTCTCACTTCGGGCCGTAGACCGCATGGCTGAAACCGCTTTCAGCGCTCGCTACGTTCCTTCTCTGTGCCTGTCGTCGTCTGAGCATCGAGGCCGCGGGCGGGTGACTCGAAGGTCTGCCGCTCATCGTCGCCTTGTTCGATGAGCTCTTCGATTACGAACCGGCCATACTTTTGCGCCCGCTCGGCGCCGTGTTTTTTGGCGACCTCCGCAACCCGCGCGCTCAATTCGTCATCGGGCGCATGAATCACGAGGAAGTGGTAACCGAGCTCAGCCAAGGCGCGGTGCGCCTTGACGAGGTTGAGTTCCTGGCCGATCGATGCCAGTGGGCTGGCGTTTGCGATGTCCCGGTCAACCTGTTCAATCATCTGGGGAGGCGTGTAGCGCATGATCTCTGCGGCAGCAATGTCCAGTGATGCAAGAGCGGTTGCTGTGTTCTCTGCTTGATCGGCTCCAGGAAAGGATGCAACCACGTGGCCCACGGGCTTGAAGACGCCCATGGACGCGGGTGGGTCTGTTTTGTCCATATCAGGCTCCTGTTTGATTTTTGAAGTGTTCGGGCTGGCCGTTCTCGTGGGGCTCATCGTCGTCCTGCGTCAAAGGCAAAACGGGCTGGAGCTCCGGCTGAACTGGCAGGGCGCTCGGAGGATCATCGACGTCGTCTGGTAGACCGGGAATGTGGTGCGTCATGGCAGTTCCTTTGGAAGCATCGTTGCTCTGCAGGCCTCCGATGTCTCTCAGACTGCGGCTCGATCGTCTGTGGGCGTTGACCGACGCGCGCGCGCCTGGGCCCACGCCAGCTGGTGCACGCCATCCACGCGTCGTACCCCTGAATCGGATGTGATCCGTCGGGTTGAATCGGCGAAGGTCCACTTCAATGGTTTGGGATTTTTGTTGTACTCGCGGACGTAGCGCATGAGCTTCGCCCTGGCCCGGCCTGCAGCCTGCCTGGCCACACGCAACTCAAGGCCGAATTCGCCGCCAGCGGCAAGGTCCACGGCAGCCAGCGCCTGTGCGCAGTGCTGCGCTCCAAGGGTTTGCACCTGGGGTGACACCGTGTGCGCCGCCTGATGCGCGAGCACCGGCGCGGCGCTTCAACCCGAGCGGCACCAACCAGGCCCTACACCCGCACGCGCAGCGGTTGGCTGTACCTGTCGGTGGTGCTGGACCTGACGCTCGCAAGAGCGTGGACTGGGCGGTGTCCGAAAAACTTGACCAGCACAGTACCCGGCATCGCAGGAGTCGGGCGGCCCGAGCTCTCGAAGCCATCTTGTCTGGCAGGATTCCGTTCGTGCGCCACGGACGCAGACTTGCAATTGAACCCGGGCGGCGTGCAGCCGAGGAAATAGATCCGCTGCGAACTCCAGTGCGAGACCCCTATGCCGTCTGAAACTGAAATGGGCGCCCCGGGCGGCGACGGGCAGCAAAGGTCAGCGCAACGAGGCCCACGAGCATCAGGCCGTAGGTTGAAGGTTCGGGAACTGGCGCAGCGATTGGTGCAAACGTTGCCACTGACGAAGCGCCAAGATTTGCCAGCGCGGACATGTCATACGCCGTGGCATTGGAGTGCAGCAAGAGGAAGTACGACGTACTCCCCGGCCCGAAGGTGGAACTGCCGAACTCGAATGTGAACGAACCTGAGTTCGCAGCGAACGCGCCAATGGGCGCTGACGACCCCAACCCGTCAGTTCTGTAGTCGGCATCGAAGGAAGCGCCTGTCAGAAAGTTACCCAGATCCAAGCCGGCAATCGTCAGCAGCGTCGGAACGTATGAGGGGTAGGACGGCCGATTCACGGTGATGCGCCAGTAGAAATCCAGATTTCCGCTGCCCGTCTCCTGCACCACCCGCGACTGCAAAGAGCCTGCCGCGCCCGGAAAACCGTACATTGGGTCGTCTGCGGAGACCCAGGAAGCCGTGACGTCGGCGATCACTGTACCTTCGAGTTCAGGACGAGCCGCTGCGGTTGTCCCCGGCAATATCGACGACGCCGCACCGGGCGCGACTGGCACTGCCAACGCTTCGAGATGGAACAGCGCTGTAAACGCCAGGCCCGCCGCGACGGACTTCAAGAGGAAGAAAGAGGTGCGCATCTGGGTCTCCTATATCGAATGCCGACAACTGCCAGCGTGATGAATATCAGCGGCCGCATGGCCGGCAGCAACCCCTAGATCAACATTGACTGAACGGCCCCGGCTTTTGAGGGCTCTATGCCCCCCCTGTCCCTGAGGGCTGCTCGGGAACCAGTCGGAAGCGTACCGGCAAGAGGACCCGTCGCTGTGTGCAGCGTCGAATCGCGTGCCAAGGATTTTGACCGCGCGCCGCGCTGCGCCACGATGGTGGACTGGCTTCCACCAAATGGCCTCCACGAATCCCGGGGCGCTTCACATGACGTATATCCGAGCGTCAAGACGGAACGGCTGGACGCCTCGTTGATTTACTTCCTGCGGTGACCGGCCCTCACACCAAAGGGCCAGGCAGCCAGCACGGGCGCCACATGGCACTGAAACTAGTTGGGAACATCGATCGGGCCGGCGGAACGCAGGTCTGCAGCCTGCTCGTCGGCAGAGATGCCCGCTGTCTTTCCCAACGGTTGTCGATCAAACGGATACGTCGGAAGCGCAAGTCGCTTTCTCTTGCCGAGCGGGTGCATGGCTTGCCATCGCACGTATCGCCCGCTGACCCAGAGTTGCGCCAAGGTGACCAGGTCTCGCTGTTCCAAGCAGCGTTCGATCAAGGCTGCATCCTCGCTTGGCGCCGATCGAACCGCCGACGGAGAGAGGTCGCCTTCAAACACATCGAGCTCAACCTCGTCACTCGGCGAAAGGAAATGTCGCAGCGCAGCGACCAGATCGTCATGCCCGCTCACGATGACGGCCAGACGCGCATTCATCGCTTCACGGCCCACTTGCAGGGTGTAAGCCAAGTCGGCAAGGTCGTGGGACTGCAAAGCGGACCGCTCGGCAATGAAGGACAACAGCTGCTGAGCCTGCACCCGCAAACTCGGCACTGTTTTCGCGGAAAGCACCACGAGATGCGGCCCGCCACAGGGTTCGTTGCTTCGGCCTGGCATCACGTATTCCTCAACCAGAACACTGGCGTAAGCGCCTCCCGCCCCCATGGAGTTGACCATCGCGCGGCGCGGCAATTCCTGCCCCTGTTCGTTGCACGTCGGTCGTGGCCATGCGGTGTGGCCCTGAGGAAGATAGAACGGTGATTGCTCCAAGTCGAGGTTTGGGTTCAGCCTTTCGCCCTTGAGCAAGGGAACCATCGTTCGATGCTTCAGTTGCAGCACCAGCTTTGTCAGTTGCGAGATGCCAGAAGCAGCTTCGGCGTGACCCATGGATGATTTGATCGAACCGATGGCGCAGAACTGCTTCTCGTCGGTGAACTGGCGGAAGGCCTTGGACAGCGCCGCCACTTCGACCGCGTCACCCAAGGGTGAGCCGTTGGCCGCTGCCTCCACATAGCCGATGGTGCGCGGATCGACACCCGCTCTGGCGATCACGTCACTGAACAACTTGGTTTGCGCACTGAGGTTCGGGCCGTTGGCAATGCTGCCGCGTCCGGCATGGTTCACCGCCGATGCACGCACCACTGCCAGTACGTTGTCACCGTCCGCCACGGCACGCGACAGGGGCTTGAGCAACACAGCTCCCGCACCTTCGCACAGCAAAGGTCCGTCGCCTTGCATGAAGCTGCGGCTGTCGATGTGGCTCCCCACCCCGCCACGGGCGCTCAGCGCCATGTAGATCTCAGGGTAGAGCACGCACACGCCCCCGGCGATCGCCAACTCGCAGCTCCCGCTTCGCAGCGCTTCGCAGGCCATGTGAATGGCGGTCATGGATGAAGCGCTTTGGGTGTCGACGGCAATGCTGGGGCCGACCAGATTGAACAGCTCGGAAACCCGGTGCGCGAGCGTCGAAATCGACATCGGCGGCACCGGCGGATTGTTCACGCTGCCGAACCCGTAGTAGTGCTCGGTACCCGGCATGGCACCGACATACACCCCCACGTTCGATGCATGCTGCGTGCGCAGGCTCTCTCGCGTATAGCCGGCCGATTCAAACAGCGACCAAGCCACTTCCATGAGCAGAAGTTCCTTGGGGCCTCCCGCAGTGGCTTCATCTGGAGACAGATCGAAAAACTGGCAGTCGAACTCGTTCACGTCTCTGATGAAGCTGCCCAGCTTGCTGTGGCTTCGTCTGGTGAGAACGGCCTCGTCCTTGTCGGCGCAGTAGAAATCGGCCAAGGGCCAACGCTCGAGCGGAACCTCGCTGACGAAGTCCACCCCCGCAAGAAGGTTCTTCCAGAGCGCATCGACGGTGTCCGACCTCGGGTATCGGCCGCTCACGCCGATGATGGCAATGGGCTCGTGATGGAGCGGCGTTCTTTCCCCCGTGGATTGCTGCTGTTGCGCCAAGCTTTGCTGCTTGCGCCTCTTGAGGCGCGTTCGCGGTTCGGGCACTGGAGCAGTGCGTGGCTCCGGTGTGCTCGGGCTCGGGCCTGATCGGGCGAAGAAATGCGGGGCCAGCGTAGCCGCATGTTCGCGGGCCAAGTGCTCGCTCAGTTGAGCCAGCGTGGGGTACTCGAAGAAGACGATGGGAGCGAACTCGAGGCCGTAGTGCTGGTTGAGTTGATTGCCCAGCGCGGTCAAGCTGATGGAGTCAAAGCCGAATTCGCGCAGCTCGGTGTCACGGTCCAGGTCTTGTTCGGCGATCTGGAGTTGCAGAGACAAGAGTTGCTTGAGCGCGGCTTCAAACTTGATGTGCAATTCGTGAGCATCAGCGGGCTGGTCAATCGGGGTGTTTGAGACCGCTCGTGTCTCAAGCCGGGTGGCGGAGACGTCTCGCACCATGCGTTGCAGGCGCGCTGGATCGCCTCGCAAGACGACCACGTGGGCTTGCTCAAGTGCCAAAGCCTGCGCCAGGGCGCGCACGCCGGCCTGGGTGCCCAGCGGAATTAGCCCAGCGCTTCGCCACATCCGCTCTCGGCTGGCCGCGTCAATGCGCATGCCGCCGCTTTCCCACAGGGGCCAGTTCACGCTAAGGCTTCGGCCTTGGCGCTCCCCTCGTTGCACGCGCTCGGCTCGCGCCTTCATGTAGTCGTCCATGAAGGCGTTGGCCGCCGCGTAGTCGGCTTGGCCGACGTTGCCGAACACCCCGCTCGTGGAGCCGAAGGTGATGAAGTAATCCAACGCCTGAGCTTGGGTAGCCGAGTCCAGGTGGATGAGGCCGCTCACCTTCGGGGCGAACACATCTTGCAGCTCTTGCGCGCTCTTCTTCAGCAGGAAGCCATCTCGCAGCACGCCAGCGCTGTGAATCACACCACTCAAGTCACCGTAGCTGCCGTTCACCTCAGCCACCAGGCGTTCGAGCGCCTGGGCGTCGTTCACGTCAACGGCCCGGTAATCCACACGAGCCGTGATTTGCTGAAGTTGGGCCTGCTTGGCCACGCTGAGTTCGCTGCGGCCAGTCAGGATCAGTGTGGTGTTCGGGGCTTGTTCGGCGATGGCCTTCGCGAAGATCAGGCCCAGACCGCCCGCCCCTCCGGTGATGAGGTAAACGCCGCCAGGTTTCCCCAGAGGAGCTGCGTGTATGGGTTCTGTTTGAACGCCGAGTTGTTGCACCTCTCGCTGACCTGCGCGGTAGCGCACTTGCACGTCGCCACTGGCCGCATCGGCTTGCAGCCAGTCGCTGAGTTCATGCGCGTTGGTTCCGGCTTCGACTTCCAGCACCTGGCCGATCAGTTTCGGGTTCTCTTGGGTCACGCTCTTGAGCAAGCCGCTCAGCCCGCTCAGGCTCTCGTCTTCCAACGGCACCACCAATTGCACCAACACCGCACCCGTGGGCTTGCTGTGCAGCAGGGCTTGCAGGTGCTCTCTGAGTTGTTGGGCAGTGTTCGTGTAGCGATCGTCGAGTTCACCTTGGGCACTCAGGTGCCGCACCCGCGCTTGGGCCAGACCGGGAGTTGCCTCCACGCCGCACAGCAGCACGTGGCGCTCCTGCCAGGCCCGCTCTTGCCCTTGGGCCGCCTTCATGTGCCATTGCGGGCTCAGCAACATGGTTTGGCTTTCATGCGAGGCTGCATCAGACGGGACGAACACCGCGCGGCCTTGCCCGTGCAGCACCTCTTCTTCGCCTGCGCCCTGGCTGTAGATCTCGTAGCTGATCGCACCGTCGGCCTCGGCTTGGAGGGCGATGTGCACTTGCACGGGTTGGTCTTCCACCGCGATCGGGTGCGCAAAGACCTCGTCTTGCAGTTCGACTTCGGCACCCGGGTGCCCGGCAGCGCGACCCACCGCCTGTCTTGCCATCTCTCGCTGTGCCTGCTCGGGCAGCACCTTGAGACTCGACTGAGAGTCGTCGTTGAAGAACGGCTCCGCTCCCGTGAACGTGCTGCTGTACCGATGCTCGTTCAGGTCAGACGTGTTGGTATGCAGCAAGGGGTGCAGGGCGACCGCTCCTTGCGCGGGTGCCCGCTTGGGCGTTTGCACCTTGACCCAGTACTGATCTCTCGCAAACGGATAGGTCGGCAGGCTCACCCTGCGGGGCTTGTGCCCGCTGTACAGCGCGTTCCAGTCAAGGGCCAGGCCCTTGACCCACAAGCCAGCCAGCTTGGCCAGTTTTCCTTTGGCAACCCAGGCTTCCAGGGCTTGTTGCAAGTCCTCATCAGCCGCGAAGACCGCCATGGCCTCCTTGTTGCGTTTGACCTCGCCCTTGTACAGCTCGTCAGCGGGTTGGTTCCGCAGGTAGGCGCCCAGCTTGTCCTGAAGCTCCTGCGCGCTGCC
>JAYSYW010000184.1:0-9905 GCA_043727255.1 Rhizobacter sp. | reverse complement strand
CAGTGGCGCAGGTGATGGCGGCCTGCCCTTGATGTCAACTGCAACGTCGAAGAGAAAACACAACAAGGAGCGAGGGAATGATGAAGTGGGCATTGGCCGTGGTGGCCGGGTTGGTTGTGGGCTGGTTCTATCTGATCGACGGCAGCAAGCTCGATGAACAGATGGTGCAAGATTTCTACAAGCTGCAACAGCACAACACCTACAAACGCGACCCCGAAGCGCTGTGCAAGCAACTCGGCGGAAAGCTGAAGCTCCACCAGGAAAGCCTGATCGCCGGCAAGACGCAGGTGGTGGACATGAACAAAAACCAAGCCTGCGACAGCCTGCGCGAGAGCTTCAAGATGTTTGAGGAGATGGGCGAAAAGGCCGGCGGCATGCTGACCATTGAGTACAGCTACGAGATCACCCGCCTGGAACTCGCGCCCAACAAGAAGAGCGCCACCGTGGACGTGACTTCCACACTGAAGATGGGCGAGGCCTTCCTGCAGTTCTTCCACACCTCCACCGAGCGCATCGAACGTTCGATGCGGCGGACGCAACTTGTGGCGTCGGACGACAAGCTGCGCATGCGCTGGACGCCCGGGGCGATGGCCAACCCGGAGAAGTTTTTCCGGGCGCAGTGAGCGAGGCAGTGAGCAGCCCAGTTGGCTGGGCGACGAGCGTGGCGGTGCTCAGCCCACCGCGCGGGTTTCGAGCATCGCCCGGCCCAGGGCCTCGGCCACCTCGATGCCATCAACCCCCGCCGACATGATCCCGCCCGCATAGCCGGCGCCTTCGCCAGCCGGGTACAAGCCCTTCACGTTCAGGCTCTGGAAGTCTTTGCCGCGCGTCATGCGCAACGGTGACGAGGTGCGGGTTTCAACACCCGTCAGCACCGCGTCGGCCATCGAGAAACCAGCGATCTGGCGGTCGAAGGCAGGCAGGGCTTCGCGGATGGCTTCGATGGCATAGACGGGCAGGCTTTCGTTGCCACGCTCGCCCAGGTCGGTGAGGTTCACGCCCGGCTTGTACGAAGGTTCGACCTTGCCCAGCACGGTCGAGCGACGGCCCTTGATGAAGTCGCCAACCATTTGCGCCGGCGCGTCATACGTGCCGCCGCCCAGCTCGAACGCGCGCGACTCGAAGTGGCGCTGGAAGGCCATGCCATCCAACGGGCTGATCGGGCCGGTGGCGTTCGGGTCGAGCCGATAGTCTTGTGGCGAGATGCCCACCACAATGCCCGCGTTGGCGTTGCGTTCGCTGCGCGAGTACTGGCTCATGCCGTTGGTGACCACGCGGTTCAGTTCCGACGTGGCCGCCACCACGGTGCCGCCGGGGCACATGCAGAAGCTGTAGACCGAGCGGCCGTTCTTCGCGTGATGCACCAGCTTGTAGTCGGCCGCGCCAAGAATCGGGTTGCCGGCGTTCGGCCCAAAGCGCGCCTTGTCGATCAGGCCCTGCGGGTGCTCGATGCGATAGCCGATCGAAAACGGCTTGGCCTCCATGTGCACACCACGTTCATGCAGCATCGTGAAGGTGTCGCGCGCGCTGTGGCCGAGTGCCAGCACCACGTGGTCGGCGCGCAATTCCTCGCCGGTTTGAAGCGTGACGCCCCGGATCGCTCTTCCGTCAGGCCCGTTTTCGATGCGCACGTCGGTCACGCGTTGCTGGAAGCGAATTTCTCCGCCCAGCGCCACGATGTCAGCGCGCATCTTCTCGATCATGCTGACGAGGCGGAAGGTGCCGATGTGCGGCTTGTTGACGAAGAGGATCTCGTCCGGCGCACCGGCCTTCACGAACTCGGTGAGCACCTTGCGGGTCAGGTGGCGCGGGTCGCTGATCTGGCTCCAGAGCTTGCCGTCGCTGAAGGTGCCGGCGCCGCCTTCACCAAACTGCACGTTCGACTCGGGGTTCAGTTCGCGCTTGCGCCACAGGCCCCAGGTGTCTTTGGTGCGTTCGCGCACTTCCTTGCCACGCTCGAGCACGATCGGCCGCAGGCCCATCTGCGCCAGGATCAGCGCCGCGAACAAACCACACGGGCCGAAGCCGACGACCAGCGGGCGCGGGCGTTCGGCCACATGGAAGTCGGCCGGTGCATGGCCGATGAACTGGTAGCGCGTGTCGGGCGACGGGCGAATGTGCGCGTCACCCGCGAGGCGGGCCCGCACGCCGGCTTCGTCGGCCACGTCGCAATCGAGCGTGTAGATCAATACCACCGCGCTCTTCTTGCGCGCGTCGTAGCTGCGTTTGAACACGGTGAAGGCGTGCAGCGCCGCATCGGGCACGCCGAGCCGGGCCACGACGGCGGGGCGCAGGGCGTCTTCGGGGTGGTTCAGCGGCAGTCGCAGTTCGGTGATTCGCAGCATGGTCGGTCGGCGTTCGGCAGCCCCGCATTGTCGCGGCGGCGGAGATGACACCACGTGCCACCGCGTGCCATCGCGCCCCCCCCGCGCCACCCAGGCGACACCACCGGCACGCCGTCGATCCCAGAATCGCCACCCTGCCTTTTGTTTTGGATGGAACCCGCATGAACCGTGTCCTTGCCCACACCGGCGCCACCTACCCGATCGTGCAAGCCCCGATGGGCTGGATCGCCCGCACACCGCTCGCCTCGGCCGTCTCGCGCGCGGGCGGGCTGGGCATCATCGAAACGTCATCGGGCGAGACCGAGAACTGCCAGGCTGAGATCACCCAGATGTGCGCCCTGGGCTTGCCCTTCGGCGTGAACCTGCCGATCCGCTTCTTGAAAGACGACGCGATGCTGAAGTTCGTCTGCAACTCGGGCGTGAAGTTCGTGACGACCTCGGCCGGCAGCCCCGCCAAGTTCGTGAAGCCCCTGCAAGACGCCGGCATCGTGGTCTACCACGCGGTGCCCACGGTCGATGCGGCGCTGAAGTGTGTGGACGCCGGCATCGACGGCCTGGTGGTTGAAGGCGCCGAAGGCGGCGGCTTCAAGAACCCGGAAGAGGTTTCGACGCTGGTGCTGCTGCAGG
This sequence comes from Rhizobacter sp., assembly GCA_043727255.1. GTDB lineage: Bacteria > Pseudomonadota > Gammaproteobacteria > Burkholderiales > Burkholderiaceae_C > Rhizobacter. The sequence goes on along the minus strand of JAYSYW010000184.1, from coordinate 6,933 downwards.
CGATACGCGCCCGCACCGACGTGCCGCTGATCGCCGCTGGTGGCATTTGCGATGGCCGGGGCATGGCGGCGGCGTTTGCGCTCGGCGCCGAGGCCATCCAGATGGGCACGCGCTTTGTGAGCTGCACCGAAAGCCCGGTGCATGCGAACTACAAAAACGCGATCGTCGAAGCCAAGGAAACCGGCACCTGGGTGCTGAACAAGAAGTCCACACCCTGCATTCGCGCATTGAAGTCACAACGCACGCAAGCCCTGTACGACGAGGGCCTGATGCCAGCCGATGCGCTGAAAAACATTCGCAGCGTGTACTTCGACGGCGACATGGAAGCCGCCCCGGCGCTGGCCGGCCAAACCGTCGGGCTGATCGATTCGGTGAAGTCCGCCCGGCAGATCATCGAAGACACCGTCTCGGAATTCTTCGAGATCACCGCGCGCCTGGGCGGGTTGGCGCAGGCGCGTTCGTTCGGCTGACGTTGGGGTGGAGGTTTGACTGACCGTTCAACGAGTCGCCCGCCCCTGAGCCTCGGTGTGAGGCGACAGGGTGGGGCGCACTCAGCCGATCAGTAAAAGCCTTCGACCCGCTGGTCGCCCGCCAGCCGCTCCAGCAGGTGCGCCAGCGGGCCCAGGCCCTGGTAGCGCGTGGCCACGCGGTGGGCGTAGCGCCAGACCAGCGGCAGGTCTTTGAGGTAGCCGTCTTTGCCGTCGCGCTTGGACAAGCGGGCAAAGATGCCCAGCACCTTCAGGTGGCGCTGCAGGCCCATCCATTCAAAGTCGCGCCAGAACTCGCCGAAGTCGGCCGAGACCGGCAGGCCGGCCTTCTTCGCGCGTTCCCAGTAGCGGGCGGCAAAGTCGATCTGCACGTCTTCTTCCAGCTCCACGTAGGCGTCGCGCAGCAGGCTGGCCAAGTCGTAGGTGATGGGGCCCCACACCGCATCTTGGAAGTCGAGGATGCCCGGGTTGCCAACGCTGCCCGGCTCGCCGCAGACCATCAGGTTGCGCGAGTGGTAGTCGCGGTGCACCAGCACTGCCGGTTGAGTCAGCGTGTTCTTCAGGATCAGCTCGAAGACGGCGCCGAGGCGCGTGGCCTCTTCGGTGCTGAGCGTGGCGCCGGCGTGATGGGCGACGTACCAGTCGGGAAACAACTGCAACTCACGCAGCATCAGCGCGTGGTCGTAGGCAGGCACCTGGTCGGCGGCGGCGATGCCTTGCAAGCGCACCAAGGCCTGCAGGGCGTCGGTGTACAGCGGCTTGGCGCTGTGGTCATTCAACTGCGACAAGTAGGTCTGGTCGCCGAGGTCGGACAACAACATGAAGCCCCGGGCTTCGTCCCAGGCCAGCACCTCGGGCGCGTTCAGGCCGGCGCCGCGCAGCAGGCCAGCCACGTGCACGAAGGGGCGGCAGTCTTCGTGGGCCGGCGGAGCGTCCATCACGATGCGTGGGCCGTGGGCGGTGTCGAGCCGCAGGTAACGGCGAAAGCTCGCGTCGGCGCTGGCCGTGCGCACGCTGGTCGCATCGACGCCGAAGTCGCCCAGGCTGGCCAGCCACTGATCGAAGGCCGCGCGGCGGGTGTCGTCGGCCCAGGGCACGGCGGGGTGGTCGGTCGGAGCAGTCGGCATGGGGCCTGTCAGCGGGTGGGCGGTGGGGTTGTTGCGAGGGGCACCTGCCGTTGCGGCGGGGCCCTCATGGATAATCGATTCTACAAACCGTCGCCCCGTGCCTCGCACGGCTTGCGCCCCGCAGATCACGCGCTGCAGGCCCCGGCGCCAAGCTCCCGAAACGTCCCCTCTGACTTTGGCTTCCGCCCTGCTTTTGCGTCCGCTCCTGCGTCTGTCCTTGCGCCCGCTCTTGCGACTGCTGCGCACCCTGAACCGCCACCCCGCCGCGTTGGCGGTGGCCGCGCTGTCGGTGGGCATGCCACGTGCGGCGGCGCAAGAAGCACCTTCTTCGCCCGCCGCCGAACAAACGACGCTGGAAGCCAACGAAATTCGCGGCCAGCCCGACCTGGAAACCGTCGCCGAGGGCAACGTGGAATTGCGCCGTGGCGACCTGGTGATTCGCGCCGACCGCCTGAGCTACAACCAGCCCAACGATCTGGCACGCGCCACCGGCAAGGTCAGCCTGATGCGCCAGGGCGACCGCTACTCCGGCAGCGAACTGCAATTGAAGGTCGAACGCTTCGAGGGCTTCTTTCTGGAGCCGACCTACTTCTTCTCGCGCACCCAGGCCGGCGGCACGGCCAAGCGGCTCGACTTCCTTGGCGAGCAACGCGCCTCGGCCATCGGCGCCACCTACACCAGTTGCCCGGCCGATGGCTCGGGTGACCCGGCCTGGCTGCTGTCCACCGACAAGATCCGGCTCGACTTCGACAAGAACGAGGGCATCGCCGAAGGCGCGGTGCTGCGTTTTTATGGCGTGCCGATCCTCGGGGCGCCGATCTTGAGTTTTCCACTGTCGGACGAACGCAAGTCGGGTTGGTTGCCGCCCTCGATCGGGCTCGACACCAAAACCGGCCTGCAAGTGGCCGTTCCGTACTACTGGAACATCGCTCCGAACCGCGACGCGACGCTCACGCCCACCGTCATCACCAAACGCGGTATCGGCCTCGACAGCGAATTCCGCTACTTGATGCCCACCTACGACGGCCGCCTGCACCTGAACGTGCTGCCGCACGACAAGCTGTTCGGCGGCGAGCGCGGTGCCGTCAACTTCGGCCACGTTGGCCTGCCGTGGCAGGGCGGTGCCTACAGCGCCAAGCTCACCCGCGTTTCAGACGACGACTACTGGAAAGACTTCCCCGGCAACATCGACAACCTGACCCCGCGCCTGCTGCCGCTCGACCTGCAAGCCAGCCAGCGCTTCTTCGGCGACGCCGGGGGCCTGGGCAGCTGGACAACCTATGCGCGGGTGCACCGCTGGCAGGTGCTGCAAGACCCGGTCAGCCTGATCGACGCCCCTTACGACCGCGCACCGCAGCTCGGCGTGCGCACCCGCCAGCCGATGGTGGGCGGCCTGGAGCTGGCGTTCGAGACCGAAGTGAACCGCTTCACCAACCCCGACGGCTACCAGCGGATCGGCAGCACCGCACGGCCCACCGGCACACGCTGGCATGCACAGGGCTCGATCAGCCGGCCGTGGGTGACACCGGGCTGGACGCTGATCCCGAAGCTGTCGGTGAATGCCGCACGCTACGAACTGGACCGGCCGGTCCTCGGCGGCATCGAACGCAGCGACACCCGCCGCCTCATCCCCACCTTCAGCGTCGACAGCGCCTGGGTGCTGGAACGCGACGCGCAATGGTTCGGCCGCGCCAGCCGCCAAACGCTGGAGCCGCGCCTGCTGTACGTGCGCACACCCTTCCGCGAACAAAGCCACCTGCCCACCTTTGACTCGGCCGAAAAAGACTTCAACTTCGAGTCGATCTACACCGACAACGCCTTCTCGGGCATCGACCGGGTATCAGACGCCCATCAGCTCACGGCTGGCGTCACCTCGCGTGTGCTCGATGCCGGCAACGGCGCCGAGCTGCTGCGCCTCGGCGTGGCGCAGCGCTTTTTGTTCAGCGACCAGCGCATCACACCCAGCGGCGAGCCCACGACGCAGCGGCTGTCGGACCTGCTGCTGATGGGCTCGTCGAGCCTGGTGAAGCACTGGAAGTTCGACGCCGCGCTGCAATACAACCCCGAAACCGAACGCACCACCCGCGCCATCTTGGGTGCACGTTGGTCGCCCGGCCCGTACCGCACGCTCAACGCGGCCTACCGCTTGAAACGCGGCGACAGCAAGCAGGTGGAACTCGGCTGGCAGTGGCCAGTCTATGGACCTGCACCTGGCGCGGGCAAACGTGGCACGGCCCGAAGCGATTGCCAAGGCACCTGGTACAGCGTCGGCCGCATCAACTACAGCCTGCTCGACAGCCGCATCACCGACTCGGTGCTGGGTGTCGAATACGACGCCGGCTGCTGGATCGGCCGTGTGGTCGCCAAGCGCCTGTCCACCAGCCAGGTGGAAGCCACCACCCAGCTGGGTTTCGAGATCGAGTTCGTCGGCCTGTCCCGCCTGGGAACCAACCCGCTGAGGGTGTTGAAGGACAATGTCCCGGGCTACCGTTTGCTGCGGGACGACCCGTCCACGCCTGTCGCCCCGTAGAGCCCACTGAGCCACCATGCCGCTTCGCACACCCCCTTTCGCTCAACGTCTCGCTGGCAGTTTTGCCGGTCGCTTTGCTGGCAGCCGTGCGGGCAGCTTTGCCCCCCGGTTGACCGCAGCCGCTTGCCTGGCCGTCACTCTGGCGTTCACGCCCGCGCAGGCGCAACGCAAAGCGCCCACCACGGCCGACTACATCCTCGCCATCGTCAACCAGGAAGTGGTGAGCGCGGGCGAGCTGCAACAGCGCCTTGAGCGCGTGCGTGCAGACGCCAAACGCGGTGGCGCCACACTGCCCGCCGACGACGTGCTGCGCCGCGAGGTGCTTGAAGCCTTGATCGACGAACGGGTGCAGGTCACCCATGCCCGCGAAAGCGGTCAGCGCATCGACGACACCGACCTGGACCGGGCACTCGTCAACATCGCCCAACAGAACCAGCTGACGCCCACCCAATTGCGCGAGCGGCTGCGCACAGAGGGCCTCGACTACCTGCGCTTTCGCAACAACGTGCGTGACCAGATGATGGTCGAGCGGCTGCGCGAGCGCGAGGTGCAGTCCCGCATCCGCATCACCGACGCCGAAATCGACGCCTTCCTTGTGCAACAGCGTGGGCCGGGTGGCGCGGCCACCGAATACAACATCGCCCATGTGCTGGTGGCGGTGCCTGAAGGCGCCAGCGAAGCCGTGGTGGCCGAACGGCGCGCCCGCGCCGAAACCGCGCTGGCGCGTGCGCGCGGGGGCGAAGCCTTCGAGCTGGTGGCGCAAAGCATGTCGGACGACAGCAACCGCGCCAAGGGCGGCGTGATCGGTCTGCGTCCGGCCAACCGCCTGCCCGACCTGTTCGTCAACGCGGTCAAAGACGTGAAAGCCGGCGACGTGGCGCCTGCCCTGCTGCGCACCGGCGCGGGCTTCCATGTGCTCAAGCTGGTCGAACGCCAGGAAGCCGGCACGAGCATCACCCAGACACGCGCCCGGCACATCTTGCTGCGCGTCTCGCCGCAACTCAAACAAGACGCCGCCGTGCGCCGCCTGCAAGGCTTGAAGCGGCAGATCGAAACCGGCGCGCGTGGCTTTGAGCAACTGGCCCGAGACAACTCTGAAGACAGCAGCGCCCCGCAAGGTGGCGACCTGGGCTGGGCGTCGCCGGGCAACTTTGTGCCCGAGTTCGAGCAGGCGATGAACGCGCTGCCGATCAACGGCGTGTCAGACCCGATCGTGTCGCGCTTCGGTGTGCACCTGATCCAGGTGACCGAGCGCCGGCAGACGGCCCTCGACCCGAAACAACTGCGCGAGCAGGCGCGCACCGCGCTGCGTGAGCAGAAGTTCGACACCGCGTACAGCGAGTGGATGCGCGACCTGCGCGCCCGCGCCTACATCGAGATGCGCGAGCCGCCGCAGTGAAGCACATTGCGCGCAAGCGCTTCGGCCAGCACTTCCTGACCGACCCGGGAATCCTTGGGGCCATCGTCGATGCCATCAACCCTCAACCCGGTGAGGCGCTGGTCGAAATCGGCCCCGGCCTGGGGGCGATGACGGTGCCGCTGGTGGCCAGCTGCAGCCACCTGCACGTGATCGAACTCGACCGCGACCTGGCCGCGCGGCTGCGCAAGCGGCCCGAGTTGACGGTCATTGAATCCGACGTGCTGAAGGTTGATTTCAAAGCGCTGGCCGGCGAGTGCGGCCAGCCGCTGCGCGTGGTTGGCAACCTGCCGTACAACATCTCCACGCCGATCTTGTTCCACCTGCTCGACGCGGTGGACCATGTGCGCGACCAGCACTTCATGCTGCAAAAGGAAGTGGTCGATCGCATGGCCGCGAGCCCGGGCAACAAAGACTACGGCCGTTTGACGGTGATGCTGCAGTGGCGCTACCACATCGAATCGGTGCTCGACGTGCCACCCGAGTCGTTCGACCCCCCACCCCGAGTTGATTCGGCCATCGTGCGCATGCTGCCGCTGCCAGCCCCTGAAGGGGTTGAAGCAACGCTGTTGGGCGAACTGGTGACGGTGTCGTTTTCGCAGCGCCGCAAGATGCTGCGAAACACACTTGGGCGTTGGCTGGAAGAGCGTCGCTTCAGCGGCAACTTCGACCTGCAACGCCGCGCCGAAGAAGTGCCGGTGAGCGAGTACCTGGCCTTGGTGCGGGCGGTGAGCCTCATTCCACAAAGCCCACTCCCAGCCTGACAGCCGGTTGGCTGTTGGCTGGAATTGGCGCGGGGGGAAGTGACAGGCCGCGCTTGCCGGCCTGATGAATCCTCCCGAACCGCTGTTGCCACCGCTTGACGCGCCGGAGTGAATCGTCCGCCACGGGGGGTTGCATCAGCGGCTCTGCCCCGCATTGACCGCTTGGCGATCGGGTAAACCCCGGGTGTCGCCGGCCGATGGGCGCATCACCGAAGAATCGGCATTTGCGCGCAGACCATGAATGCATGGTGCTCCGATGTTGCCGTCCCCGGCAAGCCCCCCAAGGCACAGAGAGCGGCCAGATTGCGTGCACACGTCACGCAAGGTCCGGCCGCTCGGGGTTCAGCGGGTGTGAAGCACGCCCATCTGTTTGTTGATCAGCCACTGCTGGGCGATCGACAAGATGTTGTTCGTCAGCCAGTACAGCACCAGGCCGGCCGGGAAGAAGAAGAACATGACCGAGAAGATCAACGGCATGAACCACATCATCTTGGCCTGCACAGGATCGGGCGGACGCGGGTTCAGCCACGTCTGCAACAGGCTCGACGCCGTCATCAGCAACGGCAAGATGAAGTACGGGTCTTTGGCCGACAGGTCGCTGATCCAG